>NZ_CP030040.1:323928-647857 GCF_003260995.1 Acetobacterium sp. KB-1
GATTAGAAAGTTTGTAGCTAAAAATAACAGATCAAATAAATGAATCTGGAAGAGGGATTATGGATGATAAGCAAATAAAATCTAAAGTGATTGCATCTTTAGTCTGGAAATTTTTGGAGCGACTGGGAACTCAGGGAATACAATTTATTGTACAAATTATCCTGGCCCGTCTTATCTTGCCAGAAGAATATGGAACAATTGCCTTAATTGCAATATTTATTTCATTTGCGAATGTGTTTGTTCAATACGGATTTAACACTGCGTTGATACAAAAGAAAGATGCAAATGAATCGGATTTCTCATCCGTGTTTTTCTTAAGTCTAGCCGTTGCCGGGGTGTTTTATGTGGCCTTGTTTTTTGGGGCGCCACTGATGGCTGGATATTTTGAGAATAAAATGCTTACACCACTACTTCGGGTCTTATCACTTACACTGTTTTTAGGCGGCTTGAATTCAATTCAAAATGCAGTGGTCGCCAGAAATCTGGCATTCAGAAAACTGTTTTACAGCAGTTTAGGGGCGGTTGTGGTTTCTGGGATAGTCGGTATTGCAATGGCCTACAATGGCTTTGGAGCATGGGCGTTAGTGGCTCAGCAGCTAACTAATCAATTCATTGTGGCTTTGATTCTATGGTTTACAGTGAAGTGGCGGCCAGGTTTTATTTTCTCCTTAGCAAGTTTAAAGGGGCTTTTTTCATATGGTTGGAAGTTATTAGTTTCAGCGCTCATCAATATGTTATACACCAATATCCAAAGTTTATTCGTCGCAAAAATATATAATCCGGCCATGTTGGGCTATTTTAACCGCGGGCAACAATTTCCGTCACTAATTGTCGCAAATATTAATGGCTCAATCCAATCGGTTATGTTCCCAGCCCTTGCCCTCAAACAAGATAATTTGCATCGCGTTAAAGAAATGGTTAGAAGAGCGATCGTTACCAGTGCGTTTTTTATCTTTCCTATGATGGTTGGGCTGGCGGTGATTGCAGAACCTCTGGTAATCATTTTATTGACTGAAAAATGGTTGCCATGCGTTCCGTTCTTACAGATCTCCTGTGCTGCTTATGCTTTACTCCCGATTCATACGGCTAATCTTCAGGCAATTAATGCCTTAGGGCGAAGTGATATATTCCTAAAACTGGAAATTATTAAAAATGCAGTCAGCCTGGTGATTTTGGGGATCTCTCTTTTTTATGGTATTTATGCCATTGCGGCCGGAATGTTTTTTAGCAGTGTCGCCTCATCGTTTATAAATGCTTATCCTAACAAAATGCTGTTGGATTATAGTTATATGCAACAGATGAAAGACGTGATGCCTTCACTTCTATTGTCGGTGGTAATGGGGATAATTATTTACTTTGTTTCATGGTTCAATATGACGCCTGGATTAACCCTGATAATTCAGGTAACTATTGGGATTAGCTTTTATTTTGGGATGGCAAAATTATTAAATTTTGAATGCTTAACATATTTATTAGTAACCGGAAAAGAACTGCTGGTTAATCGAAATAAGCGCAAATAAGCTGACGATATAAAGGGAGTTTCTTTAGCGGCTAGGAAAAAATCAGTCTGAATAAAAAAGTGAGGAAATAAAGTGGATATTTCAATAATGCAACCCTATCTATTCCCCTACATTGGGTATTATCAAATGATCAATTGTTCGGATTGTTTCGTTATTGCTGATGATGTGCAATTTATAAAACAAGGATGGATTCACAGAAACCGGATATTATTAAATGGAGCGCCGTCGATGATTACGCTGCCATTAAATAAAGATAGTTACGTCCTAAAAATCAATGAGCGCAGCTTCGCAATTCAGGAAGGAACAAAGGGGAGGTCTACCTTTCTGAATAAGATTGTGAATTCTTATCGTAAGGCACCGGAATTTAAAACGGTTTATCCACTTATTGAAACAATCATAAATTATGATGATAATAATGTGGCAAAATATTTAATAAATAGCATTACGGAAATTTGTGCATATCTGGATATTAAGACAGAGATGATCATCGAATCGAGTTTCAAGCTTTCACCTGAACTGAACTATCAGGATTCTGTTATCTACGTATGCAAAGAACTCAAAGCAAATCGTTATATAAATTCAATTGGTGGAATGGATCTTTATTCAGCAGAGCAATTTAAAAAAAACGGAATTCTTTTAAAGTTTATTAAAACGCGAGAATCGCTACACTATCGGCAGTATTACAATACATTTGTTCCCAATTTATCGATCATAGATGTGCTGATGTTTAATTCATTGACGCAGGTTAAAGCGCTACTAACGGAATATGATCTAATTGACGGCAGGGGCTAGCGCTTTTAGGCAAGGTTTGATACAGATTTATGAAATTGTATCATGCTTATTTTTGACAAAGTGGTTTTTTACGGCTTGGCAAAAGTCCCAATCTTCAAACAAGCTTTCCCAATCTTCGATGACTTCAGGAGCCTTAATACTTTGGTCCAACAGCTCAAGAAACTGATCACGATCAATAATGACAGCGCCCATACTTTTCAGGTGATCAGTTGGCCAAGTTCCGCAGTCCAGGATTGCATAATTCAATTCTTCCAGTCGAATGGCTAGAGCGATCATTGCAAATTTTGAAGCGTGATTAATTCGTGTAAACATTGAGGAAATATGGAAATAGGAGCCAAAGGCGAATCCAAACAAACCGGCAACCAGTTTTTTGTTATACCAAACTTCGATGGAGTGTTTGTAACCTAAGTCATGCAAAACACAGCAGGATTTTCTACGTTCAGGTGTTAGCCAAGTGTAGTTTTCTCTTGATTCAGTGCACCCATTTACAACGTCAATAAAAGCTCTGTCTACCGTCAGATAAAAACTATTATGCTTGATTAGTCGCCACATAACTTTTGAAATATGAACCTGATCAGGAAACAGCACACAACGAATTTCTGATGTCCACCAGAGAATTGGCTGATTAATGAGTGATGATGGATAGATTCCGTTTTTAAAAGCGTAAATAATTCGTTCTGGAGTTAAATCGCCACCGATAGCCAATAATTCTCCAGCAGGTCCAATACGTATGTTCTTGTTTGAAGATGTATGAGGAGGAAAGTATAATTCATTGGTTAGACAGTATGCTTTTCCTCGGTACTGTAAATGACGTGTATAAAATGCTTTGAAAATGCCTTTAAAAAAGCGTTTATCCATTGTAATGAGTAGAAATTTTATTTTTTTTAGCACTGATTTTACTCCTATAAATTAATATTTTGAGTTCGGATTTATTGGATATTTTTTATATACTCTTTATTTGCCCCAAAAATTGATTATTACGCAAGAATCTAGGAAAATCAATTAAGTATTAAAATATTATTAATATAAAGCATCCAACAGGTATTGACTAATCTCTGGATATGTGATATAGTGACTTCGTAAAAGTAAATACTTTAATATTCGAATATTCTCCTGCTTTCATTTTAATAGTTACAAAAAATGATCGCATATTTATCAAATGCATAGGTTTAAGAGACGTTTAATAGATGACAACTAATGATTGAGTTGTATTAATTACAGTTTTATTTTCTAGGAGTAAATACGGACCTGTTAAAATTCAGTGGCGTAAAGTTTAGTGCCTATAAGTCGGTAGGTAGCTAACGAAAGGAAGGTATCAACAAAAAAACAGAGTTAAGTTAATAAGTATCGTGGAATAACTTTCCAACGATAAAGGCAAACCTGTTGAAAAACAGGGACGCAAAACTAAAGGGCCTGTAAAATGGCAGCCAGTTACCGAAGGGGAAGTTTTTTATTTGAAATTATTTTTGTTCTGAATTCATCGTTATCCAACGATAAAGGCAAACCAATTGAAAAGTTGGGACGCAAAGCTAAGGGCCTGTAAAATGGCAGCCAGCTACCGAAAGGAATACCATCATGAAAAAGTTATCTGTTTTTTTAGTCACACTATTTGTATTATTCAGTGCGATGCCAGTAAATTCAGCGTTTGCTGCCAGAGTTAGACCCCCAAGAAGACCGATTAGAATTACTCAACCGGTAGTGACAGAACCGGTAGTGACAGAACCGGTAGTGACAGAACCGGTAGTGACAGAACCGGTAGTCACAGAACCGGTAGTCACAGAACCGATAGTGACAGAACCAGAAGTTACAGAACCAACGACACCTGTCAGTCAGGAAGTCAGCGTCAAAGATTTTGGAGCGAAAGGGGATGGTATCAGCGATGATACCTTGGCCATTCAAAAAGCCATTAACGAGGCAAGCAGTAAAAATGTCACCTTGTTAATTCCGGCGGCAACCTATGTGGTTACGAGTCAATTGGAAATGAAGAACAATACAAAAATCAGCGGCTATGGTGCAACCTTGTACATGGCACCCCAGCAGTCAACAGTTGCCAATATTTTATGGTCAAATCCAGATTCGTATATTTCTAATGTAACGATCGAAGGATTGAAACTAGAATCTCAAAACACGATTGCAGGTGCCGAGTATTACGCAAACAGCATGATCAGCAACGTTCAGGGGATGTTTTTTCAGGGCATCAGTAACCTGACGATCAAAGATGTTTCGATGGATAGTATGTATGTAGGCTTAAAAATGGGACAATCTGGAAGCAACCGGAATCAGGGAGTTACTGTCAGCAACCTCAATATCGATAGAACTGGCATGCCTGTTCAGGTTTCTGGTACCAACGATTTAATCATGACAGATAGCATTCTGAATGCCAATTCTGGCGGAACGAAGTGGCTTCATGCAGCATACATCCGAGGCGATAACAGTAATTTCCTTTTTAACAATGTTGAATTTAATAATGCCCCTGGTGGCGGTATTGCAGTAGCTGGCAATGATAAATTCCCCACTGCACCCGATCATATTGTCTTTGAGAATTGTCGTATTAAAAACAGTGTTGTCGGTATGCACGTCAATACTGGTGCAAACAATGTGAGTATCTCAGGTTTAACCATCGAAGGAAGCAGTTTGGGGTTTAAGATAACGGATGCAAACAACCTGAATATCAAAGATGTAAACATTAGCGGTGCGATGCCATCAACTACTGATCTTGGTGCATTCATTATTAATAATAGTTATCAAGCAAATATAGAAAATGTTACAGTCGATGCCAATGGTATGGCAGGAGCCTTATTCTGGCTAATTGGTGAAGTAAAAGATACTAACGTTTCTGGAATGAATGTAACGAATGTGGATAAGATTCCCTTGATTAGTGCCAACAGCGCGTCTCAAACGACCAATGTTGTTGTAGAAAACTCCAGTTTTGAATATAACAATATCGATAAATACGGAATTGGTTTCAGAGGCGTTGGTTCACAAGCAGTGCTTCAAAACAATACCTTTGTAAATAACGGTGCTGAATATTCTTATCTGATCTACAATCCCGAAGGAACAGCTATTCAGGTATCTGACAATTCTTACAGCGGATTCCAAAGCTTGACTTCCAGCTCGGACTTTTCAGTAGCTACCAATAATTTCAACCTTCTGTCAGCAAAAGTTGACTAATCGATTTTAAAAATGGACATATCGTTTATCGTATTAATTCAATAAAGCAATTACTAAAAGCCTTGCTCTTTTGAACAAGGCTTTATTTTACAAATTAAAGTGGTCGAATATTAACAATTTTGTCCACGATAAAGGCAAACCAATTGAAAAGTTGGGACGCAAAACTAAGGGCCTTAACTCAAAGAGAAAGGTAGCCGGTTGCCGAAAGGAGCAAAAAAATGAGTTATAGTTTGGATCATCGCGCAAAGAAAATTTGTGTAAGTGTGGTGGTAATCCTATTGATGTTAAGTAGCGTTTTTTCTTCGAACGTTTTAGCAGCAACCATCGATACCGAAGCGACTGAATTACCTGGAGTCACCTATCAGACCCATATACAAAATGAAGGTTGGTCACAGGGCTGGATGAGTAGTGGTGAACTCTCCGGTTCAGAAGGAAAGGGATATCGCCTCGAGGGAATAAAAATAAATCTGACTGGAAGCGTCCCCTCAGGGTTAGAAATTGAATATCGGACACATGTGCAAAATAAGGGATGGGAGCAGGAATGGGCTACAAACGGAGAATTTTCAGGATCTGAAGGCGAAGGATTTCGGCTGGAAGGAATCCAGATTAGATTAACCGGTGAGAATGCAGCAAATTATTCTGTTAAATACCGAACCCATATTCAAAATGAAGGTTGGGTTCAAGGTTGGGTGTCAGACGGGGCACTCTCAGGCTCGGAAGGAAAAAGTCTGCGCTTAGAGGCAATTGAAATCATCATTGAAAAGCAGTCAGCTGGAGTAGCCAACGAACCCGCAGACCCAGTGGTTACAGACCCAGTGGTTACAGACCCAGTGGTCACAGACCCAGGAGTCACAGACCCAGGAGTCACAGACCCAGGAGTCACAGAACCAACCCCACCAGTGAGTCAGGAAGTCAACGTCAGAGATTTTGGTGCGAAAGGCGATGGTGTCAGTGATGATACATCAGCGATACAAAAAGCCATTAACGAGGCAAGTAGTAAAAATGTAACCTTAACAATGCCTGCTGCAACCTATATGGTTACGAGTCAACTGGAATTAAAGAATAATACAAAAATTAGCGGCTATGGCGCGACTTTATACATGGCGCCCCAGCAGTCAGCAGTTGCAAATATTCTATGGTCGAATCCCGCATCATATATTTCAAACGTAACCATTGAAGGATTGACACTAAAATCTCAAAACACGATCGCTGGAACCGATTATTATGCAAACAGCATGATCAGTAATGTGCAGGGGATGTTTTTTCAGGGGATCAGTAACCTGACGATCAAAGATGTCGCTATGGACAGTATGTATGTTGGCATAAAAATGGGGCAATCTGGAAGTACTCGAAATACTGGAATTACCATCAGCAATCTGAAAATTGATAAATCTGGCATGCCGATTCAAATTTCAGGAACCAATAACTTTACGATGACAGACAGTGTTTTGAATTCGAGCGAGGGCGGAACAAAATGGTTACATTCGGCATACATCCGCGGTGATAACAGTCATTTTTACTTTGGAAATGTCGAGTTTAACAATGCTTCTGGAGGAGGAATTGCGGTGGCTGGCAATGACAAATTCCCTACCGCTCCTGATCATATCGTTTTTGAGAACTGTCGTATTAAAAACAGTGTCGTCGGTATGCACATCAATACCGGTGCGAATAACGTTACCATCAGAGGATTAAGCATCGAAGGCAGTAGTCTGGGATTCAAAATTGTAAATGCAAATAACTTAAGCATAAACGATGTAAATATCAGCGGAGCCATACCATCGACCTCCGATATTGGAGCGTTCAGCATTGGTAACAGTTCGCAGTCAAATATTTCAAATGTTACTGTCGACTCAACCGGTATGGCAGGAGCACTATTCTGGTTAATCGGAGAAGTAAAGGATACAAATATTTCTGGCATGGACGTAACGAATGTGGATAAAATTCCTTTAATAAGTGCTAACAGCGCATCAAAAACGACCAACGTCGTTGTTGAAAATTCAAACTTTAAATACAAAAGCATTGATAAATATGGCATCGGATTCAGAGGCGTGGGATCGCAGGCAGTCCTTCGAAATAATACCTTTACGAACAGTGGTACGGCGTATTCTTATTTGATTTACAACCCGGAAGGAACGTCAATTCAAGTATCTGATAATTCGTATAGCGGATTTCAGCGGTTGAATGCCAGTTCTGATTTCTCGGTAGTTGCCAACAACTTTAACCTTTTGACAGCAAAAGTTGACTAGAGAACGATCGATCAAAATCATTTCACACAATCTCAAAAATAAAAGTTTTGAAAAGTCTTGTTTTAAACAGGGCTTTTTTTAAGTTATGATAAAACAATATAAAAATGGAAAACTATTTTATCGGAATGAATATTAATTAAAAAACTGGTAAGATGGGAGCAAAAAGGGTAAAATATAAATTATCTATCAAAAAAAACAAGTCGATAATAAAGGCGGTTGTAAAAATGAAGATACTAATTACTGGGGTAGCAGGCTTTATTGGTTTTCATTTGGCGAATTTAATGCTTAGACAGAATCATCAAATTGTAGGCGTTGATAATCTGAACGATTATTATGAACAATCGTTAAAGAAAGATCGATTAGCAATTTTGGAAGCACATAAACAATTTTTATTTTACAAGGCTGATTTAAAAGATAAGCCTTCAGTTGATAAGATTTTTGAAACACATCGTCCAGAGTATGTAATTAATTTGGCAGCCCAGGCGGGAGTTCGTTTTTCGATTAGCAATCCCTATGCCTATCTTGATTCAAATCTCATCGGATTTATGAATGTACTTGAAGCATGTCGCAATTACCCGGTTAGGCATCTAATATATGCTTCGTCAAGTTCTGTTTATGGTGGAAATAAAGTTGTGCCATTTTCTACGAACCATAATGTTGATCATCCGGTTTCCCTTTATTGTGAACTTTGCATCTAGGTTACACTAAGTCATAAAAAACTGTGTGAGAAAGTCTCAAAACCCCAGTAAAATCAAGGAAATTCACTTGCAAAACGTAGAAAAAAGTAGTATAATTTTAGTGTAACAGTTACACTAAAGGAGGCTGCTCATGTACTACGATTACACAGTCAAAATCCCTTTGGTTAGGGGCAAGATAATCACCAAGAAAAAGGGCGATTCAACTTATGTCCTTTTTCAATACGGCCAACAATACAATGTCGAAAAGAAATATGCCATACCCCAACGTACCATCATCGGAAAGATTCATTCAGATAATCATGATGTCATGTATCCGAACGAGAAATTTCAAGATTACTTTCCGGAGGTTACCCTTCCAGAAGAACTGCCGGATTCTTATCGAAGCTGCGCTTTGAAGATTGGTTCATATGCGGTAATCCAAAAGGTTCTCCAAGAATATAAGTTAGAGAATCTTCTGAATACATGGTTTCCAAAAGACTGTGGATTACTACTCGATCTAATGGCATATCTGATTGTTGATGAAGAAAATGCAGGCCAGTACTATCCTGATTTTGCATTTAACCACCCACTGTTTTCGGAGGGAATGAGGATATACAGCGATTCAAAAGTAAGCCGGTTCCTTAAATCAGTTACTCGGGAACAGATTATTGGCTTCCTAAATGACTGGAACAAAAAACGTGATCATAAACAATGCATTTACATTTCGTATGATTCAACAAACAAGAACTGCCAAGCCGGTGATATTGATCTTATAGAATACGGCAAAGCGAAGGATGAAAAAGGACTTCCAGTGTTTAATCTTGCATTAGCATTTGATAAGACCAACCGAGTTCCGCTATTTTATGAGGAATATCCAGGTTCAATAACCGATGTTTCCCAGTTTGAGTATATGGTAGACAAGGTGAAAGAGTACAATTATAAATCGGTCGGTTTTATTCTGGACAGAGGATATTTCAGCAAAGCCAATATAAAATACATGGAAGATAATGGTTACTCCTTCATCATCATGGTTAAAGGCCGTAAAAATCTCRTATCTGAGCTGATAACAGCGAACCGAAATACATTTGAAACTGATCGTGAGTGTGCTATCCGTTCATACAGAGTTTATGGAAAAACAGTTTTAGCTAAGTTGTATGAGGACGATAATACTCTTAGATATTTCCATTTATACTTCAACCCTTCCAAACAGGCTGCTGAGAGAGAACAGCTGGAGCAACTGATTGAAAGACTTGGATTGTATTTGGAAAAACATATTGGAAAAGATATCACACTTGGGAACGTATATCACGAATATTTTGACCTTCGCTATAACAACAAGCATGCGCTTGTCTCGTATACAGAAAAAAAGGATGTCGTTCGGAAAAAGTTGGAGCAATGCGGTTATTTCTGCATTATCACCTCTACTGAAATGACTGTATCACAGGCACTTATCCATTACAAAGGTCGGGATATCTCTGAAAAACTATTCAGCACGGACAAATCGTTTATTGGGTCTAAAAGCAACCGGGTTCACACTTCCGAATCATTGTCTGCAAAGCTGTTTATCGAATTTATTGCACTGATTGTCCGTAACAGAATCTACAACCTCTTGAAGGAAACGATGCTTCGATTAGATACAAAACCGAATTATATGACGGTGCCTGCGGCGCTTCGCGAACTGGAAAAAATCGAAATGGTTAGACGGAGTAAAGACCATTATCGGCTTGATCACGCCGTAACCAAACGGCAGAAGGTTATTCTAAGTTCATTCGGCATGGACGAGAATAATATTCGTGATATTGCAAGCGGAATCGGCAATCTATTGTCGAAGAACCAGTCGCTGATGACAAATACAGATAGCCAGAATGAGGAGGAATACGACGATGGCGCGGACGAAATCGATAACTTCGATTGAAACTGAAATTACAAGAATAAATAGTGAGCTAACAAAACTTCAAGAAAAACAGGAGGCTCTATCGGACAGATTGTTGGAACTTCAAAAGCAAAAGAAGGAACACGAGGCCAAACAAGTAATGGAGGCTTTCCAAAAAAGTGGCAAAAGCTTGCAGGAGCTGATGACATTTTTAGATGTCTGAGGCAACGGTTTTGAGTTTCAAAAAGTATTTAGTGTAACTTTTATGCAAAGTTGAGGTTTATGCGGCAACAAAAAAAGCGAACGAACTGATGGCACATACATACAGCCATTTATATAATATTCCAACAACGGGATTGCGGTTTTTCACGGTCTATGGACCGTATGGAAGACCGGACATGGCTTATTTTTCCTTCGTTAAGGATATCTTGTCAGGAACACCGATAAAGGTTTTTAATCACGGTGAAATGAAAAGGGACTTTACTTATGTAGACGATATTGTACGGAGTATCAGCCAATTAATTGATAAAATTCCCATTGCCAATGAGAATTGGGATGAACGCGTAGATGATTTAAGCACAAGTTTTGCACCGTATAAGATCTATAATATCGGAAATAACAGTCCGGTAGATTTAATGCACTTCATTACGATCTTAGAAGATCAACTGGGGATGAAAGCGGAAAAAATATTTATGGAGATGCAACCAGGTGATGTGTTGATAACCTATGCGGATGTCAGCGATCTTGAGAAAGATATTGGTTTTAAACCGAGTACAAGTATTGAAAAGGGTTTGGCTCAGTTTGTGAAATGGTATAAATCATATTACAAGATCAATAAATAAGATAACGACGGGGGATATTAAAATGAAGATAACAATCGCCGGAACCGGCTATGTGGGGTTGTCAAATGCCATTTTATTGGCTCAGAACAACGAGGTTATTGCACTTGATATTATAAAAGAAAAAGTTGCGATGATCAACAATAAAAAATCTCCGATTATTGACAGTGAAATTGAAGAATATCTAAATACCAGACAACTTAATTTACGTGCAACAACTGATAACTATGAAGCTTACAAAGATGCCGAGTATGTGATTATTTCAACACCAACAAATTATGATCCGGAAAAAAACCATTTTAATACCAGAACCGTTGAAGCGGTTATTGCAAACGTTTTGGCCATCAATCCAGATGCGGTGATGATTATAAAATCTACCATCCCAGTTGGTTATACAGAGGCCATAAAAGAAAAATTTGAAGCAGAGAATATTATCTTTTCACCAGAATTTTTAAGAGAAGGGCATGCTTTGTATGACAATCTTTATCCGTCAAGAATTGTGGTTGGAGAGCGCTCAGAACGTGCACAAGTCTTTGCGGAATTACTGGCTCAGGGTGCGTTAAAAAAAGATATTCAAATTCTTTACACGAATTCTACGGAGGCAGAAGCAATCAAACTTTTTGCCAATACATACCTGGCTTTAAGAGTCGCTTATTTTAATGAGCTCGATTCATATGCAGAGGTAAGAGGTCTCAATACTCACGATATTATTCAGGGTGTAAGTTTGGATCCTCGAATTGGCAATTATTATAACAACCCGTCTTTTGGTTATGGCGGCTATTGTTTGCCGAAAGATACCAAACAATTGCTGGCAAATTACGCCGACATTCCTCAAAACATTATGTCGGCAATTGTGGATGCAAATCGTACCAGAAAAGATCATGTTGCAGATATGATCATAAAAAGAAAACCTAAAATTGTCGGCATTTTTCGGTTAACAATGAAGATGAATTCTGATAATTTTCGTGAGTCGGCTATTCAAGGTGTCATGAAACGAATTAAAGCGAAGGGAATTGAAGTGGTTGTGTTTGAACCAACTCTTGAGGAAAGTGATTTCTTTAATTCCAGAGTGATAAGAGATTTGGATGAATTCAAAAAAATTGCTGATGTCATTGTTGCTAATCGCCTTTCGGACGAGATAATAGATGTTGTCGATAAGGTATATACACGGGACTTGTTTAGTCGCGATTAAAAAGGGCTTGAAATGTACTAGATCCCATTGAAAGGAATGCTCAAAGCGTGAGATAATGATTGATACACACATACATATGATACCAGGAGTAGACGATGGTGCGAAAGATTTAGAAACTTCAGTTCAGATGATGCATATGGCAATGAATGAAGGGGTGAATGAGATGATCCTGACACCCCATTTTAATATGCCGGCCTATCATAATCAAAAGGTGGACAAGCAGTATCAATTGCTAAAAGAATATATTGTCAGAGAAAAGATTGATTTTAAGCTACATTTAGGTAACGAGATTTATCTTAGTGAAGAAAGCATGGCTGGGATCGATCAAGGAAAAGCCCATACCATGGGTGACAGTCGATACTTACTGATTGAACTCCCCTATTATCATTATTATCCATTTCACGAATCAATGCTTTTCGAGCTCCAGGAAAAAGGTTATAAAATAGTTCTAGCTCATGTCGAACGGTATGAAATATTTTCAAAAAAACCGGAAAAATTTGCGTATTTGAGTAAGAACGGTATTTATGGACAACTTACATCGCGTTATATTATGGAAAGCAAAACCAGAAAAAAGGCACTTAAGTGGATCGAAACCGGATTAATTCATATTGTTGCTTCGGATGCACATGATATGATCAAACGCCCACCTTTTATGAAAATGGCTTATGAAACGGTGATAAAAGCTTTTGGTGAAGAATGTGGACAAATGCTCTTTACGGAGAATCCGGGAATGATAATCCAAGATTGCGAATTGATGGTGCCGGCTCTAAATAAAAGGAAAAGATTCTGGTTTCATTGATAAAAAATACTTAAATCAATGAAATTTTCAAATGATCGGAGTAAAGGTCATAATTAATCTGCCAAAAGTGAGGTAACCCATGGAAACAAAATTAAGCCGACAATTATTTCTTATTGTAGCTGATATAGTGGCAGTAAATGCGGCGTTTTTATTGACTTTATTTTTACATTATGAGGGAAATATACCGTCTGAAATCATTAGCATTTATATAAATAGTGTTTTTGTTTTTACGGTTGGAAAGCTGTTGATTTACAGGTATTTTGATTTATACAACAGTTTGTGGTCCTATGCTTCGGTAGAAGAGTTATTAAAAATTCTCCTGGCAGTAGTAGTAGCGAACGTATTTGGCATTATTTATCTCATCTATATGGGAGAAAGACTATATTTTGGAATCTATATAACAAGTATGCTTTTTGAGATTGCATTTGTCAGCAGTGGGCGTTTTAGTTATCGATTGATGCGAAGTCTTAAAAACAGAAAAATCTTTATGAAACAGGATCTTGAAAAGAAAATTTTAATTATTGGTAGTGGTGCTACCGCAACACTGATCGCAACAGAGATAAAAAATCATGCGTCAAACTATGGTCAGGTAATCGGATTTATTGATGATGATGCGACAAAGCTCAATAAAACAATTGCCGGGGTGAAAGTTCTGGGAAATAACTATGATATCGGCAGCGTTGCACACAAGTATAATGTTAATGAGATTATTATTGCCACCCCAACAGCAGACCCAACAACACTTCGCATGATAATCAGTGAGTGTAAGCGTACGGCTGCCAAGGTTCGAATTGTACCGGGGATTCGTGAAATGATTGATGGTCAGGTTTCACTTAGTAAAATTCGAGATGTTGAGATTGAAGATTTACTGGGTAGAGAAACGGTTAATCTTAATATACGAGAAGTTGTCAGTTATCTAGAAGGGAAGATTATCATGGTGACTGGCGGAGGCGGTTCAATTGGGTCTGAATTGTGTAGACAAATTGCCAGATTCAACCCGGGGAAATTAATTATTCTGGATAATTATGAGAATAGTGCTTATGAAATACAAAATGAACTGATTAATGATTATGAAGATAAGATTAATTTGGACGTAATCATTGCCTCGGTACGCGATCGTGATGATGTTTTTTCAATTATTGAAACCTACCATCCGGATGTTATTTTCCATGCCGCTGCCCACAAACATGTACCATTGATGGAACGTTCACCCTGGGAAGCGATCAAAAACAACGTTTTTGGGACAAAAAACATTGCCGAAGCTGCCCATGAGTTTGGTGTCGATCGCCTGGTGATGGTTTCGACAGATAAGGCGGTCAATCCTACTAACATTATGGGTGCTAGCAAGCGGATTTGTGAAATGATCATTCAAGGACTGGCCCGACAAAGTAAAACAAAGTTTACCGCTGTTCGTTTTGGAAATGTTCTTGGTAGTAACGGCTCGGTTGTTCCCTTGTTTAAAAAACAAATTAAGGAAGGCGGTCCTGTCACCGTAACACATAAAGAGATCATCCGCTTTTTTATGACCATACCAGAAGCGGCGCAATTGGTAATACAATCCGGTGCTATCGCAAAAGGTGGAGAGATCTTTGTGTTGGATATGGGCCAACCAGTGAAAATATTTGACCTGGCGGTTGACCTCATTAAGCTTTCAGGATTAAAGCTTAATGAAGATATAGAGATTGAGATCATCGGGCTAAGACCAGGAGAAAAGCTATACGAAGAGCTGCTGATGGATGAAGAAGGCTTAACAGAAACCCGATTTGAAAAAATCAGAGTAGGTAAACCGGGTGATATTGACTATACCAAGCTTAAAAATTCACTTGAAGAACTGAGACCCTTGCTTAACTTATCTAACAAAAAAGCGCTGATCAATAGGGTTAAAACGATTGTCCCTACCTATAAAGACAATTCTGAAGTTAATCATAACAATGGGGATTACCTAAAATAGACATCGAATTGTCTGGTTAACTGTTTTAGTTCTTCAATTCATGCAAGTTAAACTGAGAAAGGAATCAAACGCCATGAAAAAACGAAAATCAATTATATTTCTATGGAGTGTTTTAATCCTGGTAATGGTTGTCAGTTTGTTCATCTTTTTAAATATGAATGACAGATCGTCGATCGGTAATAACCAGAACTCTAACTCAGAAAATGAAACAGATTTAGGTTCGATCGAGGATGTTTTAAATCAAAATAATGAAGATTTATTGGAATTGGTTGATACGAGAAAAACCGTTATTTTTGCAATTTATGGAACAGATGAACGCTCCGATGAAACGGGTAGAAGTGATATTATCATGGTGTTAATGTATGATCCGATTCAGGAAAAAATGGTAATGGCTTCACTGCCCAGAGATTTAAGGGTTAATGTCCCCGGGTATGGACTTGATAAAATCAATCATGCCTATGCTTATGGGGGAAGAGAATTAATTGATCAGACGATTGAGGAATTGTTGGGTATTAAGCTGGACTTTTCAGTAAAACTGGATTTTGATACATTTGCCAGTATCATTGAAGCGACCGGCGGTGTGAATATAATAGCACAAAAGGACTTTTATAAAAATGAGAATCAGTTAGTTATTGGTCAAGGAGAACAGCTATTAAATGGAAAAGATGCACTCTTTTATGTGAGATTCCGCAGCGATGGTGATGGCGACTATGGTCGGATTGCAAGACAGCAAGAAGTGGTTAAGGCGTTAATGAGGAATTTATCAACGATGAGTCTCAAAAAGAAATTACAATTGGTTGAAACCTATTATAACAATGGGATTGAGACGGATGCTAATATAGCTAAACTCAAAGAGTATCTCAATATGAGTGGCGGCGATGAAAATCTTACTTTTGAAAATTACCGCTTAAAAACTTATTCGGAAATTATCGATGGGTTATGGTATGAGTTATACAATCAGGAAGATTTGGATGTGATTATTAATTTGTTTAATGTTAATGAAGACATCAATCAGGAAAACTGGAACTGAAGTACTTAGTTGGCTTTAAAAGAAAGGAAAACGAAATGGAAACGACAAAAGAAGTAAATTTCAAAGAACTTTTCGAAATCATCATTAAGAAATGGTGGCTGATCCTGTTGCTGACAATTATTGGTTTCGGGGCGGCTTATGTTTATACGATAAAATATGTGACTCCCGTCTATGAGGCGAATACGGTTTTGTACATTGGTCAGGAAGGGGGGAGTTTGGGGTCAATTGATGTTTCTTTGGGTCAATTAAATGCGAATAGTCAACTCCTCGTCGATTACAAGCAAATTGCAGCAACCCGATTGGTAGTCAATGAAGTAATAAAAAACCTGGGGTTGACAATTTCCTATGATGAATTTAAAGAAAATGTTATTATCGAAAGTGTTTCGGATTCGCGGCTTTTTACAGTTGGATTTAGACACTCTGATCCACAAGTCGCGAAACAGATTGCCGATGAACTGGCTAAACAATTAACAGTTGCCGTCTTACAAATTGTTGGAGTAGAGAATATTCGAATCCTGGATCAGGCCTTGGTACCACAAGCGCCTGTTTCACCTAATACGCTTCTAAATGCTGTTATTGGCGGTTTGTTAGGTTTTTTTATAGCATTGTTTGTAATAATTTTGATGTTCCTGATTAATGATACGGTCAGAAATGACGAAGATATCGAAAATTTGATTAACATATCAGTTTTGGGTGACATTCCGGAATTTAAAGGGGAGGTTCGATAACATGGATACATTAAATTTAATCACACTAAGCGACCCCACATCACTTATAACTGAGAGTTATAAGTTGTTACGGACAAATATAAATTTTAAAAATTCAAATAACCGATATCAGGTGATGCTTATAACCAGTGCCGGGAAAGAAGAAGGGAAAAGTACGACAATTGCAAACCTGGCAGTAACATTTGCTCAGGCTGACAAGCGGGTATTGTTAATTGATGCCGATTTAAGGTTACCCAATATAAGTGCAATTTTTAATATTAATAAAAGAAAAAACGGTTTGTCCAATCTGCTTATGGATGACTTGGCATTAGAGTCACTTGTTAACAAAATGGAAAATCTTGATAAATTAGAAATTCTGACCTCGGGCAATAAACATGCTTCACCAACGGAGCTGCTGAATTCAGAAGTATTTGAAACCTTTATCAAACAATGTCGAGAAGAATACGATGTAATTCTCATTGACACACCGCCAGTACTAAGTTTTGCTGATGCTAGCATCATTTCAAAAGTGGTTGATGGTGTTTTATTGGTTATCGCTGCCAATCAAACAAAAAAATCAACGATTATTGAAGCAAAAAAAAATCTGGATAAGGTGGGCGCAACCGTCATCGGTGCGATCCTGACAAAAGTGAAGTTTAAGAAAAATGCGAACTACTACAGATATAATTCTGTCAAAGCAAAGTAACCACGCATGAAACAAAATGCGATACCGGGTATTAGTTCAAGTATTCTGGAAAATTCGAGAATAATCTGATAATATTTAGCAAAAAGAGTGGAAAATAAACGTTAAAAAGGATATAATAAAACAGCTTATGATAGAGGCTATTTGTCAGTGTTCTGATGAAGGCCTCTTCTTTACGGAAAGGTGACCAAATTATAGAAAACCAGTTGAAATGTAAGTAGACGAGATCACATCCGTAAATTAGGCGATGTGCATCGGAATGACTAATAAATAGTTAAAAAAACTGTGCAGAGCTTACTTAACTTGGATTGCCGACTAAATAAATCAGTGGAGGATTAACGATTAATGATAACAGTATCAGAACTAAGTTTAAATTTTAGCGGAACGAATCTTTTTTCCAATGTAAATATAAAATTTACCCCGGGGAATTGTTATGGGGTTATTGGGGCGAATGGCGCTGGTAAGACCACCTTTTTAAAAATACTATCTGGTGAGATTGAGCCATCAACCGGTAACGTTTTTATTCCTGAACACATGCGGATGTCAGTGCTTAAGCAGGATCATTACGCCTTTGATGCGTTTTCGGTTCTGGATACCATAATGATGGGGAATCAGCATCTTTACGCTGTAATGAAAGAAAAAGACGCGCTGTATATGAAGGAAGATTTTTCCGATGCAGATGGCATCCGGGCGGGCGAACTGGAAGGTGAATTCGCTGAAATGGGCGGCTGGGAAGCCGAATCCGATGCTTCCCGAATTATTCAGGGCCTTGGTCTGGGGGTTGATATTCTCGACGCCAGTATGGATAGCCTTGGTGGTAACGAAAAGGTTAAGGTCTTATTGGCCCAGGCTTTATTTGGCAAGCCCGAGATTATCTTACTGGATGAGCCCACTAATCACCTTGACATTCAAGCGGTGGAATGGCTGGAAGAATTTTTAATGGATTATGAAGGAACGGTTATTGTGGTATCCCATGACCGCTATTTCCTCAATAATGTCTGTACCCATATTGTCGATATTGACTTTGCTAAGATTAAGGTTTATGTTGGTAACTATGATTTCTGGTATGAGTCTAGTCAATTGATACAGCGCTTATTAAAAGATCAAAACAAGAAAAATGAGGACAAGGCCAAAGAACTGCAGAACTTTATTGCCCGATTCTCGGCTAATAAATCCAAGTCCAAACAGGCCACTTCCCGTAAAAAAATGTTGGATAAGTTAGACATCGAAGACATGCCCTCATCATCCCGAAAATATCCATGGGTCGGTTTCCAGATTGATCGGGAGCCGGGCAAGGAAATTCTAACGGTTGAGCATTTATCAAAAACTGTCGATGGGGTTAAAGTTCTCAACAACGTCAGTTTTCGGGTCAATAAGGATGATAAGATTGCTTTTGTGGCGGAGAATGAGATTGCCATGACGACCTTATTTAGAATACTTATGGAAGAAATTGAACCGGACGAAGGCAGTTTCAAATGGGGCGTCAGTACCACCCAGTCTTATTTCCCCAAAGATAATAGTGACTATTTTAATGGCTGTACCCTGAATATCTGCCAATGGCTTCAGCAATACACCGAAGAAATCACGGAAACCTATATCCGCGGGTTCCTCGGTCGAATGCTATTTTCCGGAGATGATATTTATAAAGAGGTTCAGGTTCTTTCCGGAGGAGAAAAAGTTCGCTGTATGCTTTCAAAAATCATGATGTTTGGCTCAAACGTGCTGGTTTTGGATCAGCCAACCAATCACCTTGATCTGGAGTCGATCACTGCCGTCAACAATGGTCTGATTGATTTTAAGGGCATCTTGCTATTTGCCAGTCATGATCACCAGTTTATGCAAACTGTGGCCAATCGAATTATTGAAATCAGAGAAGAAGGCATTATCGATCGATTATCGACCTATGATGAATTCATCAACTATAAAAAAACGTTGTCTTAATATTTATAAAAGCACACCTCTAATGATGGAAAAGAGATCGTCCATTTAGAGGAGTGCTTTTTTTATTCAATAAAATCACTATTTTACGTCGTTGATGTCCCGGTTTTTAAAATGACTGTTATAATTGCCATAAAAATGATATAATTCAGAAAGTTAATTCGAATGAATACATAGAGGTGCTCCATGGAAAACTTGGTATTCTTATTATCAATTGTCTTTTTTGTCTTTTTTATCTTTTATATATTATCAGGATTCTATGTCTTTTTTAAATTACCCCATGTTATTTCAACGAAGAAGGTCTATTTTTATCTTACGATTGCAATGGTTTTTGGTGGGATACTGAATTTTGTTACCCGGTATCTTATGAGCAAGGAATCCAATCTTACCGACGTATTGGTTTTAAGTTCCGTTTTGATTGGTTTTGGATTAATCATTCAGGTTGTGCAGCGGCTAGCGTTACCGGATCGGTGGAAAGATTTTGTCAATGTTTCACTGCTTGCGATATTGGTACCCATCGTTACGATGCAATTTCTGGAATTTGGGGCAATTACGATTTGGGCATTTCCTTTTATTTTAATTATTCCTTTTCTGGTCTTTAGAGAAATCGTTTATTTGGGAATGATGGCCGTCTCTATTATTTTAACTCAAATTATTGTCTGGGTAATGATGCCGCTCGTTTATGTGAAGTTAAGTGGTGTTGATTACTTGCTCAGAATTGGCTTGTTTTGTATTGGGATATGGCTGTGCTATTATATTAATCAGTTATTTTTACTAAGACTCAATGAAACGGCAGAAAAGATGAGACTTCAAGAATTGATCACCCAGATTTCATCCGATTGTGTCGGCATTAATCAGCATAATTTTGAAGCGAGTATCAACAATTTATTAAAAATCAGTAGTGAATTTTTTTTGATTGATCGTGCCTATATCTGCCTTTTTGATCAGGAGCGTGAAACATTTTCATGCATCCAGGATTATTGTCGTCAAGGCATAAAATCTGGTCAGGAGTTCATTCAAAACTTGCCGATTAATCGCAATCACTGGCGGATGGAAAAAATTCTTGAGAATGAACTGTTTGTCGCATCGGATATCAGTAAACTCCCTCAATTTGTTAATGCAGAAATTTTTAATATGGGTATTAGTTCGATTAAAGCTCAGATCATTGCACCGATTACCAGTAAAGAAAAAATTATTGGGTTTTGGGGACTTGATCAGGAAACAAAAAGTTTAGAGTGGCAGGAAGATCACTTGAATTTTATGAAAATTATCGCAAATATATTAGGTGATACGCTTACCCGGATTGATGCTGAAAAAGAACTGAATTTTATGGCGCATTATGATGAAATCACGAAGCTGCCAAACCGCAATCTTTTTACAAATTTTCTCTATTTTAGTATTGTTAAACAGGAGTTTACCCAGACCCATCTGGGCGTTGTTTTTTTAGATCTCGACTCATTCAAAGTTGTTAATAATACAGTCGGCCACGGAATGGGAGATGAGCTGCTCTATCTGGTTGGTGAAAAGATCAAACATTTAATGAAAAAGACGGATTTAGTTTCCCGCTTCAGTGGTGACGAGTTTTTGATTATGATCAGTCATATTGAAAACAAAGGTGAAATGGCTTTGATTGCCGAAAAATTGATGAATCTTTTTTATGAACCCTTTATTCTCAAAGGACAGGAATTTTTCATGACGGCCAGTGCGGGGATTGCACTCTATCCAATTGATGGGAAAGATCCTGAAGAATTGATCATGAATGACGATATTGCCAAAATAAAGGCCAAAGAGAAAGGCCGAAATCAATATCTGCTCTGTTCTTCCGAAATGAAAGAAGAAGTAAATCGCCAGAATCAGCTTACGAATCATCTCTACCGGGCCCTGGAAAAAGGTGAGTTAATTGTCAATTACCAACCGCAAGTGTGTCTGAGTACGGGGCGAGTGACTGGGGTCGAATCACTCTTGCGTTGGCAGCATCCAGAATTAGGGCTCATCTCTCCGGCTGTCATCATCCCATTGGCTGAAAAGACAAGTTTGATTAATCCGATCGGTGAATGGGTTCTTGAAACTGCTTGTCGACAAAACAAGGCTTGGCAGGTTATGGGAATGGAACCGATATTAATGGCTGTTAATATTTCGGCCAGTCAGTTAAAAAACCCAAATCTGATCAGTCAGATCGAAGGAATTCTAAAGCGGACTGGCCTAAGTCCAGCATATCTGGAAGTGGAAATTACTGAAAGTACCGCCATTTTAGAATTCGGTGAAATTATCGGTAAGCTTAACAGCCTGAAAGAACTTGGCGTTTCGATAGCTATTGATGACTTTGGAACGGAGTATTCTTCATTGAGTCGTTTAAAAATGCTGCCTTTAGACCGACTGAAAATGGACAAGCAGTTTGTCGATGGTATCGGCTATAACCATAAGGATCAATCCATTGCCAATGCGATTATCCAACTTGGGAAAAGTTTAGGTTTGGCGGTGGTAGCAGAAGGTGTGGAAAAGGAAAAACAGGTAGCCTTTTTAAGAACGTCCCAATGTGACCTGATTCAGGGCTACTACTATTATAAACCACTTGATGCGCTAGAGATTGAAGAAATTCTAAGACGGCAGGGGTAACCGTTGGATCAGCTTTACTTAAAATATGCGGTAAGTTAGAGAGTAATTAAAGATTTGAATGCCCGAATGAGGTTTGTTTGTAGAATATTTAACAATTATGCTTGCGTTGAGCAACTAAAAAATTTACAAAGCCAGAAGCTTGGTTTATAATTAAGGTGATAAGATGAATCGGATCGAGAGGCTATAAATGGACAAAAAAGATGTAATCCAAACTGCCAAAGAATTTATTGCGAATTCTTTGGATAATCAGATAAAGTTAGAAAGTAATGCACCTCATGAGTTAGTTGGGGAAAAAATATATGATCCACCTATTTTTGGATTTTGTGAAGCGAGTGACGATGTCTTTAAGGTGCTTAAGGAACCGGAGGTGATTGGCTGTCACTTTAGAAACCCGCAGGAGTGGATGCCGACAGCTCAAACGGTGATCTCGTTTTTTCTGCCCTTTAGTGAGGCCGTAAAGGGGAGTAATCGGGAACAAAAAATTTGGCCCTCCTGGGGTTGGTTAGTTGGCCGAGTTGAAGGGCACAAATTATTGCGTTCTTTGCTATTGCATCTGCAAAATAGTATCAATCGTGCTGGTTACGCCACAATGGTGCCAACCATGGATAATAAGTTTTTTAGCATTACCGAACCGATTGAAGAACTTTGCGGTGAGCCCCTGGCGTTTACTAGCAACTGGTCAGAGCGGCACATTGCCTATCTTTGCGGTTTGGGAACCTTTGGTTTATCAAAGGGATTGATCACTGAAAAAGGAATTGCGGGAAGATTTGGTAGTCTGGTAACTGAACTTAAGTTAGAGCCCAGTCAGCGGCCTTATGAAATTTATAATGCCTATTGCACCCAGTGTGGTGCCTGCATTAAACAGTGTCCGGTCAAAGCCATCTCCATTGAAAAAGGTAAGGATCATCGATTATGCGGCATTTTTCTTGATAAAACTGCCCAAAAGTTTAAACCCCGATATGGTTGTGGTAAATGTCAGGTTAATGTGCCTTGTGAAAGCGGCATTCCCGGCCGAAATAAATAATTAGAAAACTACAATGGATGGTGTAATGTTAACAGAAAAATATAAGAAACGAGAAGAATTAGAAAAAGTCATTGAGTTTACCTATCCGGGTATTGCGCTATTGATTCGGGATTGCAATCTGGGTGATCTGGGGTCAAAATATCAGGTGGGAATGGTATTAAAAGAGCTGGGGTTTACCGACGCCAGTTTGCGTCGCGGTGGTATGGTTACGACCCATCGTCTGGCGATCCTGTCAAACCACTATGATAATATGCGGGTCTATGAGCACGATACCCATTGGGGCTTATGTGTTTTGGAAGCGGGTTCTCATTTCAAGGTACTAGATGTCTGGACAAGGGGAGACAAAACCCAGATTATCCTGCTCCATCTGCCCCCAAAAGGTTGGGAGGTCTTTGACTCTGTGGCCACCGACATGGATCAGAAGCTTGTCGATATTGTCAGAGAAGGATTTGAGCATTGTCTAAAACTTCCACCCATTCCTGAGCTTTCTACTCAGAGTTGGCTTAAGCGATGCTATTATCCAGTTGGGATGTCTGAAGATGGCGATTATTTTCCGCTTGGCACTGATTAAACTATCGTCAACCGATCGTGAGAAATCTCCTGGTAAGGATATCTCGCGATTTTTGTTTGGAAAAATTTGTTCTCCAAAAAGTAGCAGCCTTGATTGGCGGATTGCGTTTGGGGTAGATAGATAATATCAGTCAATCATAGATTAGCAGTTTGTCGTGACGTGTAGTGCTTTAATTTATCGTTTATCTAAGTGAAGGTGAGTGGGTGGAGATATGAACGATCAAAAAATAGGACAGGTAAAAGGCAAAGAATCATTTTTCGAAGACCTTTTTCGAAATAATCAGGAAATTATGCTTCTGATCGATATTGACACGCTTGAAATTAAAGACTGCAATCATTCTGCCTGTTTGTTCTACGGGAAAACCCATAGTGAGATGATAACGTTTAAGATTACCCATTTTAATTGCCTTAGTAAAGATCAAATTAAAAAAGAAGCGGAACTGGCAAAAAATAGAGAGCGTAATCAGTTTTATTTTAAGCATCGTTGTCGTAAGGGCGAAATCAGAGACGTCGAGGTGCGTTCAAGTCCCGTTTCTTTGGATGGAACAGATTATTTACTCTCGATTGTGACAGACATCAGTGGTTTGCAGCTCGATAGCGATGCACTACGAAAAGAAAACATGATGTTGGAGAAAGTGGTCGCTGAACGCACCTATGCGCTGAAGGAACTTAATGAACAGCTAATCGCCGCGCAGGCAGAATTAAAGCGCGAGATGCTTTTTATCGAAGCCTTGTTTGAAAGCATTCCAGGTTATCTTTATGTTTATGACGAAGCAGGAAAACTGATAAAGTGGAATAAAAAACATGAAGAAATGACAGGCTATTCGGCCGATGAATTGGCTCATATGACGCTTGATCAGTGGTTTGAGGGCGATGATTTGGTCAAAGTGATGGCGGCAGTAGAGGAGGTGTTTAGTAAGGGGTATGGAGAGGTAGATGCCAATCTGATTACCAAAAGCGGAAAAAAATTACTTATTCGTTCGAATGGTGTGGTAATGACCCTGGATGGAAAAAAATATTTCACCGGCGTGGGGATTGATATTACTGAGAGTAAACGTCTGGAAAGTGAATTAAAAAAAGAAAGCAAACTACTCGAAACAACCTTGGTTTCCGTTGGGGATGGGGTCATCTCATGCGATAAAAATGGTCATGTTTTGTTTATTAATCGGGTGGCAGAAGAATTGACAGGCTGGCAAAAGAAGGAAGCCCTGGGTAAGCCGATCGAAACCGTTTTTAGTATTATAAACGATAGTAATCGGGAAAAAGCTGGAAATATTGTCGCAGAAGTGATTAAGACAAAAGAAATCAGGGAGCTGGATAATCATACCCTGCTGATTGCTAAGGATGGTATAGAACGAACCATTGAAGACAGTGCCGCTCCCATTATTGACGCAAACGGCGATGTTCTGGGGGTTGTTCTGGTATTTAGAGATTACACCGAAAAAAAGCAGAAACTGGATCAGATCGAGTATTTAAGCTATCATGATCAGCTTACTGGGCTTTACAATCGGCGCTTTTACGAAGAAGAGCTTAGTCGTATGGATACGCCAAGAAACTTACCGTTTTCGCTAATTATGGGTGATGTTAATGGCCTGAAATTGGTAAACGACAGTTTTGGACATGTAATGGGGGATGAGTTATTAAAAAAAGCGGCTAAGACAATTGTCAAAGCCTGTCGAGCAGATGATGTGGTGGCAAGATTAGGCGGCGACGAATTTGTGGTACTGTTGCCAAAAACAGATCAATTAGAAGCGGAAGAAATTATCAATCGGATTGAAGAACTGGCTAAAGCTGAAAAAGTCGGTACCGTTGAACTTTCAATTTCATTTGGTTTTGAAACAAAGTTTAACGAGGAAGAAGATATTCAGCGGATTTTTAAACGAGCTGAAGACTATATGTATCGCCGTAAACTGACCGAAAGCCTGGGAATGCGGAACAAAACGGTGGGCATGATGATTGAAACCCTATTCGACAAATATCAGAAAGAAATGTTTCATTCAGAGCGGGTTGGCAAATTGTCAGCAGAGATAGGAAATAAAATCGGTTTTAATTCTAAAGATTCCCATGATCTTCAAACCGCCGGGCTGATGAACGACATCGGCAAAATCGGAATTGCGGAGGGCATTCTTGATAAGATAGAAAAACTAAATGAAACAGATTGGGATGAGATTCGGCGACATCCTGAAATCGGTTACCGGATTTTGAGTTCAGCTAATGAATTTGCCGAAATTGCGGAACATATTTTGGAGCATCATGAGCATTGGGATGGCGGTGGCTATCCTAAAGGACTAAAAGGCGAAGAGATCTCCCTGGAAGCCCGAATTATCGCTATCGCTGACGCCTATGATGCCATGACCAGGATGCGCTTGCATCGGAATGATTTAACAGCTGAAGAAGCCATTGAAGAAATCAGTCGTTGTTCCGGCACCCAATTTGATCCGGAAATTGCCAGAGTCTTTATTGAGATGATTGAAAATGAAAAATAACATAATCCAGCCCGATAATTAACCCGGTCGATCCATTAAGACCAGGTTAATTATTTTTTTTTAGCTTGCGGAGGTTCTGAAACATCACACCAAAGGTTTCGTGTTTTACCTGAGTAGGGTCAAATCTCAGAAGTCTAAACGTAATCTGTACACAAAAACCAATTGAAAAAGCTGAAATAACCGTTCCTAAACCAACCATCCCGCCGAGTAGCCAGCCAATCAGGACAACACTGATTTCCACAATACCGCGACACAGACCGACTGGTAATCCGGTTTTTCGGGTTATCGCCACCATCAGGCTGTCCCGAGGACCGGCGCCAAAGGCCGAAGAAATATAAAAATAGGTCCCCAGGGAAATAATAAAGAGACCCAAAATATGCACTAGGGTTCCAATCCAAAAATGATTAAAAAGTGGGATAAAGTCTAAAAAAAGGATGAGATCCATAAATAAACCGATCATAAACATGTTAAAAATAGTACCCAGTCCTATTTTTTCACCAAGCAGAAAAACAAGGGCGACAATAAGCGCACCCACTGCTGTGTTTATTAAACCAATGCTGACGCCTAGAGTTTGACTGATACCGCTATGAAGAACTTCCCAGGGCGCATAACCGATATTTGCCCGCATGGTAACAATAATTCCCAATCCATAAAGAAAAAGACCAAAATTCAGTTTTAAAAATCGTAAAATGTATTCTGCCATAAGGCCCTCCTTAAAGGGTAATAGTATAAGTATACCATAAATTTATTTGCGATTAAAGATCAAAGTGTACAGCGTTTGAATTTTGCTAAATTGCGCGATAGAGGTTTTACTTACTTAAAAATGTGGTATACTAAAAGCAATAAAACAGAACAGATGGAGCACTCTGCTTCGGGAGGTTAGAAATGAAAGTATTAGGCATTAATGGTAGTCCTCATGGAGAAGGCAATACATTTACAGCACTGAGTATTGCTGGTGAAATATTTGCTCAGGAGAGCATCGATTTTGAAGTTTTCGATGTTGGTATGAAAGCGGTACAGGGGTGTACTGGTTGCAATGCTTGTAGTAAAAATAAAGATGAACAGTGTATCTTTACTAAAGATGTCGTCAACGAAGGGATTCAAAAAATTAAAGAGGCTGATGGTGTTATTTTTGCCAGTCCTGTTCATTTTTCTGGCATCAGCGGAAATATGAAGTCATTTATGGATCGGGCGTTTTATGTAGCTGGCGCCAATGGCGGATTATTTCGGCATAAGGTCGGCGCTTCTCTAGTAGCGGTAAGACGTTCCGGTGGAGTGGCAAGTATTGATCAATTGAATCACTATATTACCTACTCGGAGATGGTAATGGCAACGGGCAATTACTGGAATGTTATTCATGGTCGCACTGCCGGAGAAGCTTCCCAGGATACCGAAGGCGCCCAGACCATTGAAGTTACGGCAGCCAACATGATTTGGCTGATGCGTCTCATCGAAAACGGCAAGGGTGTGGTTGCGGAACCAAATCCCTTTAAAAAAGTTTATATGCACTTTGTCAGATAAAGAAGTTGTTAATGTCAATAAAAAAAACACGTTAAACGTGTTTTTTTATTGGTTATTTAAATGTCATGTAAACCGGCCCAACTCCGCCGTCAATATTGATGCGATGAGGGGCAGATTGCGTGCCGACGCCCGTTTCTGAAATACTCCGGTCGTTGATGGTAATGGGTCCAATACCCTGGTCGACAGTGATGAAATAGTCATCAACATTGCCATTGATATCCAGATTGGTCTGGCCAACGCCGCAGTCGACTTCAAATTCTCCAGTGACAATCCCCTGGATACTAATAAGTCCCACCCCGCCGTTGATCTCAAAGTCATTGAGTTTTACGTTAGTAAAATGAACGGCTCCAGCTCCACCGCTGAGTTTACCGGAATTAGCCAGTAGCTGATCGGCCACGACTTCTCCAGCTCCCTGCTTGATGACCAGTTCATCAGTAACTAGTTGAGACAATTCACCGCGGCCGGCACCAATTTCTAGTTCCAGCTTTTTTAGTTGGGTGTTGCGGGGAATGGTAACGATAAGGTTGGTCATGCGATCTTTACCAAACAGATTCGGAAAGACTTGGGTGCTCTTTTTATCCTCAATAATAAGCTTGCCGTTGTCAAGGGTGGCATTAAGACTTGGTGGGACATTGGTTCCTTCAACGACAAAGGCATCTCCGCTTTGAAGCGTGATACTACCGGTATCAAAAGTAACAAAAACAGATTTTAAGTCACCAGTAAAATCCTGTCGAAAATTGGATTCACCTTGTTCGATGATTTGGTTTTTGTTTTCAATCAGACCAAAACCCCGCATGATGGCGACGCCCCCATTGACAATGCTGGCGATGATTCCTAATGCCAGCACCAGACCAAAAGCGATGGCCAGGTATTTAATCCAACTTTGATTACTACTCATTTGACTTCAGTCCCTCCAAAGATATTTGTGCTATTGATGTAAATCGTCGGTGGATTTTCGTCCAGCGGTCTGTTAGTCTTATTTGATGCGCCACCAAAAATCGGTGTGGTTGCCATTTCTACCCGGACATTGCTGGGAACCATCAAATCAATACCGCCAAAGACAGCAGTAGCCGAAATATAAATATCTTCGTTGATGATGGCTTGTCTCAAATCAAGGTCGACACTGCCAAAAACTGCAGTAATAGTAGCGCCGTTAAACGCTTCCCCAGGAAAGTTAATCTCCTGACCGCCAAATATAGCCGAATACTCAGGAAGTCCATCCTTTGTCATACCCTGAATTAATTTAGCGTTCTTACTGAGTCGATCCTTGAACATGATGCTCAATCCAATGGCAATAATAATGATCGGAAAGATCAGGTCCCCCAACAATGCACCGTTAAAATAGCCTCTGGCAGAAATAAATAATAACACACCAATACCTAAGCCAATAGTATTCCAGAGTTGTACGCCATTTTGCACCATACTGATAGCACAGGGAATAATGATGAATAAGGTCCACCAGCCGTCAAAAAATAGCTCAAAATTCCACAGACCAAATACGTTTCCGGCAAAGCCAAGGCCGATAACGACTAATAATAGCCCCCACAACAAGTTGCCTACTCGATTTCTCATTTTTCTCTCCTTTTTTTAAAGTTACTTTATTATAGCACGCTTCTGATAAAATTTCATTCTTCCTGGATTTATTCAAGTGAGAAAATAATTCAGTCAGAGGGCTTATAGTAATTGACTTAATGAAATAGGGTAGGTAAAATGGTAGAAAGAGGATCTAAGAATAGATGATAATCGAAAGAGGATCTTTTGAATTTAAAACAGAGAGCAGTCGATTATGTGAGATCGACAATGGAGGATAGTAACATGGGGTTAGAGAGTGTTTTATATAAATGCGACCGGGGAGTAGATCTTAAACAATTACGGCTAAAGCCCTGGGCGGTAGCTTCTGAAGTGATGGGTCGGTTTAAAAAAACGAACCAGATTCATCGCTGGTTCTTAGAAAATATTCAAAATGGGGTTGATGATGGGCGGTTTTATCTGGTGGAAGAATACCAGTTTAAAAAGCTTTACAGGCTATGTACCACGGTGGATAGCAATCCTGAGCGGGCAGAAGAATTGTTACCTACTTTAAAAGGATTTGATATTGGCAGTGCTAAATATGATGAGGTCTATTATGAGAACCTCAGCAAGGTGCTTATTATTTTAAGACATATTAATAATACCTTCGATTTTAATAATAACGATTTGGTCTATAGTAGTTCTCATTAATTTAGTAGAATTTTAGGTGCCGCTACAAATTTTGTCAGGCCGGCTGAATTTCTCATCAGCTGGCTATTCTTTTTTTTAAACACGACAATAAAATTATCGTAAAAAATTAAATAGAACTAAAGTAAGCCGGGTTAATGACGATAGTATATAAGTGGCAAATGAAAATAACCGTATACGAAAAATGAAATGACAATTGTAATTCAACAATTAATCCGCTAAACGATTGATCATGAGTTAGCTGCCTTATTCGATGCCGATAAAGAAAAAGGTAGCAACGCTTTTTTTTATTGAGGATTGCGGTTTAATTATTCGATGAAAGATGGGTATAAATTAGGATATAAGCGTTATATTATATTGAAGTAAAATTTAGGAGGAGAAAAAGGATGAAGCATGAGAAGAGTTTGTTGTCAAAGATCCTGGTAACGGTTGTTTTGCCTGTAGCAATTGTATTTTGTATCGTAGCAGGTATTGCAATGATGGTTACAAGTCAAAGTTATGACCAGTTTACAGGTATTCAAAACAGCTTATTATTAGTTTATGTAATCGGTTTAGTTGTTATTGTTGGTGTGATCGCTTTAGGAATGAAAGAAGTTTCAAACAGAATCGCCAGTCTGGCAGTGGTTGCTAACCGAATGGCAGAAGGTGATCTTGAAAGTGGACTTGGATCTGAGAAACCTCAGGATCAGTTGGGTGAAATCAGTTATGCGTTATCATTGATTGCTGAAAATATTAAAATTCAATCAGAAATGGCCGCTAAGCTGGCAGTTGGTGATTTTTCAGCAATCATCAGCCCACAGTCAGACAAGGACCAGATGGGAAATAGTTTATCAGCAGTTCAAAAGTCGGTGGGAAAACTACTCGATTATCTTAATATGATGCCGGATTTGGTTGAGAACAAAGAGTATTTTGATCGGAATATTGAAAATGACATGAAGGGTGATTATAAAAAAGCACTTGCGCAGGCAAATCAGGCTATGGAGACAGTCACCTCAAATATGGAATACTATTTAGCCATTCTGGATGCCCTGCCTTACCGTGTGACTACTACGGACAAAAATATGAAAATGGTCTTTGTCAATAAAATTCTTGAAGATCTGATGAAGTTGACCGGTACGGCTGAAAAGAGAGAAGATATTCGCGGCGCGGATTGCCATAGCTGTAATCTGGAGATGTGTCATACCGAAAACTGTGGCGTAACGATGTTAAATGGCAGTGGGGATCAACTGAATGAACTTGGCTATGCCGAGTATCGCTTTGAATTTATGGATCGATACTACCGGATGGATACCATGAACCTCATAAACAAATACGGTGAAAAGATCGGTTATGTTGAAGTATCTCATGATACAACACCGGTAATGAGTGTCAATAATTATCGGAGCGAAGCGGTAGTTCGACTGGCTGACAACCTGCATCGATTATCATTGGGAAATCTTGATCTTGATTTGCATGTAGATGAACCGGGACAATATACTAACGAAGTCTATGACCAGTTTAAAGCAATTGGGGACAGCTTAACAGAGGTTAAAAGTACTATCGGTAATCTCATTGATGATGCCAGCATGCTAACGCATGCAGCAATTGAGGGACAACTTGATGCCAGAGCCGATGAAACAAAATTCGAAGGCTCTTGGCAGGAACTGATCAGCGGGATGAACAGCATTCTTGGTGAAATAGCAAAACCCCTCAAAGAAGTTTCGGATGTGATGGATGAAATAACTAACGGAAATCTAAATGTGAGTGTAAATGGTTCTTACAGCGGTAGTTTTGAAACGTTAAAACAAGCTGTCAATTCAATGGGGAGCGGATTTGAAAAAATAGTGGGAGAAATTTCCACCGTTACAGAAGAAATTGGTAATGGAAATCTCAACTTAGAGAATGTCAGCTCATTCGGAGGGGATTTTAATAAAATTTCTGATGCCCTTAATACCATTATTGCAACCCTGAACTCACTGCTTGGAGATATTAATCATGCCGCTGAGCAGGTAAACGCCGGAGCCAATCAGGTGTCCGACAGCAGCCAGGCCCTGGCTCAGGGTTCTACCGAACAGGCTAGCTCGATCCAGGAACTAACCGCATCCATAGCAGAAATAGCTGACCAAACGAAGAACAACGCCGTCAATGCGAACAAGGCCAGGGAATTGGCGACAAATGTGATGGGCAATGCTGATAAAGGTAACCATCAAATGACCGAGATGCAGCAGTCAATGGTGGAAATTAACAAGTCATCCGAAGATATTTCCAAGATCATCAAGGTAATTGACGATATTGCCTTCCAGACCAATATTTTAGCGCTTAACGCGGCTGTGGAAGCAGCCCGGGCCGGTCAGCATGGCAAAGGCTTTGCTGTGGTAGCCGAAGAAGTCCGCACCCTGGCTGCCCGTAGTGCTGACGCTGCCAAAGAAACAACCGTTTTAATAGAAGGTTCCATTAACAAGGTGGCGGTCGGTACAAAAATTGCCGATGAAACGGCCAGTGCGTTAGATGAAATTGTAGGCGGTATTACCCAAGTCAATGACTTAGTCGACTACATCGCCACGGCCTCTAATGAACAAGCCACCGGCATCGCCCAGATTAATATGGGTGTTGAGCAGGTTGCTCAGGTCGTGCAGCAGAATTCGGCGACAGCTGAACAGAGTGCTGCTGCCAGCGAAGAACTTTCAGGACAATCAATTTTGTTAAAACAAATGATTGATCAGTTTCAACTGAGATAAAAATAGAATCAGAACTTTTATCCTCAGTCATTTTGAATAACATTAGGAATTACCTAATGTTATTCTTTTTCATAAGTGGATCGAAATAACACCAGAAAGTTAAGGTGAAACAAAATTTGAAGTTGAGTTTACTATAAATATCATATATAATGTTGTCCATATATAAATTATTGTAGCGAAACGCCCTAGCTGTGAAACGCAACAGTATTGATTGCAATATCGTTTAGCGATATAACCCTTCAAAGAAAAGTGGTGGAGAATAAAAGAAGTAGCTTCAAATTATCTCAATCTCAAGGAGGAAAGAATGGAACATAAAAAGAGTTTGCTGTCAAAAGTTCTATTGACAGTTGTGCTGCCGGTAGTCTTGATATTCTGCGCAACGGCGGGCATTGCAATGTCTGTTGTCAGTCAAAATTTTAATCAGTTTGGGGAGATCCAGAATAATATCGTACTGATTTTTGGCATTGGTTTAGTTGTAATGGTTGGTGTAAGTGTACTTGGCATAAAGGGAATATCGAGTCGCTTAACCAGCCTGGCCGAGACTGCCAATCGGTTGTCAGAGGGAGACGTTGAAGTCGTTTACGAATCTGGCCCCCCTCAAGATCAGTTAGGTGAAGTTGCTTATGCCCTTTCGGGTTTGGCAAAGAATATGCAGTTGCAGTCTGAAGCGGCGGTTAAATTAGCTAAGGGTGATCTATCAGTTATGATCTCGCCGTTATCTGATAAGGATGTGCTGGGTAACAATCTGCTAGAGATTCAGTCATCCATAAAAAGGGTGAATGATTACCTGATGCAGTTGCCTGAACGTGTAAAAAAAGAAGCGGACCTGGAAAATAAACTGGAACCCGAAATTATTGGTGATTATAAAACTGGGATCGAACATGTGAACCAGGCCATCCAAACGGTGGCCGACAAACGCGATTACTTTCAGGCAATTCTTGATGCGATGCCGTACCGCATTACGGTTGTTGATACAGATTTGAAGTGGACATTTATAAATAAAACCCTTCAAGACCTGAGAATAGCTACCGGAAGAGAAGGCGAACGGGAAACACTTTATGGTGATGATTGTTGCAAGTCAAACCTTGACATGTGTAAAAATGAGGATTGTGGCGTCAAGGCTTACCGAAAAACAGGCCGAATTGAATTTCCGTTTCCATATCGTGGTGGTCATTATCGTATGGACACGACGCCAATTATTGATAAACATGGTGACACCATTGGTTATGTTGAAACCTCGTTTAATACGACCGGAACGATGAGTGTTAACAATTATTCGAAGACCGAAATTACTCGGCTGGCGGATAATTTAAGACGTTTATCAGAAGGAAATCTCGATTTTGATTTGGATGTTCAGGAACCGGATGAGCACACTCAGGAGGTTTATGAACAGTTTAAAGCCATCGAAACAAATTTACATGAAGTGAAAGATTCCATCGACAGTCTCATTAGTGATGCTATCATCTTGACGACGGCCGCAATGCAGGGAGATTTGGATGTTCGGGCCGATGAAACCAAATTCAGCGGCTCCTGGAACGAACTGATCAGTGGCATGAATGGCATACTTGGTGTTATGGCAAAGCCGATGGAAGAAGTCGCTAATGTGATGGATGCCATCGCTAGTGGCAATCTTGATGTGATGGTTGAAGGTTATTATCAGGGCAGTTTTGATGTCTTAAAACAGGCTGTCAATGAAATGGGTAGCAACTTTAAAACGATTGTGACAGAAATTTCCACCGTTACCGGAGCCATCAGCAATGGGAATCTTAATTTAGAGAATGTCAGAGCTTTTGGCGGTGACTTTAATGCGATTTCTGATGCCCTCAATACCATCATTGAAACTTTGAACTCGTTGCTTGGAGATATCAATCATGCATCCGAACAGGTTAATGCCGGGGCCAATCAGGTATCTGACAGCAGTCAGGCCCTGGCTCAGGGTTCTACCGAACAGGCTAGCTCGATCCAGGAACTAACCGCATCCATAGCAGAAATAGCTGACCAAACGAAGAACAACGCCATCAATGCGAACAAGGCCAGAGAATTGGCGACAAATGTGATGGGAAATGCTGACAAAGGAAACGCTCAGATGACAGAGATGCAGCAATCAATGGTGGAAATTAACAAGTCATCCGAAGATATTTCCAAGATCATCAAGGTGATTGACGATATTGCCTTCCAGACCAATATTTTAGCGCTTAACGCGGCAGTGGAAGCAGCCCGGGCCGGACAGCATGGCAAAGGCTTTGCTGTGGTAGCTGAAGAAGTTCGCACCCTGGCTGCCCGTAGTGCTGAAGCTGCCAAAGAAACAACCGTTTTAATAGAAGGTTCCATCAACAAGGTGGCGGTCGGTACAAAAATTGCCGATGAAACGGCCAGTGCGTTAGATGAAATTGTTGGCGGTATTACCCAAGTCAATGACTTAGTCGACTACATCGCCACGGCCTCCAATGAACAGGCCACCGGCATCGCTCAGATTAATATGGGTGTTGAGCAGGTTGCTCAGGTTGTGCAGCAGAATTCGGCAACAGCCGAAGAGAGTGCCGCTGCCAGTGAAGAATTGTCTGGCCAATCGATCTTGTTAAAACAGATGATCGACCAGTTTTCGCTGCGTTAAGTCAATCAGGAAAATAAAGACAAAAAGACCACCTTGTGATGAGGTGGTCTTTTTATAGAAGGGAGATCAGCATGAATCGATTAATTGCCAAACTGATACTTTTTACCGACTCAAATCAGAAAAATTTACTTAAACAAATGGGACAGCTCTATGAACGTTTTTACAAAGATGAGGATTCTAAGGAAGAACTGATTGCTGAGAGTTATCGCCAGATAAAAACGCTGCTGGAAATAGCTACAGATTTTGGATTTGACCGCAACCTCTGGCATCACTATCTGACCTTTTTACTGATCACCAATGAAAATCCATTCAGTCTGACCTGTGAAAAGGTGGGGAAAAAAGAAGGTAGTGTTAATTATTTTGCTCAGAACGATTGTAAAATTTTTAAGGATCTTTTTGATTTCGATTTTACTGAGTTGGAGTCCGTATTGGGGATTGATTGCTTTACCCGGATTTCAGATTACCAGGCTATCCGAAAGCCGGAATTCATGTACAATCAGAACGTCAGTGAAAAAGTGAAAGAACTGAGCCTAAAACTGGCGGCATCAGCAAATGAACAGCTATTTTTTGATGAGATTACACGGTTTTATCAAGACTTTGGGGTGGGTATGTTTGGCCTGAATAAAGCCTTTCGGATTACTCCCAAAGCCGATAACACCGGGGTAATTTTTAATCCGATCAATAACATGGATAAGGTCATGCTGGCAGATCTGGTTGGATACGAAAGTCAGAAACAAAAGCTTGTCGAAAACACCAAGGCCTTTGTCGAAGGGCGAAAAGCAAACAATGTGTTGTTGTTCGGGGATAGTGGTACCGGGAAGTCCACCAGTATCAAAGCTATCGTCAACGAATTCTATCATCAGGGACTGCGGATGATTGAAATCTACAAGCATCAATTTCGAGATTTATCAAATGTCATTGCCCAGATAAAAAATCGGAACTATCGGTTTATTATTTACATGGATGATCTTTCCTTTGAGGAATTTGAGATCGAATATAAGTTTCTCAAAGCAGTTATTGAAGGCGGTGTGGAAACAAAACCGGATAATATTTTGATTTATGCTACCTCAAATCGACGCCATTTGATTCGGGAAACCTGGAATGACCGAAATGATCTGGAAGCAAACGGGGATATCCACCGGTCAGACACGATGCAAGAAAAACTGTCGCTAGTGAATCGCTTTGGGGTCAGTATTTTTTACGAACGTCCCAGTCAGAAACAGTATTTTAAAATTGTGGCGGAGCTGGCCAAGCGAGAAGGTCTTGAGATATCTGAAGAAGTTCTTTCTCAGGAAGCCAATAAATGGGAACTACAGCATGGTGGGATTTCTGGTCGAACTGCTCAGCAATTTATCAATCATTTGCTTTCGATCAGTGTAGAGGATGATTAATTCGATCAGGGCCAACTTACTTCAATAAGGCTTAAAAAATAAGATCTGGTCAAAAAAGTGACACTTAATTTTGCTCCAGGTATTTTTATCGTCATAATCTGCGTAAATTTTAGTAATTTGGATATCTATAAAGTAAAGGGTTAAAAGATAGAAAAGATGATAAAGATTGATGGCTGGCATACGCAAGGCTATTGAGTTAAAAAATTTGCGATTGTTTTAATTGAAAAAAAGAACAGGAGAAAGAAAATGAAAATTAAATTTTTAGGAGCAGCACTATCTGTCACTGGTTCCTGCCATCTTGTGACTACCGAGCACTGTAAATTCCTCCTGGACTGCGGTTTGTTTCAGGGCAGCGAAGCTCTGGAAGAGCTAAATAATCAGGCGTTTGACTTCAACCCGAAAGAGATCGATTTTATCATTTTGAGTCATGCCCATATTGATCATTGTGGTCGGATTCCCTTACTTGTTAAACAGGGATTCAGCGGGCAGATTTACAGTACCGGGGCAACAGCCGAGATCGCTGATATCTTGCTTCAGGATAGCGGCACGATTCATGTAACGGATGCTAAATGGATCAACAGGCGAACAGCACGTTCCGGACAGCCGCTGGTTTCGCCTCTTTATACCCAGGAAGATGCCGCCCGCTGCATCCAGTATTTTTTCCCGGTGGCATACGGACAGTGTTTTCAGGTTAATCCCCAGATCAGGATCCGGCTTAATGAAGCAGGCCATATCCTGGGGGCTGCAATCATCGAGATTTGGATTGCGGAAGGCGGAAAAACCACTAAGCTGGTCTACTCAGGGGATATTGGAGCAAGTAATCAACGGATGTTAAATGATCCGACTCTGATCGCTGAGGCAGATTATCTAATCATGGAAACGACTTATGGGGATCGCACCCATGAAACCCGGTGGGAAAGCGGGAAGCGTTTTCTTGATATCGTTTTTAAAACCGTTGCTCGGGGGGGGACCGTGGTAGTACCGGCTTTTGCTCTGGGTCGAACCCAGGATCTGATTCATGAGCTGGAAGTGTTTTATGATAACCACGAGCTGTATCAGAATCAGCTTGATAAGGTCAAGGTCTATGTTGACAGTCCACTGGCCACCGATGCGACTGAAATTTTCCGCAAAAATGCCCATTACTTCAATGACTATATAAAGGAACGGATCAAAAAAGGGGATGAACTTTTCTATTTCAGAAATTTAAGTTTTACAAAAAGCATTGATGAGTCTAAGGCCTTAAACGAGAATACATCACCTAAGATCATTATTTCTTCCAGCGGCATGGCTGATGCTGGCCGGGTACAACATCATTTAAAACACAACCTCTGGAAACCCCAATCAAGTATTGTTTTTGCCGGGTACCAGGCCGAGGGGACCATTGGACGGGCCATCACCAGCGGGGAAAAATATATTAGAATTTTGCGAGAACGGATCCGAGTAAATGCTGAAATCTATTTTCTGGAAGGATTCTCTGCCCATGCCGACAAAAATGATCTACTGAAGTGGTTGTCCGGATTTAAAGAAAAACCCAAGAAAATTTTCCTGGTTCACGGCGAAGAAGAAGCGAAGAAAAGCTTTGCCAATACAGCAAAAAACACATTGGGATTTGATTGCACCGTAGTCGAGGATGTTTCCGAATACGATCTTGATAATGAAACCGTAATGGTAGATGGCATTAAAAATCGGATTGATACCAAAAATCAGATCAATAAATTAAAAGACAATCTGGACGACATCCATAATGAGTTAGGCAATCTACTGGCTATTCCGGGGATCGGGATAAAGGGGTCCTTTCTGGATGAGAAGCGAGAGGATCTCGCGGTATTGACCAGAGATTTGGAAAAAACCTGTGAAAAACTCAAGACCGTTATCAACAAATAGAACAATAATCTTAAAAAGTCTAAAACACCTGTCGGCTTGACGTCGGCAGGTGTTTTCGATAGAATGGGATAATTATTAGTTTAAAAGGAGACGAAGATCATGCCGGTCAATTCATTTGAAGATTATCCGATGTCCTGGAAACCGACGTTAAACGATAAGGTTAAACCGCTTTATCTCTCCCTGGCCCGCCAGTTGGAGCAGGATATTAAAGAGGGTCAGCTGCTGCCCGGAACAAAACTGCCGCCCCAGCGGGAATTGGCAGATTTTCTTGATATTAACGTCAGCACCGTGTCCAAAGCCTGTAAGGTCTGTGAATTAAAAGGCCTCCTCAGTGCCACGGTCGGAAGCGGCACCTTTGTTTCCTTTGATGCGCTGGCAAATGCTTACCTATTGCCGGATGATAAACCACGAAATTTGATTGAGATGGGGGCAGTTTTCCCAGATACCGCCACCTTTGGACCATTAATCGGTTGTTTAAAAGAAATACTCAACGAAGCGGATGCCGATAAACTGCTAAATTACAGCCGCCCTAATGCCAATATCTGGTTAAAAGATACAGCGATTAAGCTAATGGAAAAAGGAGGCTTTTGTCCAGAACCGGAGAGTATCTTATTTTCTAATGGCGGCCAAAATGCCATTACGGCCATTCTTGCTGGGCTGTGCCGTCACAGCGATAAAATTGGGGCCGATCCCCACACCTATTCCGGGCTTAAAACGACTGCTTCGATGCTTGGTATCCAGCTAACCCCGATCCGTCATCGTGATGGGGAAATGGACGATGAAGCACTGCTTGATGCCTGCCGTAATGAAAATATCAAAGGTGTTTATCTGATTCCGGACAATCACAACCCGACCACTCATACCATGTCTACTGATCGGCGCAGGGCTTTGGCCCAAACCGCCAGAGATCAGGGGATCTTTATCATCGAAGACGGTGCCTACCATTTGCTTAGTCAAAATATTCTGCCGGCGGTGGCCTCTTTTGCACCGGACCATACCATCTATATCGCCAGCATGTCAAAAACGCTGGCCCCTGGCTTACGTATGGCCTATGTGTCAGTGCCTTTGGCTTATCGAAAGCCGGTGTCAAAAGCGCTGTATAATCTAAATATATCGGTGTCGCCGTTAATGGCAGTGCTGGCGGCCCGGGTTATCGTTTCCGGACAGCTGGATCAATTTATAATAAGTCACCAGCAGAATGCCAGACAGCGCAATAAGTTGGTAAACTGCTACTTACGGGACTTCACCTGTCATGGTAATGAAACGGGAATATTTCGTTGGCTGGAGTTGCCGGGAACCATTAGTGGATCGGATTTTGAAGCACTGGCAATGGAAAAGGGGGTTCGAATTTACGGCGCTGAGCGATTTACCGTTGGAAATAACGTGCCCATCCGTGCTGTGCGGATGTCTGTTTGTGCTCCGGAAACCCTGGCCGAACTGGAACAGGGAATGATAATTTTAAAAAAACCTTCTCGATCAGCTGTAAGATTTTTAATTTGTACGCCATACATTTAATTTATTGTGTGGCGTATTTTTGCGTGATAAAATAAGGCTCAAATTAAACTGCGGGTGAAGGGAGTAAGTCATAGTGAAAAGTTTTATTTTTGCCTTTAAACAGGTGTTACCGGTTTTTTTTCCTTATCTGTTTATTGGCATTGCTTTTGGAGTTTTAATGGATGAGGCTGGCTACAGCGCCGGTTGGTCATTTCTGTCCGGTGTTTTTATTTATGCCGGATCGATGCAAATTGTTTTGGTTTCGCTGCTTACCGCGGGAGCCTCATTAGGAACCATTGCACTGATGACCTTTTTTGTTAATGCCCGACATATTTTTTACGGTATTGCCTTCATTGATCAGTTCCGCAAGATGGGTCGGCGATACCCCTATATGGTTTTAACGCTTACGGATGAGGTTTATTCCATTCTTTGCAGTATTACCTATCCGGATGAAGTGGATATCAGGAAGACCGATTTTTACATTACTCTGATTCTTCATCTGGTTTGGATTCTCAGCTGTGTGGCTGGAGCCCTGTTTGGTCAGCTATTACCCTATGATCTGGCTGGTATCGAATTTTCAGCGACAGCTTTTTTTATTACGGTTTGTATGAATCAATGGGAGGTGATGGATTCTCATTTACCGGCTATCACTGGATTAACCAGTGCATTGGTCTTTTACTTTATCCTGGGACCCAGTCAGTTTATTTTACCAGCGTTGACAGTCAGTGTCCTGGTGTTGATGATGATGAAAGCCAAATCAAATAATCAAAAAAAGAGTGGTGTTCCAGAATTGGAAGCTGGCTTAGCTGGACAAACGGAGGAAATCAGCCATGAGTATTAATTGGGTTGACACCGTGGAAGCTCTGGCGGTTGTGGCGCTGGTTACTATTTTTACCCGAGCTCTGCCATTCTTGTTTTTTGGTGGTAAGAAAGAGCTACCCGATATAGTCCGCTATCTGGGAACTGTTTTGCCGGCCGCGATTATGATTATTCTTGTTGTCTTTTGTCTGCGAAACATCAGCCTGATCGCCTACCCCTTCGGTTTGCCGGAGCTGTTAAGTGTCGCGATGGTGATCCTTGTTCATCGCATCAAAAAAAATATTTTTCTTAGCATCATCGCTGGAACCGGGCTTTATATGGTGCTAACGCGAACCTTGTTTATAATTGGAAGCTGAAGAAAGCTTGCCTCGGCACCAGTTTCGGAATTATTCTAAAAAAATGTTGATCTTTACTGTTTTAATATTTATTATGTCAGACTTATGCGGTATAATAAAATCACAATTCTTTATAAGCTGAGGCATATGAAAAGGATGCAAAATTATACAGGGGGATCGGATGAACAAAAGGATGAGATCAAAATTATTTGCCATATTAACAGTGATAAGTCTGTTATTATTGGTTACCAGCGGCTGTATCCGTACGCATACCTATGGCGGTGGGGTGTATACAGGAGAATGGAAAAATGGCGTGCCCAATGGTTACGGCAAGTTTGTTTACTCAGAGGATGTAATCTACGAGGGCCAATGGAAAGACGGCAAGCTTCATGGCCAGGGGACTGCTATCGGATATGAGGGAACAAGATTTGAAGGCGAATGGAAATATGGCAAGCTCGATGGTTATGGGACCAAGACAGATAATGGTAATACCTATGTGGGCGAATTTAAAAAAGGCTTAATGGATGGCAAAGGAACCTTGACCATGGCGGATGGGACCACCTATGTGGGAACCTTCGCCAATGATTTATATGTTGGTCCATAAATAATAATAGTTAAAAAAACAGCATCCAATTTCGATGCTGTTTTTTTATAATCATTCTTGACAAAATTGCTAAACTAGTGTAGACTTACTAAGTAGGAACACTAAGTAAAACAGTAGTAGATCTGAAGCGTAGCAGTTTTAAATCGGCTCCGATCGGCAGATTATGGCAACAATTTATGGTTTATTAAAATAAGGACTGATGGAGTGATGGATATTGTTGAACGACTGACACAATTTGGACTGACAAGGCATGAGGCTTCGATTTATTTAACCCTGCTTGCTGAAGGTGACTTAAATGGCTATGAGGTGGCAAAGATAACGGGTATTTCACGATCTAACGCCTATACATCGCTGGCGTCGCTGGTGGAAAAGGGCGGGGCTTATGTCATCGAGGAAGCAACCATCCGCTATACCCCGGTCGCTATTTCCGAATTCTGCGAAAATAAGATCAGAAAACTACAGCAAGCCAAGCAGGATCTGATTGTTACCATTCCCACAAAACGGGATGCGGTGGAAGGCTATATTACCATTAAAGGGGAAAGCAACATCCTCAATAAATTGCGCAATATGATTCTGGAAGCCCAGGAGCGGATCTACATCTCAGTACCCGGTCAGGTTTTAAAAACCGTACTGCCAGATATAAAAGAAGCGATTAATCGCGACATCAAGATGGTGATCATCACCGATGGGTCCTTGTCGCTGGCAGGAGCCACTGTCTATATTGCTGATCAACCGCTCCAGCAGATTCGACTGATTGTTGATTCAACCAATGTCCTCACCGGCGATATGAATAACGGTGAACATTCCACCTGTCTTTATTCCCGCAAGCGGAATCTGGTTGATTTATTTAAAGACTCGATGAAAAATGAAATAAAACTGATTGAAATGACGAAAGGAAATTAAAGATGAAAAAGACCTTTGTAAACAAAGAAAAATTAGAAGAAATCGTAAGAGAATTCCCCACCCCCTTCCATCTCTATGATGAAAAGGGGATTCGCGAAAATGTGCGAAACTTGCAGGAAGCCTTTTCCTGGAATAAGGGCTACAAAGAATATTTTGCCGTCAAGGCGACCCCCAACCCAACTATTTTACAAATTCTAAAAGAAGAAGGCTGTGGGGTAGATTGCTCATCTTATACCGAACTGATGATGTCCGATACGGTTGGTTTTTCCGGAGCGGATATTATGTTTACCTCCAATGTAACGCCGAAAGAAGACTTTGTTTTGGCCAGCAAACTGGGCGCTTTGATTACTCTGGACGATATCACCCACATTGACTTTTTGGAAGAGGTAGCAGGATTGCCGGAAACCATCAGTTGCCGATTTAATCCCGGCGGTGACTTTGTTATTGATAACGCTATTATGGATACCCCTCAGGTCGCTAAATACGGGTTTACCCGGGAACAAATGACCGAAGGATTTGCAACTCTAAAAAGTAAAGGGGTTAAACATTTCGGGATCCATGCCTTTTTAGCCAGCAATACCATCGCCAATGAATATTACCCGGCCCTGGCACGAATTCTTTTCCAGACCGCCGTGGAATTGAATCAGGAAACCGGCGCTCATATTGCCTTTATAAATCTCTCGGGAGGCGTGGGGATTCCTTACCTGCCCGATCAGCAACCTACCGATATTTATGAAGTCGGCCGAGGTGTGAAAAAAGCCTTTGAAGAAATTCTGGTGCCGGCCGGAATGGGTGATATTGATATTTACACCGAACTGGGTCGCTTTGTCCTGGGACCATTTGGACATCTGGTCACCACCGCCCTGCATGAGAAACATACTCACAAAGAATACATTGGTCTTGACGCCTGCGCCGCCAACCTGATGCGTCCGGCCATGTATGGTGCCTATCATCATATCACGGTGATGGGTAAGGAAGATGCCCCCCTTAATCATATCTACGACGTCACCGGGGGCTTATGCGAAAACAATGACAAGTTTGCCATTGACAGAGAACTTCCCAAAATTGATATCGGTGACCTGGTTGTGCTTCACGACACCGGTGCCCACGGTTTTGCGATGGGCTATAACTACAATGGCAAGCTACGATCTGCTGAAGTGCTGCTTAAAGAAGACGGTAGTACCGAACTGATCCGTCGGGCCGAAACCCCGGACGATTACTTCGCCACCCTGGATTTTTCCAAGTGGAAAAAGTAGTTTTAAATAGTGACGCTAATATTAAAAAAAATCGGAGTACCGAAAAATGTTACATCATGTTGTCTGCATCAGGGCGAACAGGTCATAGACCTGTCCGATCCTGCAGCATACAACAGATTAACATTTGTCGGTACGGTTCTTGCAAAAGACCTTTATTAAATAGTCAAGAGACGATAACGAAAGGAAAAAAATAACATGGCATTAATTAATGAAAATTATCTTAAATTACCAGGCTCCTACCTTTTTTCAGAAATAGCGAGACGGGTGGAAGCCTATAAAACCGCTAATCCGGAGGCCAACATCATTCGACTGGGAATTGGTGATGTGACCAAACCGCTGCCTGAAGCAGTCATCACCGGTCTACACGCCGCTGTTGATGAAATGGCCGATGAAAAAACCTTTAAGGGCTACGGTCCGGAACAAGGCTATGATTTTCTACTGGAAAAAATTGTCGAGTTTGATTTTAAAACCCGGGGTGTCGATCTAGCGATTGATGAAATATTTGTCAGTGACGGCTCCAAAAGTGATACTGCCAATATTCAGGAACTATTTAGTCAAGATACTAAAATCGCGATCACTGATCCCGTTTATCCGGTTTATGTCGACAGTAACGTCATGGCTGGCCGCAGTGGAACGTTAGGTGCTGACGGTAAGTGGAGCGAGATGGTCTATATTCCCTGCACCGCCGAAAATGGCTTTGTGCCGCAATTGCCAACCGAAAAGGTGGATCTGATTTATCTGTGTTTCCCCAATAACCCGACCGGAACCACGATTAATAAAACTGAGCTGAAAAAATGGGTGGATTATGCCAAAGCCAACCAGGCTATTATTTTATACGATGCTGCTTACGAAGCCTATATTCAGGAAGACGATGTGGCACACAGCATTTACGAAATTGATGGTGCCAAGGAGGTAGCCATCGAATTCCGAAGCTTTTCCAAAAATGCTGGCTTCACCGGAACCCGTTGCTCCTATGTAGTAGTTCCCAAAGAAGTGATGGGCTATACCAAAGCGGGCGAACCGGTTGAAATTAATAAACTGTGGAATCGCCGACACTGTACCAAATTTAATGGCGTTCCTTATATTATCCAAAAAGGCGCGGAAGCTGTTTATAGCGAAGCTGGTCAACAGCAGATCAAAGCGCTAGTAGCATATTATATGAATAACGCCAAAATGATTCGTGAAGGCGTTGCCAGTACTGGAATTGAAGTTTTTGGCGGGATTAATGCCCCTTATATCTGGCTAAAAACGCCGGAAGGCATGGACTCATGGGCCTTTTTTGACAAACTTCTCAGTGAGGTCAACATTGTTGGAACACCGGGTGTGGGTTTTGGTCCCAGCGGTGAAGGGTATTTCAGACTGACTGCCTTTGGCAGCAAGGAAAACACACAAGAAGCGATCAGACGTTTTACCACCGAATTTAAGTTGTAAAAACAAAATAACAAATGTCCGGCTGCGAGAATTAGCCGGGCATTTTTTTGATTTTTTATCGTTTTAAAGGATTAATTAATTTGATGACCATTTAGTCTTAAAAAATCATTAAAAGTGTTGACACTTTTCATAAAGTTACTTACAATATTGTTAGCACTCACAAAGAAAGAGTGCTAATACGATTACGACATGAAGAAGAGGTATGTTATGGAAAAAAAGCAGTTTAAATCAGAATCCAAGCGTCTGATGGATTTAATGATCCATTCAATTTACACCAACAAAGAAATATTTTTAAGAGAATTGATTTCAAATGCGTCCGACGCCATCGACAAGGTTTACTACAAAACATTAACAGACAAAGATAAAACCTTTAATAAGGACGACTACTACATCCGTATTCATCCCAACAAAGATAACCGGACCCTGACCATTGAAGATACCGGAATCGGGATGACCGCAGCGGAACTGGAAGACAACTTGGGTACCATTGCCAAAAGTGGTTCCAGCGACTTTAAGGACGATCAGGAAATGGAAGAAGATTTTGATCTTATCGGCCAGTTTGGGGTCGGTTTCTATTCAGCCTTTATGGTATCTGACAAGGTTGAGGTGGAAACCAAATCCTTTGACGAGGAAACGTCATCTGTATGGGTTTCTGAAGGAGCTGATGGCTATACCATTGAACCCGGAACCCGCACCACCCATGGTTCAAAAATTACCCTGTATCTCAAAGAGAATTCGGAAGATAATAACTACGATGACTATCTGGAACCCTATCGCATTCGCCAGCTGGTTGAGCATTACTCCAACTTCATCCGTTACCCGATTAAGATGGTGGAGGAAAAGAGCCGAGTCAAAGAAGACACCAAGGACAGTGAAAATCCGGAATACGAAACCTATCTGGCAGATGATGTTCTGAATTCGATGATCCCGATCTGGCGAAAAAATAAAAATGAGCTGACCGATGAGGATTACAACAATTTCTACCACGACAAGCGACTAGGCTTTGATGCCCCCTTGGCTCATGTTCACCTGAGTATTGAAGGGGCGATGAGCTATAAAGCGATCCTTTATATCCCCGGTCAGGCCCCCTTTGATTACTACACCAGAGACTATGAAAAGGGGCTCGAGCTCTATTCCAACGGCGTCCTGATTATGGAAAAATGCAGTGAGCTGTTGCCGGATTACTTCAGTTTTGTTAAAGGGGTGGTGGACTCCGAGGATATCTCATTAAATATTTCCCGGGAAATGCTTCAGCAGGATCGTCAGCTACGCTTAATCAGCCGTAAAATCGATACCCGAATTTCCGAAGAACTCAAAAAAATGCTGGCCAACGAACGCGAAACCTATGAAAAATTCTTTACCGCTTTCGGTAATCAGATCAAAGTCGGAACCTATGACAAATGGGGACAGGATAAGGAAAAACTTCAGGACTTCCTGCTCTTTTATTCATCCAAAGAAGGCAAGATGGTTACTCTTAAAGAATACGTAGAACGGATGCCGGAAGATCAGAAATACATTTATTATGCCACTGGTTCATCGGTTAGTCAGCTTGAAAAGCTGCCCCAGGTTTCCATTATTAAAAACAAAAATTATGAGATTCTCTATTTAACCGAGACCATTGATGAATTTGTCACCCAGACCTTAAAACAGTATCAGGACAAGGAATTCCGTTCAGTTTCCAGCCAGAATCTGGGACTGGAAGCGCCGGAAGAAAATCAAGTCGATGATGATACAAAAACATCTGAAGTGGATGAAAAACTTCTGGCAAAAATGAAAGACCTGATTGGAGATGAAGTCGTGAAGGTAAAAACCACGGCCCACTTAAAAGATGACGTGGCTTATCTTTCCACTGAAGGAGATCTTTCCATCGAAATGGAAATGACCTTAAACACCATGCCTCAGGGCGGTGATGTGAAGGCGAAGAAAGTGCTGGAAATCAACAAAAACCATCCGGTTTATGAAAAACTGAAAAGCTATTATGAAGTAGATGATGACCAGTTTGCGCTCTACACCGAGTTGCTTTACAATCAGGCCCGACTAATTGCCGGCCTGCCGCTTGACGACGTGGTAGCCTTTACCAAAAACATCAGCAAACTGATGTAATCAGGCGTTCGATTGAGATACCGTACCGATCAATTGTTAATCAGTTGTTTGCTGCAGAATCGGACACTAATAAAAAATTAGAAATTTCTTATTAGTCGCGGGCAGTCGCCAACTACAAGCAAGCTTGTGATTGGCTCGTTGCCTTCACTCAGGCTATCGCCGTGTCCGCTCTGATGCAAACAACACGATGCAACAATTGTCGGTACTAGGGTATTCATTTTTATGGAAGTTCTTATAGCATTATACTGAGAGAGTACCAGCACCATCCTTAAAGGACAGTGCTGGTTTTTTAAGTGTCAATTGACAAGTTCAACCGGTTTTGATAAAATAGGTGCAGAAGGTGTAACAAAATGATTTTAACTATTGAAGTAGCTCTGGCAATGAAAGTTTCGATGAGACATTGTTTAGAGCCTAAACTAAAACTTTTATTCTCATCGGTCTAAGCGTTTTTATGGGATAGCAACTTATTTTAAGTGTAACGGCAAACTCCCGTACCAACTACTTGTTAATCAGTTGTATGCGCGCAAGTCGTATAGGCTATCGCCGTGTTCGCCTTGAGGCACACAACACGATATAACAATTGTCGGTACTACGATATTTGTTTATTACATTGCTATGCTTTATTTTGATGTGCTTAAACCGATAATCAACAGGAAAGTTTTCAGGCCATAACGCAATGTTCGTTATGGCCTTTTATAATGACAGGGAGTCAGTATAAAATGGCTCTCTGTTTTATTTTTGCTAAAAATTCGCAACGAGGAGAAATACGAATGGGACTATTGGACGTTATTAATCTATCACATACGTTTGGTGATAAAATTTTATATCAGGAGGCTTCTTTTGAATTATTCAAAGGGGAGCATATGGGGATTGTCGGGCGCAACGGAACGGGGAAGACCACCCTTTTAAATACCCTAATCGGAGAAATTATTCCCGATGGTGGGGAGATTCGCTGGCAAAAAGGGATCAAGGTCGGGTATCTCGATCAACATGCTAAAATTGATCAGGATGTGACGGTGTTTGACTATTTAAAAACATCGTTTCATGAGCTCTACGAAACAGAAATCCAGCTGACCAAAATTTATGAAGACATGGGCAGCGATTGCAGTGAAAAGGCCATGAACAGAGCCTCGGACCTGCAAAGTTTGCTTGAGAATTCCGGTTTTTATGAACTGGAAAGCCGGATCTTAAAAATTGCTGATGGGCTGGGGATTACAGCACTGGGGATGGATAGCATCCTGGAACAGCTTAGTGGGGGACAGCGGGCCAAGGTTATTTTGGCCAAGCTGCTGTTGGAAGAACCTAATGTGTTGCTTTTAGATGAACCGACTAACTTTCTGGACAAGGAACATGTGGAATGGTTGACCGACTATTTAAAAGCTTATGAGGGCACCTTTCTGGTGATTTCCCATGACTTTGATTTTCTCGACAAGATCACCACCTGTGTCTGTGACATCGAGTTTTCCACCATCAAAAAGTACAGCGGCAACATCACCAAATTTATCACCTTAAAAGGGCTGCGACGGGAAAGCTATATTCGTGAATTTGAAGCCCAGAAAAAAGAAATTAAAAAGTTTGAAGACTATATTTCCAAAAACAAGGCTCGGGCTTCCACCGCCAGCATGGCTAAGAGCAGGCAGAAGCAATTGGATCGAATCGATCGGATTCCGCCGCCAGAATTAGTGCCAAAACCCAATTTTCGTTTGACTTCCTTGCACATCTCAGCCCAGCGCTCCTTAACGGTCAAGGATTTGGAGATTGGCTATGATTACCCGTTGCTAGCCAAAATGAATTTTAAAATCGAGTCGGGTCAGAAAACCGTCATCACCGGCTTTAACGGGATTGGAAAATCCACTCTGCTAAAAACCCTGGTCAAACAGATTCCACCGATTTCGGGAAAATTCAAGTTTGCGGATAATATTAAAATCGCTTATTTTGAGCAAGATCTCAATTGGGACAACCCCACTCTGACCCCTATTCAAGTCGTTTCTGATGTGTATCCCAAGCTGTCTCAGAGCCAATTGCGGCGCTATCTGGCGCAGTGCGGTTTAAAAGCCAAAAGCATGCTTCAGGGGGTCGCGACCCTTAGTGGCGGGGAACAGGCCAAGGTAAAAATCTGTATCCTGATGCTGACCAATGCGAATTTTCTGATTCTTGATGAGCCCACCAATCATCTGGATGCCGATGCTAAAGCGGTACTAAAAAGCGAGCTGATCAAATGGACTGGTAGTCTGATTCTCGTTTCACATGAAGCCGCGTTTTATGAAGATTGGGCTGAGCACATTATCAATATCGAGGGCTAGCAGGGTCAGCTTTCCTGGTCTGAACCATAAATTCGAGAATGTCTTTAAAAAAAACTTAACAGGTGTCAAAAATCCGGCTATAATGAATCATAGAGATTATTCTAATTACCAATTTACATAGAATTGAAACTAGGAAATGAGACATTAGAGTGAAAAAACAATTCTTAAAAAGAGAACGCATTAATGATCGTTTAGCACGAGTTTATGATTATCCACTAACCATTGTGGAAGCACCGATGGGTTATGGAAAGACTACGGCAGTTAGAGAATTTCTGGAAACGAAAGAAATAAAATCCATCTGGGTTACGTTTCAACCTGAGAATGGTTCTGCTGATTATAAATGGAGCAAAGTCTGCGATGAAATTAGCAAATGGGATCGTGATACCGGCGAGACATTAAAGCAGCTGGGCTTTCCGGTGGACGTACCCCAGATGGATCAAGTGTTATCGGTATTAAACACGGTAATCACAGATGAGCCCTTATTCATGGTTTTAGATGACTACCATCTGACGGATTATGAGCCCTTGAATCGGTTGATTGAGCTGATCGTGACCGAGCGAATTGAAAACTTTTATCTTATTATTGTCACCCGAAATACAGGGAATTTAAACAGCGCAGAACTTGTGGCCAAGGGATTTTGCAATTGGATCACCCAGGAAGTTTTAAAGTTCACGGAAGTCGAAGTCCGGGATTATTGCATCATGATGATGGAAACAATATCGGAGAAAGACTTGCGAAAAATAACCGAATACGCAGGTGGTTGGATTACTCTGACCTATATGCTGCTGCTTGGTTTGGAAAAAGGGATTCCAGTAGGGATGAATATGACCATCGATGAGCTCATCAGTTTAACGCTTTTTAGTGTTTATGATGCGTTGACCCAAAAATATTTAATCAAACTTTCAATTATGGATCGTTTTACTGCCGAACAGGCCCAGTTTATAACCGGCGAATCGCAGACGGCTGATATTTTGAGAAAAATGAAGAAAGAAAATTCATTTATTTATTTTGATGAAGTAAATAAAACCTATCAAATTCATTTTGTATTGCTTGATTTTTTAAGGTCAAAACAAAATCTCTTAGCCGATGAAAAAAAGGCGCTGTACATCCGTTTGGGTGAATGGTATCTAGACAAATTGAATTTTCCAAAGGCTTATGCGAGCTTTTATCGCGCAGGAGAAATTAGACGGATTCTTGAGCATTTGAATAATCCCCAAAACATCAGCTCTGAAATGGCGGTATTTGAGGGCTCGCAGGAGATGTTTGAAAAAACGCCGCTTAACGTGTTGTATCACTATCCGATGGCCTATTTACTGCATATTCTTGTTTGTTTGTTCCACGGAAATGAGCGCACAGCGATTGGTAGTCGTAGACAATTGGATCAGTTAGAGCAGTTTTATAATAAACAGGATGGCATTGATCAGACTTACCGAAATCGGATTCTGGCTGAAATCAACATCGTTAAGCGGTTTACGGTATTTAATCATATTGAAGAATCCACCGTCACCAATGATTTGATTATCAAGCTATTGGATGGGGAACAATCCTACATTATGAGAAAAGAAAATGAATTTACCTTTGGATCCCCCCATCTGAGTTATAATTATTTCAGAGAACCGGGTCGGTATCAAAAAACAGTCCAACTGATTGTCGAGAAGGTTCCGGTTTATTCTCAATTTACCAGTGGCTGCGGAACCGGATCTGAATATCAGGCCCGGGCCGAATACAGTCTGGAAACTGGTAATTGGGCAGAGGCCGAACTTAATGGTGAAAAGGCAATCTTTAAAGCCCGGACCAAAGATCAGCACAGTATTGTTATTTGTGGCAATTTTGTACTGATTCGGCTGATGATTTTACAAGGAAGAATTACTGCTGCCCTGAATCGTCTTCGTGATTTGGAAAAAGAAATTCTGGAGGTCAGGAATCCTATTTACAATACCACCATGGACATTTGCAAGGGCTATGTTTATGCCAATCTGGAACAGACAGAGATGATTCCCTACTGGCTTCAGGTGGGGGATATGACCACTGCTGATTTGCTTTATCAGGGGGTGGCTTTAAATTATCTGGTTTATGGCAAGGCGGTCGCCGCATCCCGGAATTTTGTTAAACTTGAAATTCTTTCCGAGAGTTTTATAGAATATTTTTCGATCTATCATAATCAGTTGGGAATAATCCATAACGGAATCTTTAAAGCCATTGCCAAATATAATCTATATGGCATTGAAGCAGGAATTAATGCCCTTAATAAGATTTTGGGAGAAGCTTATCTGGATGGAATCATTATGCCCTTTGTGGAAAATGCACCCTTTCTCATTGTGATGTTGAGAGAAATCAATGATCGACAGCCTAAAGATCAATTTATTCGCTGGCTGCTATCAGTTAGTGAAGTTTATCTAAAGAATCTGAAAAATGAGGAATTGTCCAGAGTCAGTCTCACTCTACGAGAACAAGAAGTATTGCGGCTTACCGCTGAAGGTCTAAAGCGCGAAGAAATTGCTAAACGGCTTTATATCGCTCCGGGTACGGTTAAGACCCATCTTCAGAATGTTTATAAAAAGCTGGAGGTTAATGGGAAAAATGCGGCGATTAAAACAGCGTTAAAAAATGGCTTGTTGTTTGCAGAAAATGAAAAAGACTAGTTGGCTGTTTGGATTTCATACATAATACAGCTTTTTTCTCCAATAAAGTTATTTTCGACATGTAAGGGTATATACATTATATGTCGCTTATAAGTAAATGATAGCGGCGGAATGGAGATTAAAATGAAAAAACGAATTAAAAATAACGTGAGCTGGGTAGGTAAAGTCGATTGGGAGCTGCAACAGTTTCATGGCAATGAATTTTCAACCAATCATGGCTCCACTTACAATTCCTATTTAATCGAGGAAGAAAAGACTGTTTTAGTCGACACGGTCTGGTTACCCTATGCCAAAGAATTTGTGGAAAACTTAACGCAGGTAATCGATTTGAATGAGATCGACTATATTGTCGCTAATCATGGGGAAGTGGATCACAGCGGAGCCCTGCCGGAACTGATGGCGAGAATCCCAGATGTTCCCATTTACTGTTCCGAAAACGCAGTAAAGTCTTTAAAGGGTCAGTATCATCAGGACTGGAACTTCAATGTCGTGAAAACCGGAGACAAGCTGGACGTCGGCAATGGTAAAGAATTGATTTTTGTGGAAATGCGGATGCTCCATTGGCCGGACAGCATGGCCACCTATCTGACCGGAGACAATATTCTCTTTAGCAATGATGCCTTTGGCCAGCATTATGCTACCGAAAAACTGTTTAATAAGCTGGTCGATCAATGCGATTTGTATCAGGAAGCGATAAAATACTATGCCAATATTCTAACCCCCTTTAGTGCCATATTGCGAAAGAAATTAGACGAAATTATTGCCTTTAATCTGACCATTGATATGATCGCCACCAGCCATGGCGTCATCTGGAATGACAATCCGATGCAAATCGTTGAGAAATATGCCCAGTGGGCAGGAGATTATCAGGAAAACCAGATCACGATAATCTATGACACGATGTGGAATGGTACTAAAAATCTGGCCGAAAATATTGCCGAGGGGATTAGCCTGACCGATCCAGATGTTTTAGTAAAAGTCTTCAACCTGTCAAAAAGTGATGAGAATGACTTAATTACCGAAGTCTTTAAAGCAAAGACGGTGCTGATTGGTTCGCCGACCATTGGTGGCAGTATCCTTCACTCCATCGCCGGCTTTGTTCATCTGATGAAGGAGCTTAAGTTTAAAAACAAAAAAGCTGCCGCCTTTGGCTGCTATGGTTGGAGCGGTGAGTCAACTAAGGTGTTAAATGAATGGCTGGAAGGCGCCGGATTCGAAATCATCAACGAGGGTCTGAAAAATCAGTGGAACCCCGATGATACTGAGCAGATATCAGCCATCGACTTTGGTAAAGAAATCGCCAAAGCCTAGAAGCTGATCGATTCAACGTAAAAACGACTTAATCATGATTTGATTAAGTCGTTTTTATTACGTTCTTATCTTTTACAAACAAACCCAGTACCGACAATATCGAGTTGTGCGCATCAGAGCCGACACGGCGATAGCCTGCGTGAAGGCAACGAGCCAATCACAAGCTTGCTTGTAGTTGGCGACTGCCCGCGACTAATAAGAAATTTCTAATTTTTTATTAGTGTCCGATTCCGTAGCGAACAACAGATTAACAATTGGTCGGTACGGCAGTTGCCGAAACCCTTGTTTCAATCGTAGTGAATACCGCCCCAGTAAACCGGGCTTTTGACGATGGTGCGGGGATCCAGTTCCACGCCTTCCATAGCCCACTTTTTATATTCTTCAAAGCCAGTGCGGTCGATGATGTAGCCGATGTGTTCTTTGCCGCCGGGTGCTTCCCGATTGATGTAGTTTTCTACAAATCGATAGGTATTTTTAATAATTTTGACAATCGCGTCTTCGGTCGCCCAAACCAGAAAATCTTCGGCCAGCCGGGGGTTTCGTTTTCCGGTTCGTCCCATAATCGCCAATCGGTAGTAGGTTTCCGGGCTGCGGGTCCAGGCCCGGGTTGGGCAGTTGATCACACATTCGCCACAGCCGACACATTTTTCGGTGTTTCGGACAATTCGGTAATTCTCTACTGACAAAGCATCCACCGATTTTTTCTGGCAGGCTTTAACACAGGCCAGACAACCCATGCAGCGTTCTTTTTGATACTGGGGTTCGGTCATCCCGATGATCCCAAAATCCTGCATCCGGGTTTTGATGCAGTCATTGGCACAGCCGGTGAAGGCGACCTTAAAATGGAGATCATTGGGAAAGATTTCCTGCTCCATTTTCTTGGCAAAATTAGTGGTATTATAGGTGGCAAATGGACAGGTATTACTGCCGATACAGGCAGAGATATTGCGCGTGCCGGCTGCGGTATAGCCTTTGCCTGGGATTTCCTGATTAATATCCAATTTATCAATAATCGGCTGTAGCAGCGCATTGACGGCGTCCATATCGGTATATTTAATACCCGGGATTTCAAAGCCCTGACGGGTGGTTAAATGGATGCGGCCATTGCCATAGGTTTTTGCAATGTTTTGAATCAGCGGCAGCAGTTCCGCCGTTAATAAGCCGCCGGGAACCCGGACTCGTGAGGCGGTTTCCCCACGGACCTTGGTGACGCGATAGGCATTCTTCTTTATCTTCTTGGTATTTAGATCTAACATGGCACTCCTCCTAATCCTTTAAAAATTTTCCCTTGGTGTAGTTAAAAACCGGACCGTCCAGACAAATATAGGTATCATCGATTTTACAGTGACCGCATTTACCAATGCCACAGCACATTTTTCGCTCCTGGGAGATCCAGATATTTTCTTCTTTGAATCCGACATTAAAAAGCTCGGTGATCGTGCATTTCATCATCATCGGTGGTCCCACCACAATCCCGATCGCTTCGTCAGTGTTTTTAATCGGGATTTCCGGAATGTATTGGGTAACCAGTCCGCATTTGCCGCAATAGCCATCGACCGGGGTATCCACGGTCATAATGACATTGATGTTTTTTTCCCACTCTTTGAAGTCTTTTTTAAAGAGGACATCGTTGGGCGATTTAAAACCTACTAACAGGGTAAAACTTTTGCAGTCGTTGGGATGGGCCGAAAAATAATCGACGATCCCTTTCACTGGCGAAAGACCGGTGCCGCCAGCAACCAGAATAATTTCTTTGCCCATATAGTTGGTGATATCAAAGCCATTGCCATAGGGTCCCCGAAGGAACAGGGTATCGCCGACATAATTTTCGAAGATTTCATCCGTAACCTTGCCGACTTTACGAATGGTCAGATCAACCGTGCCATTACCGATGCCGCTGACCGAAATGGGGGCTTCGCCAAACTTGGGTAGCGATACCTCAAAAAATTGTCCCGGTTTGACCTCGCCGCGATAGGTCATCCGGAAGGTAAACTCAATTTCAGTATGTTTGATCACGTCGACGATTTCCGAAAGGAAAGGAAGATAAGGATTATCTGAATTCGTTGTATGAGACGCAGTTGTTGTCGCAGTCATTTAAATTTCCTCCTTTGCAGCATCATTTACCAAATCACTCAGTTTATTGATGCAATTGGCAAAAGAAATATATTCCGGACAGACATCGTCGCAGCGGCCGCAGCCAATACACATATGGGTGCCGAAGCGTCGTTTATAATCGTTTATCTTGTGCATCACCTTAAAGCGCATCCGTTGGCCCTTGTCATTTCGAAACGCATGTCCGCCGGCCATATCAGTGTAGCCATCAACATGACAGGAAGCCCAAACCCGCCGCCGTTCGCCGGCTTTGCCGTTGTCGGTGTAGAAAATATCCTGCATTGTGAAGCAGGTACAGGTGGGACAAACAAAGTTGCATCGTCCGCAGGCAATGCAACGGTTGCCGTAATCTTCCCAGAATGGAGCGTCAAACAGGGTCTGGGGAACCGTTTCGGAAATCGTCACGACGGTGTCATTGGCGGTGACAGAATCAGGAATCACTGATGATGGTGTTGCACCGGCCAAAGCGGTGTCCAGGAGATCCCAGTGACTGTCAACCAGCACGGTTTCACCATCAACCTTTATGTAAGCGTCATAGTCGTCGCTTTTCTGGGTGCCCATCGAAACGCAGAAACAGTTTTCAAAGGAATTTTCGCAGCCGATTAAAATAAATTTGGTCTGATCCCGCAGCCTTTTGTAATAGCTATCGACAGCGCCGTTTTCCAGATAAATGGTATCCATTCGTTTAAGACCGTGCAGATCACAGCTACGTAAAAACACAATCGCCCCTTTTTGGGGCACATCAGACTCCTTTATTTCATTTTCAGTAAAATAAAAAAGTGTTTCAGAGATGGGGAGTAAGACCTCTTTAAAAGAGTAGTCTGATTTTTCGGCAAATTCGATTTCAGATAGATCTGCGATTTCGCCGTAACGAATGGTGTCGATATCGGTAAAGGTGCCATCGCCGACAAACCGCTTGGGGGCATAAATAATGAAGTCTTTTGAAAGGTCAGAAAAAATAGCATTGATTTTCTCTGGCGTAGTTTGGTAACCCATAAACAAGTCCTCCTTCAAGTTTTTTGGTAATCATTGCGGTAAAGAGTGAAGTCTGCCAAAGGCCCTTTTCAGGGGAGTTTTGACAGACTTTTAATTTGGTTGATGATGTTAACAATTGATCGGTACGGTAGTATAAAGAAAACCCGATGGTACCGACCACACTTTTTCAATAGCGAGTTGGTTTTAACCCAGTAATTTTGCCATATCAGCTTCTGGGGTGGTGATTGGTCCGATGTTGTAGTTTTCAACCAGCACGTTTAAAACGTTGGGTGAAATAAAAGCGGGTAGTGATGGTCCTAATAAGATGTTCTTGATGCCGAGGTGTAACAGGGTCAGTAAGATACAAACCGCTTTTTGTTCGTACCAGGATAAGACCATGCTTAGCGGTAATTCGTTAACATCGCAATCAAAAGCGCCAGCCAGAGCCACAGCCACCTGAATGGCCGAGTAAGCATCATTGCATTGGCCCATATCCATCAGTCGTGGCAAGCCGCCGATGGTGCCCAGATCAAGATCGTTGAAGCGGTATTTACCACAGGCCAGGGTTAAGACAATCGTATCAGCCGGTGTTTTTTCAACAAATTCGGTGTAGTAGTTACGTCCGGTTTTAGCCCCGTCACAGCCTCCAACCAGGAAGAAGTGTTTGATATCGCCAGCTTTAACAGCCGCGATAACCTTGTCAGCAACGCCTAAAACAGTGCCATGACCAAATCCGGTTAATAGTGTTTTACCGCCATTGATGCCGGTCATTTCCTTATCTTCCGGGTATCCGCCCAGTTCCAGCGCTTTTTTTATCACTGGGGCAAAATCTTTTTCTTTGCCAACATGGATCATGTCGGGGTATTGAACCACATCGGTGGTGAAAATACGGTCAGAATAGCTTTCTTTCACTGGCATAATACAGTTGGTGGTGAAAAGAACCGGGGCTGGTACAGCAGCGAATTCTTTTTGCTGGTTTTGCCAGGCTGTCCCAAAGTTTCCTTTTAAGTGGGTATGTTTTTTGAGTCCTGGATAAGCATGGGCTGGCAGCATTTCACCGTGAGTATAAATATTGATGCCCTTGCCTTCGGTTTGTTCCAGCAATAATTTTAAATCATGTAAATCATGACCCGTGATGATAATAAAAGGTCCTTTTTCAATGGTTAATGGCACTTCTGTTGGTACCGGGGTGCCATAGGTTTCGGTATTAGCTTTATCCAGCAATGCCATGCATTTTAAATTAATTTCGCCGGTTTTGAGTACTAGTGGCAGTAACACGTCCATGCCCAGATCAGAGCCGACAGCAGCGAGTGCTTCATAGAAGAAGGCATCGACTTCAGGGTCGTTGTAACCCAGGATTGCGGCATGATGAGCATAGGCAGCCACTCCTTTAACACCTAAAAGGATCAGCGTTTTCAGGGATCGAATATCTTCATTATCATCCCAGAGTTTTGCCATATCATAATCTTCGGCGGTTGGATCCAGATCAGCTTTCATTTTGTCAACACAGTCTACCATTACTTTAAGACTCTCATCATCAAAACTGACATTGGTAACAGTAGTGAATAATGCTTTTTTGATACAGGCGTCGGTGGCCGGGGTAGCCGCTGTTTTTTTTACGGCTTTAGACAGCCCAATACAGGCACCGACTAATTTATCCTGGAGACCGGCAACTGGCGCTGTTTTACCACAGACTCCCTTGACCTCACATCCGGTTCCTTTGGCAGTCTGTTCACATTGAAAACAAAACATGTCTTTCATTTTTTACCTCTCTCGTAACTATTTTATTTGTTAACCCGTATCAACGGGGAATAACCTTTGTAAAATCACTTCTCTTATAAATTACCCATAGATAGTGAAAAATAACGATTTAATCGTATTTATTTATTTAAACATCCGTTTAACTAAATATTTATCCAAACTATTGCGTTTTTTTAAACTGACGATAACATAATGATACTACATGTTTTTCTGTTTGACGGTTGCAAATGCAACATAGAATAAAAATATTTCTTCTTTTTATTGATATCTCCTGTATAGAAATATTCTCTTGAAATAGAAATCCTATCTTTTATTCTGAAAGTCATTGTGATATGATTTGTTTAACTAAGTGCAATCATTAGAAATGAGGAACACCATGAGCCTGAAAATGAGTAAGTTGCTGGATATTGAAAAATACTTGTTGCTGGAACTGGTTTATTTTCATTTGCCATCCCAGTATAAAAATCAGATTACCCGGGAAACCCCGATAAAATTGGATGAATATATCGATCTGATAGAGCAGTGTGGCTGTTCGACGTATCCTGGTTTTATTAGTCGCTCTCGGCATGGGAGCCAATACAAAAGAAGAAGGCAGGCTCATTTTAAGCGAATTTACGCATCCAGCGATAACCTGGACGATGTTATTATTACTGGTTATCGTAATGATAATTATGGTTGCTACGGTAATTCCGACGATAAGATTAAATCCAGCTTTGTTGGCATTGCCATGGAAGACTGCGAAAATAACGGGGCGGTGGTTTTTAGCGGTTGTGAACAGATGGATCTCAGCAGTATTGTTCTGGACTGGGGCGGATGTCTGATTGCTTCGTTGGGCGTGGTCACCGCTCATCATCATAAAGCGATCGATTTTTTCGACTACTATATGACCGGGATTCTGGGGGAACGTAATCTTTTCGGACATTCTAAAGGTGGTAATCTGGCCACCTACGTTTATATCAATCGGCTTGACGAAAACACTAATGCTTATTGCGTTAATGCCCAGCCCTATTGTTGGTACACCATGAGTGACAGTCAGAAGGCGGCCTTAAAAACAGATCGATTTGAGTATATTGTTCATGCCAATGACCCCACTAGAAAGGCCAGCTATGTGTCTTATATCAGCCGTACGGCTCCTCTGAACCGCTATGCAAACCGACATTTTATTGATATTCATGGCTTTGCTGAGGTTAGTTTTGACGAATTTGGAAATCTGGAAGGTACCCGGGTTATCCGGGAAACCAATAGCCGACTGAAAACCCGATTTTTTAACGACTATGCCACTGAAAAGCGTTTGACCCACGATGAATGTTTGGCCCAGTTCCAGGAAAACATTGACAAGATCATCTCACTGCCCCGGCTATTAAGCACTACCCTGGACGAAATCCTATTGGTAACCGAGGCTCAAGCGGCAATTATCTGGCTTCGAGATGAAGATACCCGGGGGTCATTTATTTATCCATTAATTATTAAAGGCCCCCGGGCAGAAGATCTTTATCAACTGAAACTGCGCCCGGGACAGGGGATTGCAGCCCAATCAGTCTTTGCTGGATTGCCACTATATATCAAAGATTTCCGTCACTACCGGCTACAGGTTGGTAGTCTGAAGCGAGCTATGGGTTTGACCATTACCTCTGAAATTGCGGTGCCGTTGGGAATTGATGAATCGGAGGTTTTTGGCGCCTTGGAGCTGGTTAACAAACAAAATGGTTTTTTTTCAGTGGAAGATTTTGCTCTGGTCAATGAAATGACCCTGGTAATGTTGGATGTCTTTAAAAAATCCGGTAAATCTCTGGATAATTATCGTGATTTTTCTTTGTTACAGATCCGAAAAGGTGGAAAGCCGATCTTTGCGGTGGAAAAGAACGGTTATCAGGAAGAAAACTTTATTACCCAAGAAGAGAAGAGCTTTTTTTTAAAAAAAATCATGGGTCAGTCTTTAGAATCCGATGAGCGGTTGATTTTTAACCGGGTCACATTTACCAGGAACAAGCAGGATCAGTTAAAACGATTGCGAAAGCAGGAATATGTGATGATCTTTGAAAATTCGCATTTGCGGGTTAGCAAAACCCGGGTCAAGACAGTGTTGGTTGCGCTGCTTTTACATCTCCGGGAGAATCGGATCAACCTAAATGCACTGGCAAGCATGATTGGTCTTGAGGACAAGATGAATACTTCTATTAAAGATCTTAGTGGCGCTGAATACATCCGCCTGGAATATGGCATGGCACGAATCCGGCGACCCCAATTGATTATTGTCAACACCCCGCCTCGGGGTGTTAGTACCGCCGCCTTTTTGGCTTTGTGCAGTCGACTTAAGAAAGACTGCGAGAAGAAAGTGGCCACTGTGATTGTACTTACGGACAAATGATGAGAAAGAGAGGTTAGTGATGATAAATCTAAAAATTCCCGGCTATGAGACCATCACAGTTGAGCATGTGACCTTTGATTATAACGGTACCCTGGCAGTCGATGGCTTTCTGGTGAAGGGGCTTAAAGAAAGACTGGTGGCTCTTACAAAGCTGGGGGTGGACGTGTATATTCTTACCGCTGATACCTTTGGTCTGGTGCGAAAGCAATGCGGAGATCTGCCGGTGACCATTGAGATTTTTTCAAAAGATAATATTTCAAAAAAGAAAAAAGCCTTCGTTGAGTCGATCGGTGGAGCGACTAATGTTGCCATCGGAAACGGCAACAATGACCGGGAAATGTTTTTAGAAAGCCGGCTTTCCATCGCTGTGATCGGAACTGAAGGCTGTTTTGCAAAGTCACTGCTGGCAGCGGATATTGTCGTGAACAGTCCGCTGGATGCTCTGGATTTATTATTAAACTCAGACCGGATGGTCGCTACTCTAAGGACGTAGACGATCGATAATGATCAGTGCTTTTAAGCAAGTGATAATGTTACTGCTTAAAAAAATGTTGACGGTTTCATTCCCCTTGTGCTATGATCTAGTCAATGAGGAGATAAAATGAGTTGGATTGATTTTACAGAATTCCAGGTTATTCCTTCGATTCGCAGGCTGGGTGATTTAGAAATTGCGCTTAATAGTGATGTTCAGGTCGTTTTACTCACTGAAGCCCACATTGCCAATCTGCAGGAGCTGGTTAAACTGGTACATGCAAAAGATAAGAAGGCGCTGATCAATCTGGAGTTGCTGGGTGGTTTTGGAAAAGATCACGTGGGAATGAAGCTATTAAAAAACTATTACCATGTGGATGGGGTCATGTCAACCGACAGCGGTAAGCTGGGGATGGCAAAACAATGTGGTCTCGTTACTTTTCAGCGATTTTTTCTTCATGATTCGCGATCTTTTGAGACCGCGCTTAAAATTATTGAATGTTCACGGGTTGACGGAGCTGAGCTGCTACCGGCGATCATGGCTCTGGATTGTTATCAAACACTGATTGCGGCGGCAAAAATTCCCTTATTAGCAGGCGGATTTGTCCGGGACCGGGAAATGATGGGAAAGATTAAAGCATGTGGTTTTAAGGGTTTGACGGTCAGCGACAAGTCGCTGTGGTAACGTGATTTTTGATATAGGATATTAAAACAAAATAGAATGTGCCGGATGGTAATTGTGTGAGTCCTGCTTAATAAATGTGATAAATTATATCACATTTATTAAGCAGGACTTTTTTTCGTGAGAAAAGGGGGTATTGAGGAAGGGAAACAAAACGAAATTTATCATACTGTAGGGGCAATAGCAGTTGCCCGCAAAGGTTAAACAATCAAATCGTTCTAAATTTAAAAATATAATTGGAGGCTACAAAATGGGAAAATATTTACTGGGTCTTGACAATGGCGGCACCATGATTAAAGCGGCACTTTACGATTTAAAAGGAAACGAGGTGGCAATTTCTAGCTCCAAAACAGCCATGTACCAGCCGGAACCGGGCTTCACCGAACGTGACGTCGAAGAAATGTGGCAGGCCAATGTCAAAGCGATTAAAGGGGTGATCGCCAAAGCCGGTATCAATGGCAGTGAGATCATCGGGCTCTCCGCCACTGGTCATGGGAACGGCCTCTATCTGGTTCGGGCTGATGGTAGCCAGACTACCAATGGCATGATCTCCACCGATGTCCGGGGCCGGGAATACGTTATTAAATGGCAGAAAGACGGCACCCATGATAAGATCTTGCCTAAAACCATGCAGAGTGTTTTTGCGGGACAGCCCACTACTCTGCTAAGATGGTTTATGGATCATAAACCCGAGGTACTGGAAGAAACCCGTTGGATTTTTATGTGCAAGGACTATATCCGTTTCCGGTTAACCGGAGAAGCTTATGGGGAAATTGCTGATATGTCCGGTTCCAGTCTGATGAATGTCCGGGATGTGAAATATGACCGGGATCTGCTCAAAGACATGGGGCTTGAAAGCATTTATGATAAATTGCCGCCACTGCGTTATTCAGGGGAAGTCTGCGGCACGATTACCAAGGAAGTGGCCGAACTGACCGGACTGTCTGAAGGAACCCCAGTGGCCGGGGGCTGTATGGATATTCACGCCTCAGCAATGGCAGTGGGAATCACCGATGAGGATAAAATGTGCGTGGTGGCCGGGACCTGGAGCATCAATGAATATATCAGTAAAAAACCGGTAGTGGACAAGGACTTGTTTATGACCTCCATTTATCCGATCCCCGGTTATTGGATGATCTTGGAAGGCAGCCCGACCTCGGCCAGTAATCTGGAATGGTTTTTAACTGAAATCCTTCGGGATATTGATCTCAAAGAGCAGGATGTCTATGAGTATTCCAACCATTGTGTCAACTGTGTGGCCGATGAAGATTGTGGCGTGGTCTTCCTACCCTTTTTATACGCCAGCAATGTCAACATCAATGCCAAGGCCTGTTTTGTCGGATTGTCCAGCTATCACAACCGGGATAATATGCTAAGAGCCGTTTACGAAGGGATTGTCTTTAGTCATAAGTATCATATTGAAAAGTTGCTTAAATATCGTAGTGCCCCAAAGAGTATCCGCATAGCCGGTGGGGTGGCTAAATCCCGGGTTTGGGTGCAGATGTTTGCAGATATTCTTAAGGTGCCTATTGAAGTCACTGAATGTACCGAACTGGGGGCACTGGGAGCAGCGATTTGTGCCGGGGTTGCCACTGGCGCCTATGAAAGTTTCAAGGCGGCTTCGGATGTGATGGTGGAAATTGCCTTTACTGCGGTTCCCGACCCCACTAAACAGGCCCTTTATGAAAAGAAGTACAACCGCTATCTGAAGGTTATCAATGCGCTGGATGGGATCTGGGACGAGTATTAAAGAAGGCCATTCAGCAATTACCAAGGAACGTTATGCATCGCTTCGTAGGGGCGAGGGTCTGACCCCTAGGTCATTATCAATCGCCCGGAAACGTTGATCTCAAGATAAACGCTTGCAGGCGGGTACTACCCGCCCCTACGAACCCATAATGGACAAATATGTAAAAAAACGGGAGACTAAGAAATGGATTTAAAATTAAAAGGAAAAAACGCCATCATCACCGGGGGTTCCCGGGGAGTGGGACGGGCGATTGCTCTGGGGCTAGCAGCAGAAGGCGTTAATGTGGTGGTAACAGCCCGAAAAAAATCGAAAGAACTATTGGAAGTGGTAGAAGAAGCTAAATCCATGGGGGTAAACGCCTATCCTTTGGGGGTAAGCATGAATAATGCCGATGATGTGGGGAAAATGATGAAGGCGGCCGAAGCGCTGCTGGGAGATCTGGATATACTGATCAATAACGCTGGGATCTGGTTAACCGGATGGATTCAGGATATCCCCTTATCGGACTGGGAAGAGACCATGGATGTGAACTTGACAGCGCCTTTTCTCACCTCTCAATATTTTGCCAAAATCAATCTAAAAAAGAAGCGACCCGGGCGGATTATTAATATTAATTCTCAGGCGGCCTTTAACGGCTCTACCACTGGCCATGCCCACTACGCTGCCAGCAAGGCGGGGATGGTAGCATTGACCATTTCCATGGCCCGGGAGCTGTCGTCTAAAGGGATTACGGTTAACGGCATTGCCCTGGGGATAGTTAACACCGATATGATTAGGGACAACTTAGAAGCCAACCCCGGTTATTACGAAAGCCGGATCCCCATTGGTCGCGTGGCTCAGCCGGAAGATGTGGCCAACATCGCAGTCTTTATGGTCTCGGAACCGGCATCTTATCTCACTGGCACAACCATCGATGCGACCGGAGGAATGCTAATGCGGTAGGGTATTTAAACGGAACATGGGTTGCAAGACGGACGACTGCGGGCGGTAGTACCTGCCCCTACGAAGCAGAATAAACAACGGCGTAAAAAACACACACCATTTACGAAAGGAAAAGAGAATGAATCATTATGACATCATCATCATTGGGGGCGGTATCACTGGTACGGCCATTGCCCATGAATGTTCAAAATATAAACTGACAGCCGCCCTGTTAGAGCGGGGCACCGATATCGGTATTGGTGCTACCAAAGGAAATGGCGGGGTCGTTCACCCCGGCTACGATCCCACTCCAGGCAGTCTGAAAGCAAAGATCAATGTCCGGGGAGCCAATCTTTATCCCAAACTGGCCAGGGACTTAAATTTTGGTATTATCAATCCGGGTATGTTCGTGATCGGGTTTACCGATGCCGATGAAGCGGCATTAAAACACAAGCTGGAGTTCGGTATCAAAAACGGGGTGCGGGATCTGGCCATTATCAATGCCGACCAAATGCGAAGCCGTGAGCCCCACCTGGCTGCCAATGCCAGGTATGCTCTTTATGCTCCTACAGCCACCGTGGTGGACCCCTTTGAGGTGGCGATCGCCTTTGCTGAAAATGCTAAAGCCAACGGTGTGGCGATTTTGACGAGTCAGCCAGTAACCGCGATACAAAAAAAAGAGGACGGCAGTTTTCTGATTAACACTCCCGATCAACAATTGTCCTGCTCCTATATCGTCAACGCAGCTGGCAACCATGCTGATGATGTGGCCAGGTTGGCAGGGATTTCTGAATACCAGATGAAGCCGCGGCATGGGGATCTGCTGGTGTTGGACAAGGATATGGTCAATAAGCCCAAAACGGTGATGTTCCCCTGTCCCGGACCGGATACCAAGGGGATTGCCTGTATTCCCACGGTTCATGGCAATACCATTGTTGGTTCTACCGCGACCATGATGGATGACAAGGAGGCACTCAACAACTATGCCCCCGGAATTCAGGCTTTGATTGATGGAGTGCATAAGATTTTACCGGAACTCGACGCCGGTAAAATTATCCGCACCTTTGCTGGGCTGCGGCCAGTGGTGCTGAACAACAATAATGATTTTTTCATTGCCGAGTCGCTAACTGTCAAAGGTTTTATTCATGCCGCTGGAATTCAGTCCCCGGGGGTAGCCTCAGCACCGGCGATTGCCGAAACGGTCCGTGATCTGTTGGATGATGCCGGACTTGAAATGAAACTAAAACCGGATTATAATCCTTTTCGGGAGAAAAAACCTGTCTTTGGCACACTGTCCATTGACGAACAGGATTTCCTGATCCAAAAGAATCCTGCCTATGGACGGATTGTCTGTCGTTGTGAAACGGTCACCGAAGGTGAAATCGTCGATGCCATCCACGGGATCATTCCGGCCCGCACCTTGGATGCGATTAAACGCCGGACTCGGGCCGGGATGGGGAGATGCCAAAGCGGCTTCTGTCAGTATAAGGTCATTTCTATTCTGAGCCGGGAGTTGGGGCTGCCAGTTTCTGACATCTGTCTGGAAGATCGGGGCTCACAACAGCTCTGTGGATCGGTTAAGGGAGGTGTGAAATGAAACAGTTAAATTATGATGTCGTCATCATTGGTGGTGGTCCGGCTGGTATGGCGGCGGCCCTGAAAGCCAAAGAAAAGGGTGCCACCGTTGCCATTATCGAACGTAACGACGAACTGGGAGGCATTCTTAATCAGTGTATTCACAGTGGTTTTGGGCTCAGCTATTTTAAGCAGGAGCTCACCGGCCCGGAATACGCCGAGCTGTTTATTAATCAGGTGGCAACTACCGGTATTGATGTATATTTAAAAACCATGGTCATTGATTTATCCCAGGATCGTCAGGTTAAAGCGATGAATGAAGATGGCATGCTGCTTCTCTGTGCCGGGGCCATTGTGCTGGCCATGGGGTGTCGGGAACGGACCCGGGGTGCGATTAAAATTCCTGGTTCAAGACCGGCTGGAGTCCTCACCGCCGGACTGGCGCAGCGGTATGTAAACATCGAAAACCGTAAACCCGGGGAACGAGTTGTCATTTTGGGTTCCGGTGATATCGGTCTGATCATGGCGAGACGGTTGACCCTTGAAGGTATGCAGGTTCTGGGGGTGTATGAGCTGATGCCATATGCTAACGGACTATACCGAAACATTAAAAACTGTCTGGATGATTTTGATATCCCCCTCCATTTGTCAACCACGGTAACTAATATTATCGGCCATCCTCATCTGGAAGCTATTGAGGTGGCTAAGGTTGACGAAAACTTTAAGGTGATTGAAGAAACCCGAGAAGTAGTCCCCTGTGATACTCTGCTGCTATCCATTGGTCTGATTCCCGAAAATGAGCTATCCCAAAAATCCGGAGTCAGTCTAAATCCCCGGACTAACGGTCCGTTGGTTAACGAAGAGCTGGAAACTGACCAGCCAGGAATCTTTGCCTGCGGAAATGTCCTTCACGTTCACGATCTGGTGGATAACGTCACCCTGGAAGCCGAAGCTGCCGGAGCTGCTGCCGCTGTCTATGCTTTGCAGCAAAAGGTAGAGGCAATGGCTGGTGAAAACAGATCGGCCAAAAATAAATCAACTATTCCGCTGGGACCCGGAGAAAATGTCGGCTATACCGTGCCAGCTAAACTGACCAGCCCGACTAAAAAAGCGGCACGAATTTTATTCCGGGTGCGAAAACCGCTAGAAAATGCCGAAGTTATCATTCAATCCGGTAAAAAAATTATATATCAAGGTAAACCCAGAGCCTTTAAGCCCAGTGTGATGGAAGAGGTACAGCTAAACCCAGACGAAATAAATGGATTAAAGGCTATGAGCGATCAAAATAGTGTAGCGCTACCGATAATCGTATCGGTCCGGGAGGTGAAACAATGAGTCGTTATAAAAGTGAAATTAAAAGTGAAATTAAAAGTGAAGAAGAAATAAAAGTTTGCTGCACCACCTGTCCCAAGGAATGCGTTATTACGGTTCATCTAAAAAAGGGCGTTATGGACAGAGTGGAGGGAGAAGGCTGTAAGCGGGGTAAAAAGTTTGCGCAAAAGGAGATTACCACGCCAGAAAGAACATTAACCAGTACAGTTATGGTGAAATGTGGTGACAAAGCCTGCCTATTACCAGTAAAAACGGCCGGCCCCATCCCCAAAAAAGCCATGGCTCTAGCCATGGACGCGATCCGCAAAACGAAGCTCACCGGCTCCTGCCAGATGGGGGATGTAGTCATTGCGGATATCTGCGGCACCGGGGTAGATGTGGTGGCTTGTCGAAGTATTAAGGAGGAAAATCATGCGTGTTAATCTCAGTAAAATTTTAGCGGATGCCAATCACAAAGGATGCGGCATCGGGGCGTTTAATACACCCAATCTGGAAAGTGTTCAGGCGGTGATCGCTGCGGCAGAGACCCTGAACCAGCCGGTGATCATCATGCATGCCCAGATTCATGAAAGCCTTGTTCCCCTGGAAATGATCGGTCCGGTAATGATCCGGTTCGCCGATCAGGCCAAGGTAAACGTCTGCGTTCATCTGGATCATGGCGAAGATCTGGGTTACCTGCTTCACGCCATGAAAATGGGTTTTACCTCAGTGATGTATGATGGCTCGAGGTTGCCCTATGAGGAAAATCTGGCCAACACCCGGGAAATTGTCCGGGTGGCCCATTATCTGGGGGTATCGGTGGAAGCTGAGCTGGGCCGGGTGCTACGACCAGAAGGCGGGGGCGTTCCAGATCCCGAGGAAGAAGCCCTGACCCCGGAAGCATGCTACACCGATCCAGCGATGGCTAACGCCTTTGTGGCGGCCACTGGGGTGGATGCACTGGCGATTGCCTTTGGCACTGCCCATGGCGTTTATGAAGCCGAACCCTGTCTGGATTTTGATCGGATCGCAGCGATTCACGAATTGGTGGAGGTACCATTGGTGATGCATGGTGGTTCCGGGGTATGTGCGGCTGACTTCCGCAAAGCCATCGTATCCGGGATTTCAAAAATCAATTACTTTACATATATGTCCCTGGCTGGAGGTCAAGCGGTTAAAGCCTATTCTGATCAAAACCCCGGTCGGGACCTGCGCTTTGATGAAATTGCCGAGATTGCCCGGGTTGCCATGCAGGCTGATGTGGAACGGGCGATGAAGATGTTCCGGGGTTAAGTGAGTGTTTGTCATTTTGTCTTGGGATTGATAAAAGTTAAGGGACGGGCTAACGTAAAAAAATCCTTTTGATGTATATCGTCACCGTTGAAAAAACTGTGACGATTATCAAAAGGATCCTTAATATAATGTGAATATTTTTGTGACTATCGGCTAAAACTGGATGTACACACAGATTAAATCAGTTGTTATTTTTTGCCATCTGAATCGGCCATGAAATTATGCATATTTCCAGCATTATTTTTTGCCAGTTCTTCAGCTTCGCTATAAATACCATCTTCGTTTTCTTCAACCACTTTTTCTTTTTCCGCTAATTCGCTAGCTTGTGTATAAATACCTTCGGTTTGATCGGATTCTACTGGGGAATGTTTTATTTGCTTGTCAACTTTTGGGTTGTGACCGTCTGGATCAGCCATGAATGTGTGAACATCTTCGCGATTCGCCTTTGCTGCTTCCTCAGCTTCCCCATAAATAGGATCTACACCACTTTTGATATTTTTATCTTTTGCACCAAGTTCCTCGGCATTGCCGTAAACGCCTTTTTTTTCGTTATCCATGTTTCTACCTCCTGAAAATTGTTTTTCTTATATTATAATACCCTAAAAAAAACAACTCAAACATGATCTTAAAATAAGAATAAAAGGGAAGTCTGAAATAAGTACTTCTGATTTTTCATGTGGCGGGTTTTAATGAAATAAAAGTGTGATTGCAGTTTACATAACCCAATTGATGATGTTTACAGGTTTTAGATTTTCTTAAACGAAACTGAAAATATCTGATCCTTAAAGTGCCGAATGGGGTCTGACACCCGATTGACACAGAAACGTAATATTATCATCTCAGGAAAACAAAAGACGCAGCGACGCAACTAACCGTTTCGCCGACGCCAAAAAAACATAAGGAGATGTGTAAAATGAAACGTTTATCAAAATTATTAACTGTTCTTCTACTGGCTTTCACCTTGGTGGGTTCCATGGGAGTTGTGATGGCGGAAGGCAATGACTTCGGGTCGGCGGGAGCGCTGGCTGACGACAACTTGACGCTGGAGGAAATGCTGACCTACGCAATTCAGGATGAATATGCTGCCGAAGCAGAGTACGCTAAAATCATTGAAACCTACGGATCGGTTCGACCATACACTAACATTGTCAAGGCAGAAGCCAAACATATTGCAGCACTGACACCGCTTTTTGAAGCCAACTGCTTAGAGGTTCCAGTTAACGACGCAGCCAGTCACCTGGTCTTGCCTGCATCCTTGAAAGAAAGCTACGCCATTGGTGTCCAGGCTGAGATTTTGAATATTGACATGTACAACCGCTTTCTAACGCAAGAACTACCAGACACTGTTCGTAACGTGTTTGAATCACTGAAAAAAGCATCCGAAAGCCATCTGGCAGCATTCCAGCGAAAAGCTAACTAGTCAGCTAGAATCGTTAGGCAGATTTTAAAACTGAATAAACCAAAAAAGAGAAATGACCGCTGGTCTTTCTCTTTTTTTCGATCTATAGAATTATTTTTTCCTATTGCAGAATCGTATTGCGGCCGGATCTTTTGGCCTGGTAAAGCAGGCGGTCGGCAGTCTCGATCAATTCACTGATGCTGGTATGGTCCCATTGGACAATTTCGCTACTAATCGTCAGATCGATGGTGTCGTGATAAAATCGGCGATTACGCGAAAGAAGAGGTTATAATTAAACAGAAATTCGGGCAAACCGTTCCATGCTGGCTGACATATTCTGACATTTTTTTTTGTAGGGGGAGTGTTTATGTTTAAACTCCGAGGCCAGTATCAGGGTATCCAGTTCTTCCACGCAGGCGATTGAGCCATCGTGGTATTTTAGCGACTGGAATAAATTATTACTGACCAGGCAGTCAGATAGAGCCCGGTGAGCATTGGTATTCTGGATGGCGCATTTTTCACACAGAGAAGTTAGTTGATGATTGAGAACCGATCTTTGCCGTTCTCTGAATAGATCAATAATATCGATAAAATCGTTGGTCAGATCATGACCGATCGTTATTTTACAGTGATCGTACAAAAAATTTACATCAGAATTAACCTTATGGCCAATTAATATATTGTCGTCGATAAAGGAAACGAAAGCGTCTAATACCTCAGCAATGGGGTTGGCATCGGTGAGCATATTATTGGTGATACCAGTCAGATTAGTAATATAAGAACTGATGGGGTTCTTTGGTTTGATTAGCATTTGAAAGACGGATGTGATTTTATCGTTGCGGACTTTAACAGCGCCGATTTCAATTATTTCACAGTTTTTGGGACTGAATCCGGTCGTCTCAATATCAATGATGACGTAATGATCCGGAAATTCAATCAGACTATTGCCTTTTTTTTCTCGAAGTATTCCATATTTATTCATTGGTTATTCTCCTAACAAGTTACTCTCTTTTTGCAGTTGGTCGTTTTTAATTGGTACTGCGTTATATTTATAACCAATTTGGAAGTGATTATTCATCTTAAATCATTGAAAAGATAAAAAAACTCAATTCTGCAGATACAGAACTAAGTTTTCTAGTTTTACTTTAACAAGTACTTATTTAACTTCTTTCAGGTAGTTTGCCACCCGCTCTTCGGCGTTGGCCCGGATATTGAAATAGTAGAAAGGAAAATCAAAGGTATGGAAAACGCCCCGGCCAAAGGTACCACCACCGGGTGCATATTGATCGACACTAACGGTGCTGCAGATCAGGACATTTTTGGTATTATCGACCTTGGCATCGGCAAAATTCATGACCTTTAAGGGGGTGCCATCGGCATTTTTGACCACAGACCCATCCGCATTTAATTGGAGGGAACCAAGATTGTCAGAGGCTGGTGCGACCGTTTCTTCGGTGGTCCAGCTAATTGGGTTGATAACATGGGCGGTGGGCAGAACCACACCATCAGAGCCTTCAATGGTAGGGGCCTGGGTATTGTAGGAAACAATGACCCCAGTGTCACCAGAGCCAGAGGCAAATTTGAGGTCAGGATTTTCAGCCAGGTAGTCATCGGTAATGGAATAGCCAAGGACATAGGCAGCTACCATCCGTTTGTAAACGTCCGGGTGTTCTTTCATGTAATCCTGTAATATATAGATCATTACGTTGGAGCCCTGGGAATGACTGGCCAGAATAAAGGGTCGGCCATTGTTGTAATGCTCGATATAGTATTCAAAGGCGGCAGTGGCATCAGTCAGCGGCACGCCTTTAACGATGTCCTGTTGTTCCTCAACATCCATCGCCAGGGTGGAGCCGGCGTCATCCTGACGGTAGTAGGGAGCAAAGATATTAGCTGAGGTTTCAAAGGCAGTGGCTTGTCGGTCATAGGCCAGTTTGGACTGTTGCAGCATGACTGGATTGTCGATTTCACAGATAATCGGGTCATCGGCGTTTACCTTGGCCCAGGCAGAGGGGTACAGGTAGAACACGTCCACCTCTTTGGTTATTTCAGCCGGAACATTGAGCCAGTGTGCGCTCTGACTGTAATCCGTGGGGACGATGGCCTCCGAGGTTTCAATCTGGGCACCATCTTTTTTTGCGGTAGTACATCCGGCAACCACCAGACAACAGATGACAAACGCCAGGGAGACTGATAGAATGATTTTTCTTTTCATGTTGTTCTCCTTTATTTTGATTTAAATATAATTTAACGTTTTCATTATAAGGGGAAATGGGTGAAAAGTATAGTGGCATAGTTGTAAAAGTACGGAAAATACTTTGGGATAAAAATTAAATGAGGTAGATATATAACAAAAGTCGTTGAAAAGAGGATATCGTAAATGATAGAATACAATCTTAACGACAACTAAACTGGAGGATGGTAATGTTTCAATTGGATATTCGATTACTGATCGTAACGATACTCTTTTTTTCGATTATTTTTGTGGATTTTTTAAGAAATAAAAAATTACCGCTTTTATCAAATAAATGTTTTGCGCTGATGCTTTATTTTACGGCGGTAAATCTTGTTTTTAATGTGCTTAAACTTTATACCACGGTCAACGTTGATGCGTTTATACCGCTGGTAGACCGGATGTTTAGCCAGCTTTTTTACGGCAGTATGATCATGATTGTGGTGTTTCTTTTCTGGTATGTTGAAATTTTAGGGAATAATCAGAAACGGATGAAGTGGAAAAAGGTTCTGAGGCGTATGCTGCCCCTGGCTTTCCCGATGGTGATGATACTCTTTGGGGATTTGAATTACGAACTCCGCAATCAGCAATTATATGCCGATGGATCAATGGTTGTCGGATTCACATTAAGCCTGCTTTTCTATTGTGGATGGATTTTTGTGGATACGGTTCGTTATAAAAAGACGATCCAAAAAGAAAATCGGTTGGCTATCCAACTGGGGGTTCTGATGCTGGTTGCCGGAGGCGGAATTCAACTCTTTAATTTTGGCCTGCTTTTTTCGGAAGTAGCGGTCACCCTGATGATTTTGTTTATCTATCTGGCCTTTGAAAATCCCAAAGAATACATCGATGAGGAAACAGGCTCCTTTAACAAACGGGCCTTTCATCTGGTGCTAAATGAAAAAAAAGAAGCTGAGAAGCCATTGATTCTGGTGAGCGTGGTGGTGGATGATTTAAGAAGAATTCAAACCATGGTGGGGCATGAGAATACCAATCACATCCTCAAGATAATCGGGATGATGATGAAGGACAGCTTCCAATTCTGTCCCGGTTGTGACCGAAAAAGGATTAAAAAAATAAAACATAATGCCGATTTCAGCCTTTATCACTCTCGTAGCAATGTGATGACGTTTTTAACCGAAGTCACTCTTGACGATATTAATGAACAGTTGGAATTGTTGGCCCGGCAGATAAAAAAGCCGATCCAGTTTTCAAAGCACACCATTGTTATTAAAGCCCATATTGATGTGATTTTTACAGATAATTACAAAAATCAGGAAACCTGCGATGAGGTCTACGACATGATGAATTATATGGCCTCACATAATAATGCCACAGCGGAAAAAATCATTCATCTTTTAAATGAAGCGGTCATCAGTAGTAAAATACGCTATTCAACCATTGAAAATATCCTCATTGACGCCATCGAGCATGACGGGTTTGTAATGGTGTACCAGCCAATATACCATGCCAAAAATAAGCAGTTTCTTTCGGCCGAAGCGCTGGTTCGCTTAACCGACACCACCTCGGTTGGTTTTATCTCCCCGGAAGAGTTTATTCCCATCGCCGAAAAAAAAGGCATGATCATGGAACTGGGGGAGATTGTCTTTGATAAAGTCTGTGCCTTTGCCCGGGAAGAGGCACTTAAGGATCGGGGCATCGAGTACATTGAAGTAAATCTTTCTGGTATTCAATGTGTCCACCCGGATCTCCCCAGTCAGTTACAGGGTATTATGAAAAAATATGATATAACACCGGGTTTTATTAACCTGGAAATAACCGAAACCGCCTTTGTGGAATCGGGTGAAATGCTCCGGGAGAACATGCTTAAGCTGAGGCAGATGGGATGCAGCTTTTCGATGGATGATTTTGGCACCGGGTATTCCAATTTGTCACGGATGGCTGAAGTGGTGTACGACCTGGTAAAATTGGACAAGAGTCTGATCTGGCCCTGTTTTGACCAGGAGAACAGTGGGAAAAACAGTAAGGCCACTGCTATTCTGGAAAATATCATCAAGCTTCTGTTGCAACTAAATGTTAAAATCGTCGCTGAAGGGGTGGAGACCAAAGAGATGGCGACCTACCTGAACAACCTCGGGGTCACCCATTTACAGGGGTATTATTATTCCAAACCGATCAGCGAGGCGGCGTATTTAGATTTTTTAGCTATAGACCGAAGTAGTTATAAAATTGTAACTGATGATGAGAAAACCAAAACGTCACAAGTGAATAGTCTGTAAGACTACAGTTTATTTTCAGAAGAGGAGAAAGAAATGGATATCCGAAAGATTGAATATTTTCTCTGTGTAGTTGATGAAGCCAGCTTTACCAAGGCGGCTAAACGGCTGCATGTGTCGCAGTCGGGCATCAGTCAGCAGATCGCCAGCCTGGAGGATGACCTGGGGGTGATCCTGATCAATCGCTTAAAAAACAAATTTGAACTCACCGAAGCAGGGGCGTATTTTTACCAGTCCTGTCAGGAATTTGTCAATTACTATCACCAGATCCAGAAGAAAACCCGGGAAATTCATTTTCGCAGTCAGTTGGATATCAACATCGGTTATGCCGGTCCCATTGAGGCTACCATCATTGAACCGCTGGTCAGCTTGATTCAGGCGTATTATCCGGATCTCAATTTTAACTTCGAAAAAAGCAGTTTTCGGGAAGTCATCGAGGCGTTATCGAATCGCTCCATGGATATGGTGATCTCCTACACCTATGATCTGGTGAAATCCAGCGAAGTGGTAACCATCCCGATCCGTCGGAAGCCGATGGGTCTGCTGGTCAGCAGCCGGCACCCCCTGGCCGGGCAGCAAAGTGTCTGCGCCGCCGCGGTTGCTGGCGAAAAGATCATTATGCTCAATCCCGACTATGGCCGGAAGAGTTATGAGAATATGATCAAATGCTGTCGGCTCGATGGTTATGAACCCAATATCACCCAAGAAGTTCCCACCTGTGAAGCGATGTTTCTGAAAGTCGATGCCAACAGCGGGGTCTCGTTTTTTTCCCAAGGCTATGTTGAAAAAATCTTTAAAAACATCTGTTATGTCGAGCTGGAAGGAACTCACCATATCGACTGCGTCGATTTGAGCTGGCTAAGAAATAATGGCAATGCCTTTATTCCCAAAATTGCAAAGTTAATTCAGGACAATCTCCATAAGCTATTCTGATCACCTCATCAGATCTGTCTATTAGACAGGGGGATGGGGCTAGACGTATAATCAGCTTAGAAAAATCTTATGTCGGCATTTTTACGCGCCCTGAAGCAGGACCCGTGTAAACGCTGACAAACGATGGCGCAGCTATTGCCGCTATAATTCAGAGTTGAAGAGGAGATCGTATGAAAAACTGTAAATATCCCAATCTTTTTACCCCGATTGTACTGGGGAACACCCTGTTTAGAAACCGTATTTTTGCTTCCCCCACCGGTTACCAGAATTTAAATGGAGACGGTTATCTCAATGAGGGCGCCGCCGCCTATTATGAACGAAAAGCCCGGGGCGGGGCGGCCAGCGTCACTTCTTTTGAAGGGATTGTCGATGGCGAGCTGGGCCGCGGCGGGGCCACCCATATCTGTCTGGACACGCCCAACATCAGTAATAATCTGTCCCGACTGGCTTATGGCGTTAAAACTTATGGCGCGGTGGCATCCCTGGAACTTCAGCATACCGGCATGTTTGCCAATCGGGATCTGTCCTTTTTTGGCGCTTCCTCCAAAGGGATTGCCTATGGCCCGGTGGAGTGTGAGCTGGCGGGCCGGACGATTCAGGCCATGGATGAAGAGATCATTGAACGGACGATTAGAAAATTTGCCCAGGGGGCGGGGCTGGCAAAACGCTGTGGCTTTGGAATGGTCACGGTTCATGCCGGTCATGGCTGGCTGCTGCACCAGTTTCTCTCGCCGATCACCAACACCCGTACCGATAAATGGGGCGGCAAGGATGTCGAGAACCGATCCCGGCTGATCATTGCCGTCTGTGATGCCATCCGTAAAGAAGTGGGACCGGGTTTCCCGATTGAAATTCGCTTAAGCGGATCGGAATGTTACGATGGCGGATTCGGAATTGAAGACGGCATTGCCATCGCCAAACAGCTGGAAAACCACGTTGACTTACTGCACATCTCAGCCGGTAATCACGAGGTCGAAGAAGTGTTTGCGATCACCCATCCCAGCATGTTTACGGCGGACGGCTGTAATGTTCAATATGCAGCCGAAATCAAGAAACACGTCAAAACCCCGGTGGCCACAGTGGGCGCTCTGGATGATCCCGAACTGATGGAAGAAATTATCCGTTCGGGACAGGCGGATGTGGTTGAAATGGCCCGGGGGCTGCTTTGCGATCCGGACTTTCCCAATAAGCTGCGCAGCGGCAACGAAGATAAGATCATTAAGTGTTTGCGCTGTTTATCCTGTTTTTCCAGTGAGCTTGCAAACGGCGAGCCCTATTGCGCCCTGAATCCGGAAACCGGCCGGGAGCTGGAAATGAAATTCGCCATTCCCACGGCGGTTAAAAAGAAAGTGCTGGTCGCCGGCGGTGGTATTGGTGGGATGCAGGCAGCGCTGACCTGTGCCGACCGCGGTCATGAGGTTATCCTGGTTGAAAAAAGCGACCGTCTGGGTGGGGTGCTCCGCTGTGAAGAGGCGGTGGCCTTCAAGAAAAATCTGGATGCCTACCTGAACCAGCAGCAACAACGGATTCAGGATGCCAACATCGAAGTCCTTCTGAATACCGCGGTGACGCCAGCAATGGCAGAAACCATCGAGCCCGATATTATCATTGCCGCTCTGGGTGCGGAACCGGTTAAACCGCCGATTCCCGGCATCAATCACAAACATGTCATCTGTGCCCAGGACGCCTATACCGCCATTGACACCATCGGCGAGCAGACGGTGATCATTGGTGCCGGTCTGGTCGGGGTGGAGCTGGGACTGCACCTGATAGCCAATGGCAAAAAAGTGAAAATTGTTGAATTGTCCGATCATATCAATGACGGCGGTAATTTCCTGCATATGCTGGGCTTGAAATTTGAAATCATCAAACGGGATCTGGATATTCAATTCAATACCAGGGTGAAAGAAATTCGGGAAAACGGTGTTCTCTGTGAAATAGACGGTGCTGACCAATTGCTGGACGCCGATACCGTGATCTACGCGGTCGGCCAGAAACCCCGCCGCGACGATGCCCTGGCGCTTAATTTTTGTGCTCCGGAATTCTATCTGGTCGGTGATGTCATCGCCCCAAGAGATATTACCAGTGCCAATGCCGAAGCCTTTATGACTGCCCGCAACATCGGCCGATTCTAGGAAAAAATAGCAACTCATGATTTAACCGCCGCTTTCTGATTGATAATCAGAAAGCGGCGGTTTTGATCGCTATTTAAAAACCGCCGTTAGGCTTCAATATTTTGTTTAAAGCATAACCACACTGTCGCCATCACAACGGTTTATTTTATTGCTTGACGACATAAGCATGACTTGCTCAATGTTTGTTGTGGAATTTGTCTTTATTAGCAAGAATGACATATTGGGTATGTGTCAAATCGAATTGCCTTAATGCGTCTTTAATCGCTCTCTGCCAAAGGGTGGACACCTGCCAAAAGAGTAAGCCGGTACTTTCATTATGGGATTGATACCGGGAGCCTTTCAATGCTCGACCATAGAAAGGAACCGATCCATCGTGGCTGGCAAGGTGGCAGTTATTCCTTTGCCCATACCATCCATTTGGGCGTCGACACCGCCTTCAATTCCGCGAGTTTAAATTTTAGCTCGAACACTTAAAAATCTTTCCCACCGCACCATTAAATGATACAATAAATCCATTCACACCGATTACACAGGCATTGAGGTAAATGTTATATTAAGCTACTTGTCAGGATCCCTAACTTAAAGAAGGAAGTACGCGATGTTAAAAAGGCTTCGTGAAGCCGGTCACACGACGGTTTCGCTCAGTGTGACACAAAACAATCCGGCAGTGGCTCTTTATAAAAAATGTGGCTTTGAGATCCTTTGTGTTCAGCAGGATGATTTTCTGATGTAGTTAAGACAATGAAAGCCAATAGTAACGAAGTAATGATTCGAAAATGCAATTCTTTAGTGCAATGATGCTAGGCGCACATAACTTATAACCAGCCTTGCTCTGAAACTGGCGGTCATATTTGGTCTATTTCTTCGAAGTCATCATTGTCTGAATTTCGATCTGGAAAAAATATCGTCTTAAAGGAGTTATCAATGTTTTCGAGAACGTGGCATGGGATTGTACCGATTAAAATGCGGGCGGCATTTGAACAGTATGAACGGGACATTGACCGGGAAACTAAAATCCATGTCGCCACGGTGCAAAGTCTCGTCAAACGAATTCTCTATAACGAAGCCGACATCATCCCGGCAGTGTCTGATTATGATTTGATTGTGAAGGACGGTGAAAATAGAAAGAGGGCAACCAAGCCGATAATGGCGAGGTTGCCCATACTTTCGAAGTAATCAAGATTAGCTTTAGCAAGAGCTAAAAGGCTCATATCAAGCGAATGCTCATAATCTCATTGACAAATTGGAATTTTGAAGTATGAACTGCATCCAAAAATCAGAGTCGTTTTATACTTTCTTTCGTGTCAAGAAAATTCCGACGATTGCCCCTATAAGGACAATTGGTGCTAATCTGACAAACAGCCATTCAAACGCGTGAAAAGCTACTCCGACAACGGCAGTTTCAGGGTCATTATAATCCCAACCTAAGTAAGGACTATTTAATACTATTAAAACAGCCAAAATCGTTACTAAGATCGCACACAATAAGATAAGTAGGCAGTGAAGTGTTTTTCTTCTCGCGGTCTTCCTTTGTGCAAGCTGTAAGTTTATAATCTCCAGTTTTTCGGAAATTACTTTCAAGTCATCAACCTTCGACTCAATAACAGTATCTCCAAGCAAAGTGCTTACGGGTGTTTCAAACACTTCCGATATGGAGATTAACATTTCAGAATCAGGAACTGACAATCCTTGCTCCCATTTTGAGATGGTTTGTCGCACCACATTCAGCTTGATAGCAAGTTCTTCTTGTGAAAGTCCTTTTGATTTTCTAATAGCTTTAATGTTTTCGTTTAACATAGCAAATACCTCCTTTGATTGCTACTTAATTATAATAGATATTTGCCCGTTGCGACAAGCAACGCAAATTAACAATGACTATTTTTCTGCTAAAGGGTATATAAATTTGCTCACCGAGCGTTCAAATTTCTCACTACCACTTCGCATATCCCGGGTGCCAGGCACACTTAACTTAGATCGGTAGGGAGCGTCGCCACCAGGTCTACTTCAGGCCCCAGTAGCTAGGTACGCTTAGCTCATGTCAGGAGCTTGTTGGTCATGGGCAAGTGCATCACGGGCGGGAAAGACCTTTTTGGCAACCGCAACCGCATTTAAAACTTTCGGAAATCCGGTGTAGGGGATGCACTGAATAAATGCTTCAATAATTTTATCTGGTAAAATCCCGACATTTAAGGCGCCATTGATATGTACGTCCAGCTGGGGTTCGCAGCCGCCAACGGTCAGCAGGCTGGTGATGGTGATTAGTTCCCGTTCCTCAAGGGTCAGCCCCGGTCGGGAGTAAATATCGCCAAAGGCGAATTCAATAATATAGTTGTCCAAGTCGGGGGCGATTGTTTTTAGCGTCTCGATTACTTTTTCGCCGCCAACTCCATCAATCCGGTTTTATACCGAGACCCTAATGGTTGAAGATTCAGTTGCTGGAGCACATGTAGCAATCAGTATCGGAAGAAAACCATCCTAGAATTAGCGATATAGCCCAAACCATTTTTTAAAACTCACAGGTGTTAATCCGGTGAGTTTAATTTTTTGCTCAAACACTTAAAAATCTTTCCCACCGCGCCATTAAATGATACAATAAATCCATTCGCACCGATTACACAGGCATTGAGGTAATGTAAGATGAAGTCAAACTACGCTTTTTTAAATGATCACTTTCCAGCCCTGGCCGGGATGGGCAGTCTGGCCGAGGACTATCTGTATACCGACGGTAATTCCTGCCTGATTAAGCTGGGTCTTTTTGGCGAAACGATGGTCAATCTGATGATGGCGCTGGATGGGGTGACCCCGCCAGAAGGGGAGAATACCCACGCCAACCGGATCAAAACGCTGAAACGGGAAGGCCTGATTCCGGCGGCCATTGATGACATTTTTTACGCCCTGCGCAAAGCCCGAAACCGAGCGGTTCATGAAGGCTACGACGGCTTTGACGACGCCAAAGCCCTCATCGACCAGATGAAACCATGAAAAAAACATCCTAGTCCAAGCCTTTCGCGGAGAACTGGGACGAATGAGGCGGGGGAAGAGAGTACGGTGGTGTTGTTGAAAGAAGTTATAGAAAGAAATATTCGATTTATTGGAAGAGGGTAATTTGATGCGAAAAGGACTTTTATTAGGTGCCGGTTTTTCTTATGATTTAGGGATGCCTCTAGTCAAAACTCTGACTAAAGATTTCTTCTCTTTTTTTAGTAAAAAACGGTTGAAAAGTTTTATAGATTTATGGTCTAAAAACGAACCTTATGGAGTAGATGATCCAATTGAACCTATGGCATTTCCAATTTTAGTAAGATTAGTTGAAAAATATAGGCGAGATCCTGAGTTAAACTATGAAGGATTTTTGAAAGAAATTGAAGAACTAATAAAAAATACTACTGATCGTGCGACTGCTAGATCCTATCAATATGCGTTAAGTAAATTTGAGGACGTATTGACAGAGATGTTCTACATATATCATGAACATAATTTTCATATTTACGAAAATTGCAAGCAGTTTTACAAAGAGTTTGATAAATTTATCGGGGATGAACCTCTGTGGATTATGACACTAAATCACGATCTACTTATTGAATTTTTATGTCTGGATTCTGGTATTCCAATCAAATTTGGAGCAGTTTCAAGCACGGATTTTCCAATTTTCAATGATGATTTTGTAAATCTTGTGGAATTTGGTGTTAATGATCGTGCTAATCTCAAATTAGACAGTATGGATTATTTGAAATTTGGTAAAGGGGCAAATATTTTAAAATTACATGGTGCGCTGAATGAATACACTTATGACGGTAATAAAAAAACTGCTTATGTAAACGTAAATGAAACGGATAAACCAATGGACTATTTAAAAAGAGTTTCAAAAGTTATGCATAAAATGGAGTACAAAATCAATGGGAATTCAATGAGGTTTGGAAAAGATATAGCTGTAAGTGATATGAATGGTGAAATGCAATTTTTAAGTCACACAATTAAAACAGGTGGAAATAAGTTCAGTAAAACGATAAATCCCAAATCAAGGGAAGAAAAGATGGTTTTATTTGAACAAATATTGGATATGTTAGATGAAATAACAATTGTTGGGTATAGTTTTTGTGACTACCATATCGATACGCGTTTATATAATGCAATGTTAAAGAATGAAAATTTAAAAGTATGGATCATTGACCCTTTAAGTGGGAAAAATGAGTTATTTGTTCCTTTTGATTATAGTCTTAGAGTGAGAGGGATGCAATGCTGTACGCCAGAATGGCTTAATTATTTTACAAACAAAAATTGGGATATTGAAAACATGAAAATTCTAAATTTGTATCGTAATCAAAGAAGTAAAAATGATGAAAAATTAAGAAATGAATTTTTCAAGCGGTGATTGGATCGAACCGATGGCGTAAGGAGCTCTCAAGGACTGACATTGTGTCAATCAGAACCAGAGCCGTTTTTGAAATGCAGTTGCTACTGGTTCCAGGTACATCTAACTTACATCGAATGACTTAAAAGTAAGATTTTACCCATTCGAACATTGGTCGAAGATTGAACAAATGCTGGAAAACGAAAAATGTTTTATTTTGAAGTGAAAGAAATAAGTCGACGGAACTGTTTTTTTTTCGCGGAGACTGATCCAACTAAACTTGAAAAAGGGAAGGAAAACCATGTATACATTCGACATATCTATTCCACTTACTTTAGAACAAAAGAATTATTATAAAGAAAATGTCAACTTTGACAAGACAATCCTTGAATTTGAACACAAAGGGGTTATCGATGATACACCATATAGATTATATAACGAAAATGAAAAATATGGTCTGTCATTCTATCAAATGAAAGCGGTTGATCAAAATGAATGTGCTCAAAAATTAGCTGTACTTGTAGATAAAGTGCTAAAAGTAGCTTCATTCATCATTCAAAAAAATTTTAAAAATCAACATTCGACTCATTTAAGACTCATATATAATCCAACTGAAATAAGTTACACCGAAATACCCATCATTGAGAAATATGATGAAGAAAAAAGTCCAGACCAATTTCTAATAAACAGCACCATAAAAATTCAACATTTTGTCACCATAAAAACAATTCAAAAAATTGACCTAGAACCGCTCGATAAAGTAATTCTTAAATCCAAAGATTCAAATTTTTGTTTTATATTGGATTGTTATTACAGAGCTTTAGCTGCCACAGACTACAAAACAAAATACTATAATGCTTTTGCACCAATTGAATTAATTGAAGAACAGTATAAAAATAAAACATCTAAAAACACCTCCAAAATTTTGACTCTCCAAGAGATTGAAAATATAAAAGAAAAAATAAGTCCCTTTTTTATTGATAGCGAAAAGCAGCAAGTATCTGCAAAAGATGACTCAACTAGACATGAAAAAAATTTGAAATTCAATATTTACAATAGTATTAGTACAAGCTTAAACACCACCTCAGAAAGCCGTGCTTATAAACTTCAAAAACTATTAACTGAGTATTTTGAAATAACTGATGTAAAGAGCGGGATATTACAATACAACATTGATTCAAAAAAAATGAAAGATTTTATTAAAAGACGAAATCAGCTCTTTCATGCGAGAGAAATGAAACCTGAACAGGAAGAATCACATCAAAATCTTTGTCTAGAATTAATCATTTTGATTGAAGCTATTTTGAATTCGATGCTTAAATTAAATTGTTAAGCATCACGGCTTCGGTGCAGGCGCAGCTTAACTAATGCCCTTAAGATAATGAGTGAGATTTGCGAACAGAATTAACATTAGCTCCAGTGTCCAGCTACATGCAACTAGAGAGTCGGGAATTGTTGAGTTTTTAACTGAGCCACAATGCCAGGGACACTTAACTTATTATCCAACTCGGTAAATTGCCAGAAAGCGGTCTGCTTTGGGCGGCTCATTTGCCAGCCCCACCAAAAAGAGATTTAACTGGTTGTGGTGTCAGACATGATCAATAATCCAGTCAAGCAGTTGCCGATCATCTATTTGACCAGCCGCCAGCCTGAGACCTAACTGGATCAGTTCATCATCCGTACAATCAGGCATAAAGCCGTTCATCTCCAGAAATGTTAGCATAACCAGAATACCGATCCGTTTATTGCCATCTAAAAACGCATGGTTTTTGATCAGTGAAAAGCCCAAACGAGCGGCTTTGGCTGGAACCGTTTGGTACAGATCTTCACCCGCAAAGCTTTGAAAGGGCGCATTTAGAGCAGAATCCAGCAGCCCTTCATCCCGGAGACCATCACTGCCGCCAGTTTCGTTAATCAGCATGGTGTGAAGTCGCAACACCTGCTGAAGGGATAACCGTTTCATTTGGCCAATTCCTCAAAGGCGGCTTGATGTTTTTTAAGAATCCGTTTGGCAATGGCGTCAACTGCGTCATCGTCAAGTGCGGCTTCTTCCTGAAACTGGCTGAACTCAATCAGGACATAGCGGGGGGTATTGTTTTTTAAAATGATGGCAGCGCCGTTTTCATCAACAAGCCGGGCAACCTTCGAAAAATTCTGGTTGGCTTCGGTAATGGAAACTAAATTTTCGGTATTGATTTGCATCACTAGCACCTCCTAGTCTTTATACCATTGTACTATAATTATAGGATAAATAAAACCTAAATATAAATCCATTAAGGTAAAAAACTAAGGTTCAGGGAAAGAAGGTTTATCATGAATAAAACAGCTCCAAAACTCCCCGGCACAGGGTACACAAAGGGTCGGAGGTTTTGTGCACTATTTATACAGCCGATTCAGTGTAAGTAAGAGTAACCCCAAGCTAGTGTTCCTGAGCTATGACGTTTTAAATAGGTGTTGCGAATCTCATCGGGTAAGGTATGGGGAGCGCAAGGAGACGAAAGTTCTGTGAGCCAAGCCAAAATGCTGATGGAATTGACCGATTGTCTTAACTTTTGGGGGGCGATTCTTCCCTGCTTTTTTCTTGATCAGAGTCCGGGTGTAACGAACACTATTGGAATTCGCTTCTGCTTGCAGGCGATGTCCCGGAACCGGTTTTGATCGATTGTATCCAACTGGTTTATCAGACCGTGTTGATGAAACTAACGAAAAAGAAACGGCGGGAAATTATGGAAAGCAGTCCCGTTGCCAGGACACACTTAATCAAAGATCGACCGGTTGGTTTTAAGCTACCCGATAATAAATTTAGAGGACATCAACGATGGATATTAATTTAAATGAGTACTTTAAAAAACAAAATAAATTTAGTGGAAATGTCTTGTTATCAAAAAATAATGAAATTATATTTAATGAATCATATGGATATTCAAATAAGGAAAAAGGAATAAAAAATACACTTCAAACAAAATTTATGATTGGCTCGATGACAAAGGTAATAACTGCATTATGTATTATGCAGTTATCAGAAAAAGGGATGCTTTCAACACAACAGCATATTGACGATTATCTTCCAGACGTTTACCAGGGTCATGGTATTACCATTCATCATCTGCTAACTCATACTTCTGGGATACCGAACTACGTGATGTTAAGAAAACAAATAAAATGGGGAGAACATCATACCCCCCAAGAAATACTACAAATTGTCAAAGGTTATAAATTGAAATTCCCTGTTGGTGAAAAATGGTCGTACAGTAATACGAATTATCTTATTCTTGGTTTGATCATTGAAATGGTTTCAGGAATGAATTATCACCAATATGTTAAAAATTATCTATTTATTCCTGCTAAAATGAATCATTCAGGATTTATTGATGAAGAACAAAAAAAATGTAGCCAATAATTATATTAACGGTGAAAAAGGGTTCTATATGGACCCATCAATGTTCTTTGCTTGTGGTGATATTGTCACAACTGTTGGTGATTTTTATTTGCTTGATCGAGCAATTCAGGATGGTAAACTATTGAAAACGCAAACAGTAAAGGAAATGCAAAAGCCTCACCATGATGGCAAATATGTAAAATGTGGATATGGATTGTTTGTAAAAAAACATTTTGATTGTAAAAGTATCTGCCATGGTGGGTCAATGCCAAATGGTTACACGTCTCATTTTGAGAAATACATTGATGACACTATTACCATTGTTGTTTTAAGCAATGATTTAGTCAAATACCAATTCTTATCAATGAGCGGGGCTGGTGGTACCTATATCAGTAGAGAGATGGCTTCATTAATTTATGGAAAAAAGTTAGGTGCTTTGAAGAAGGTATTCTAAAAGAAATTCTTAATAGAGGTAGTTACTCACATCTTTTAGAAAATGCGAGAGACCCCAGTAGCCAGAGAAACTGGGTGCACAAGGGGTTGGAGGTTTTGTGCACTTTCTGGCATGGCGACAGCAGCCTTGCATATAGTGGGTGCATCCCATCGGGTAAGGTAGACCAACCGCCCGTAGTTAGCCTTGGAGCATTCGTGACACGCCTTATTTTGCCCGGATTGATTTTTGTTTTAGTGAGGGAGAGCAAACCGAACCAATCTATATTGGTCACCATTCACTGAAAAAAGAAAACGCCTATAAAATGCTCATCCATGACTGGCGATCACCGGTTACCAGCGTTTTCTACCGCTTTTCCCCGGGGGATGCCGTGGTTTCGGTCAAGTCGGAGGGATGGCTTAATGTTTCTTTCACGCTATGTTTAAGATATAATCATAGCGTGAAAGAAAAAGGTGGAAGCATGAATTATCAAAATAAACTGGAAGCGTTGATTGTCGCAAAAGATGGGTTGGTTCTCACTTAAGATGTGGAAAATGAGAACATTCCCCTAACCTATTTATACAAATTGGTCAATTCAGGTCGGCTTAAAGCCCTGCGTTATAATGTACACGCTTGTCAAGACACGAAATTAGAAATTTTTAGATAAATCTCCTTTCGCGTTTTGATTAGGCAGCCAATGCCATATTTATAATGTACACGCTTGTCAAGACACGAAATTAGAAATTTTTAGATAAATCTCCTTTCGCGTTTTGATTAGGCAGCCAATGCCATATTTATAATGTACACGCTTGTCAAGACACGAAATTAGAAATTTTTAGATAAATCTCCTTTCGCGTTTTGATTAGGCAGCCAATGCCATATTTTCATAGAATACAGCTGCCGGTGTTTTGTAATTGAATCGCTGGTGACCTCGCTCATTGTTATATTTAGCGATGTATTCCTTTGTCATGGCTCTCACTTCAGTGACGGTTTCCGGGTACAGCAAATACAGGCGTTCCCATTTATATGATCGAAAAAACCGTTCAATGGCAATATTGTCGGTAGCACGGCCTTTACCGTCCATGCTGATTTTTGTCGTTTTAAAGCTTTTAATCAGGTCAATATAGGCATTTGACGTAAACTGACTGCCCTGGTCACTGTTAATGATCTCAGGTGCACCATAGGTTTGAATGGCGGTTTTTATAACACGGGTGACCATGTCGGTTTGCAAGGTGTTGCTGATGGTGTATCCCACAATATAACGGGAATACCAGTCAATAATAGCGGTTAAATACACAAATCCATTTGGGGTTCCTATATAAGTAATGTCAATGGACCACACCTGATTCGGTTGGTTAATTTCAAGATTTCTCAGCAGGTAGGGATAAGTTTTGGCTGCTTTGGCTCGCTTACTCAGATTGGGGCCGGGATAGAAACAAACAATATCCATTTCCATCATATAACGCCTGACAAGACGCCTGCCTACTTGATGAAAGCCCAGTTTATGCAATTCATTCCTGATTCGTCTGACGCCATAGGCTGGCTCCTCAAAATGAATACGATCAATGGCGTTTTTGATATTGATTTCATCTTTGGATGGCGCAACATCTATGGGTTCATGATAAGCTGTTGATCGCGATAGCGTCAGAAGTTGGCACTGTTTTTTTATGGTTAAGAAAGGGTGCTTCCAATCAATTAACGTTCTTTTTTCTTCATTTGAGAGATTTGGATTTGTTTTTTTTTAAGCCAATCGACATCCAATGTTAATTCGCCTATTTTCTTTACGAGCAGCTCCTTTTCATCTTCATGCTCTTGTTTGAGTTTGTCAACATCTTCATTTTTCTTATTGAAGACGGCGGACATATTGGCGATAAATTCGGTTTTCCAGCGGCTTAATAATTGCTGAGATACATCATACTTCTTAGAGATCTCGGCTAACGTATTTTCTTCTCTGAGGATTTCCAGCACGATGGCTGCTTTTTCCTCTGGGGTCCAGGTTCGTCGTTTTCTACTCATGTGTATAGTTTATCTTATTTTCTGGATTTTGTGTCCAACTATTTGTGGACATTATATCTGGGGTCCAGGTTCGTCGTTTTCTACTCATGTGTATAGTTTATCTTATTTTCTGGATTTTGTGTCCAACTATTTGTGGACATTATATCTGGGGTCCAGGTTCGTCGTTTTCTACTCATGTGTATAGTTTATCTTATTTTCTGGATTTTGTGTCCAACTATTTGTGGACATTATACGTCGAGGTGTCTATATCAGCGAGGATGCTTGGGATGATGTCTATTACTGGAAACAGGCCATCAACCAAAAAATGATTTATTCCCATGAAACGGCCTTGGTTTTTTTAGAACTGACAGATCGGGATCCCCTTGAGGTCACCGTAACAGTTCCCTTTGGTTATAATAGCAGCCACTTACGCAAAGAAAATCTCCGTGTTTTTAGCGTCAAGAAAGAATGGTACGAAATTGGAATTACCCAGGTTAAAACAAATTTTGGCCGGGGCATTCGCTGTTATAATCAGGAACGGACCATTTGCGATCTCTTAAGTCCCCGCTACCAGACCGATCTGGGGCTGATTGCTGAAGCCGTTAAACGCTATTTCAGAAAAAAAGACAAAAATGTTACGCTACTGCTTAACTATGCCAATATCTTTGGCGTAGAAAAGCGGATTAAAGCATATATGGAGGTGTTAATGTGAAAATGGCCACCCAGGTAAAAGACAAGATTAAAAATCTGGCCTAAGAGAAAAACTATGAATAAACAACATTGGAATTGGATTCGGCTTGCCGGCGATGTTCCGGAACTGGTTTTGATTGACTGCATCCAACTGGCATATCAGACCGTTTTTATGAAACTGACAAAAAAGAAACAGCGGGAAATTGCGGAAAATCGGCGTTAGTACCCCAGCGTTAGGTTCACTTAATTTAAAGGAGAAACGATATGGAAAATGAGAATCGCCCAGTTATTGTCTTTTTTTCAAAAGACGGAAATACCAGAAGCGGTGCAAAGCGCTTAAATGAGCGTCTTGGTGGTAAGATCATTGAACTGCGGGAACAGAAAAACGGGAATGTTTTGCAGGCATTGGTTTTATCCAAAAGGTGATTTGATTTTTTTCAGCACGCCCTCAAGAAATTTAAATGACAATCGTGTGCGATTACAAGAAGGTTAAGCACATGCCCAGTGTTCAATCCAAACCAGATCGACAAAAGGATAATGAGGAGCAAAAAATGAAGATTAGACATACGCAAATTGAAGATATCCCGGGGATTGAAGAAATTTACAGCCATGCCCGCACCATGATGGCCGCGATGGGCAATCCCCATCAATGGGTTGATGGTTATCCCCAACCAAGCCTGATTGAAGATGACATCAAAAAGCAGATCAGTTATGTCTGTGAAGTTGACGGTCGGATCGAGGCGGTGTTTGTGCTGCTACGGGAAGGCGATCCTGACTATAACCGGATTTTTGACGGACAGTGGCGAAATGATGACCCGTACGTTGCCATCCATCGGGTGGCCAGTGCCGGCAATGTGGCCGGACTAACCAGGGCGATTTTTGACTGGTGCGAAAAAATCTGTACCAATATCCGGATTGATACCCATCGGGACAATCGGATCATGCAACGTGTCCTCACTAAAAATGGTTTTACTTATTGCGGTCTGATTTATCTCAAGAGTGGGGCTGAACGGCTGGCCTATCAGCGTGTCGGCAAGAAGTGAGACCTGGTCGGGAGCGTCGCCACCAGGCCTACTTCAGGCACCAAGGCCAGGAACGCTTAACGCTTGCCAGGAGCCGGCTGGTCATGGGGGAGTGCGTCACGGTTGGCAAAGACTTTTTTGGCAACTGCAACGGCGTTTAAAACTTTCGGAAATCCGGTGTAGGGGATACATTGAATAAAAGCTTCAATAATTTTCTCTGGTAGAATCCCGACATTTAAGGCACCATTAATATGTACGTCCAGCTGAGGTTCACAGCCGCCAGCGGTCAGCAGGCTGGTGATGGTGATCAGTTCCCGTTCCGCAAGGGTCAGCTCCGGCCGGGGGTAGATATCGCCAAAGGCGAATTCGATAATGTAATTGCCCAGGTCGGGCGCGATTGTTTTAAGTGATTCGATCACTTTTTCGCCGCCAACTCCATCAATTTTTCTTAACTGCTCGATGCCAATTTGATAACGTGTTTGATCCATTGTAATTACCTCCAAAATTCTTTATACTATCAGTATAGTGCTTAGACTATGCTCTAAGTCAACCCTCTTTTTGAAAGGCTTTATATGATTATCAGCGAAATGGCCCAACTGACCAAGATCAGTGAATATACCCTGCGATATTATGAAAAGAAGGAATTGATTACCGTTTCCCGTGATGCCCGGGGTCGACGCAATTATGATGAAAACGATATTGAATGGATTCGTTTCATAAAACGACTAAAAGAGACCGGGATGCCGCTGCGAGAGATCAAAAAATATTCCGATTTGAGAGCCGAAGGCGATCAGACCATCCCCGAACGACTGGCGATGCTTGAAGCCCACCGCTTATTCGTTGTTGCGGAACAGCAAAAATGGGCTCAAAATCTTTGTAACCTTGATGCAAAAATAGAGTATTATGCTACAATACCGTTAACTACTGATAAAACAAAATTTTAGATTTAAAAAGGAGAAAGTTATGAAGTTTTCATGGGTAACAGTCACCGTCAAAGATATGGATGAATCGATCCGGTTTTATACCGATATTGTGGGATTGACGGTGGACAGCCGCAGGCTGGCCGGGCCAGATCTTGAACTGGCTTTTTTAGGGGATGGCGAAACCAAGCTGGAACTGATTTACAATAAGACCATCCCGGCGACGAGCATTGACGCCAACATTTCACTGGGATTTGAAGTCGTCTCACTGGAGCAAACGATGGCAGAATTAGAAGAAAAAGGTATCCAGCACAGCGTTCCGTTTCAGCCCGCACCGCAGATCAGGTACCTCTTTATCAGCGACCCCAATGGGCTTAAGATTCAGCTGCTGGAGCACCTGTAAAATACCTCAAAAGAAGCAGATGATGAAGCAATTTGAAAAAAACCAAAATAACTGTGTCCATCCATTCATAGAAAATATCAACACCGTTAATAGGCTGTATAATCAACCGATGGAGCTTATTTTTGATCAAGAGAACATATATCTGATTCCAGCATAAAATTGCAACAAGCTTATATTTCGATAAGATAAAGAAGGAGGCCACTCAGTCATGATTAAATCAACTTTCAAAGGTACGATCATTTCAATCCAACCCCGTATCCGTCTAACGAGGTCCTTCGATGAAGCCTCTCATACCTACCTCGGCTACGCCATTAAGTTAGAAGGGGAACTCGATGGCGTGGAAACGACTTTTTCCATCGGTATCGGCAAAGCCGCCCATACCAAACATCAATTCAAAATCAATGACATCATCTCAGGTGAATGCGTCCCAGTTCCTGATCCTGATATGGAACCGGTTGACTATTATAAAGTCTCAAAGCTTAGTGTTATCGCTAAAGGATCTCAGGTGAATGCGTCCCAGTTCCTGATCCTGATATGGAACCGGTTGACTATTATAAAGTCTCAAAGCTTAGTGTTATCGCTAAAGGATCTCAGGTGAATGCGTCCCAGTTCCTGATCCTGATATGGAACCGGTTGACTATTATAAAGTCTCAAAGCTTAGTGTTATCGCTAAAGGCGAACCGGGCAGTACATCGTCGCCCTGGGAACTGGTGCCACCGTTGCTGGAAGTTTACAGAGAAAGAGGACACCGCAGACTGGCGGCAAGAACCTATGATACGAAGTGTCGCAGTTGTATGTGGGGGTGTAGAATGCCAGTTGAGATCATTGTTGATAATTGGAATTCAAGAGGGCGGAGAAAGTATCGGTTTGAGACGTTCTGCTATGGTCCTTTAAGTTGCAAGCTGTATAAGCCTGGACCTAACCGTAAGGTGGAAGGTCGGAATGGTATGGTGTACGTTGAGGAAGATTGGGTAGACCAGATGGCCGTAGAGCATCGCGGAGAAGATGAGTAGGTAGGTGATGAAAATAAGATGACAAATCAACTGATAATAAATTCTCTAAGTGCGTACATTGATGAAATAGAAAAGTTTCCATCCTCTGAATTTTTATATAGGGGAGAGGCTAAAGAATATCGAGAACGAACTTCATCGGCATTACGCCAGTATAAAGGTACATTTTATGATACGAAGGAGTATCCATTTAGCATAATGCTAGATGACTTTTATAGAGAGGTAACACCGGTTTTATCGAACGTCGAACATGAAAACTTTATTGCATTTGCTCAGCATTATGGCATACCAACCCCTTTAATTGATGTAACAAAATCTCCATTAGTAGCGCTCTATTTTGCATGCCAAAATGAAACTGAAGAAAATGGTTATGTATATCTATTTGAAGATAATTATATAGACATTACGAAAATAATTCAGAAATATCCAAACCAGAATGTACTTGAAGAACTATTTGTTAATAATGAAAAGGACTTTTTGAGTTTGCTTCCAGTACTTGAAAAATACTATAAAACCAATAAAACTGACTTCGATACAAATCTATCTAACCTTCTGAAAGATTATCATCATTACTTTAGTGAAACTATTTGGATAGGCTATACTTAACTGGACAGATTTACTAAGGTCATATAAACTAAATCCATAAAATGAAGGAGAACCAATATGACCAGAAGAGAACGCCGAATTTTTACAGATGAATTTAAAAATCAGGTCGTCCAATTATATTTAAACGGAAAACCCAGACATGAAATTATTAAGGAGTATGAATTGTCAGCTTCAGCCTTTGATCGTTGGGTGAAACAGCATCAAAACTCCGGATCATTTAAAGAAAAAGACAACCGCAGTGATGAAGAAAACGAGTTAATCAAATTGCGCAAAGAAGTCCAACAATTAAAAATGGAAAACGACATCCTAAAGCAAGCAGCGCTGATCATAGGACGAAAGTAGAAGTCATCCAAGCGAATCAAGACAGATACTCGGTATCAGCAATGTGTAAAGTCCTAAAAATAACACRAAGCACCTATTATTATGAGTCTAAAACCCGAAAATCAGAAGATGAAAAAAAACTGAAACAGGATATTACCGACATTTTCAAGGCTAGCAGGCGTAATTATGGCACGCGTAAAATCAAAAAAGAACTGGAAAAGAAAAAACAGATTGTATCACGCCGACGGATTGGCCGAATAATGAAAGAACTGGGCCTGGTATCGACCTATACAATCGCTCAATTCAAAGTTCATAAAACACCGGTAAACAATGATAAAATCCAAAACGAAGTTAATCGCCAGTTTGATGACAGAGAGCAGCTGGAAGTAGTTGTCAGTGATCTTACCTATGTTCGTGTTGCCGGAAAATGGAATTATGTATGTATTCTTCTGGATTTATACAATCGCGAAATTATTGGTTACAGCGCAGGCGCGCAAAAAGATGCCATGCTTGTTTATCAGGCTTTTGCAACGGTCAAATACAGACTGGATAAGATATCAATCTTCCATACGGATCGTGGAAATGAATTTAAAAACAATATTATTGATGGGATCATCGATACGTTTAATATCAGACGTTCATTGAGTCAAAAAGGTTGTCCGTATGACAATGCCGTTGCTGAAGCTACCTTTAAAGTTTTTAAAACTGAATTTGTGTATCCGAATACGTTTGACTCCCTGGAACAGCTAAAACTGGAATTGTTTGATTATATTCATTGGTATAATCACATCCGAATTCATTCGTCTCTTGATTATATGACGCCGATTGAATTCAAAACAGCAGACCTTAAAAAAGTTGTCTGAAAAAGTGTTGACAATCCAATTGATGTTGTTGAAAAACAATTGATAGAAGAAATTAAAAAGGATATCCCAGACTTATGGATGGTCACACATTATCTTAAAGAACTAGATAATTCAACATCATTCGTTTTAAGTAATGACCTCTCAATTGAAGTATTCGTCTATTTGAATTTGGCCAGGAGTTTTTTCAGAAAAGCGTATAATTATGGGGAACCTATATGGTGGATTAATTTCTTGCCAAATCTAATGTATCGACCTATCATGAAATTTGATAGAGGCCTTAATCAAAGAGGATTATTTTTATATCAATCGTATGCTTCCTACGTGGAAGAAGTTTATAGTTTCAGAGTTCAAATGGTTCAGAGAATACGATTCAAGAAACCAGTATTCATTATCAAAAATAAAGAAGGCATATTAAAATCTTTAGATAATATTGGTATTAATCGGATGGCCCTATTTAAAGACTATGATAATACCGCAGCATATATCAAATCAAAACACGAAATGAATTCGGGATTTGTGATTGAAAAAAAGAGGTGTCACCAACAATGATTATTCTGATTATGGCAGATGTTAATATAACTGTAGTTTAAATGAATATTAAAGGAGTTATCATGTTTTCACGAACCTGGCATGGGATTGTACCGCTTAAAATGCGGGCGGCGTTTGAAGAATATGAATATCAAACCGGTGTTAAAGATACCCTGGCCATCCCGGGCAATCGGGGTGCTTTTTTAAAAATTGTCGAGCAGGGTGAATATGCTCATTTTTTTCTCTGCACAAAGTGGGATTCAATGGCCAGCATGATTGCCTATGCCGGGCAGGAACCTGCGATTGCGGTGACTTATCCTGAGGATGAACACTATGGATTGATCTCCGATCCGATTGTGATCATTGAGGAAGTCCTAGATGATATTGGTTGGCAAGGCAAGGCGAAAAAACCGATGAAACACGAAAAACCCCCAATCACAGCGATTACCTATCGCAGCGGCGATGAATCGCTGTTGGATGACATCCAGGAGCTGTGGGAAGCATTGAACTGGCATCATCGCGATGCCGCCGCGAATTTTAAATCACACTATGAAGCGTTTACTTTTGAGATGCGTAAAAAAAATCTGCTCCAGAAGGCCAAAAATGGGCAACTGCGAATTGAAATTGCGGTTGATCAGAAAACTGCTCAAAATGTCGGGTACTGTATTTCCCGGGTCGAATTTTCGGGTGATGTTGAAATGGAATCCTTATATGTGCAGGACGACTATCGGGGATTGGGTCTTGGTGAGACATTGTTAAGCAATGCCATTGCCTGGATGGATGAAATGGGGGCCCACACCAAGACCGTGGCGGTGGCAGTCGGCAACGAGAAGGCTTTCAGCTTTTATGAGCGCTTTGGTTTTTATCCCCGAAAAACTTTGCTGGAGCAGATAAAATAGTGCACATGCCCGGTGCCCGGCGCACTTAACTTAAGATCATCCGACTGCATGATAGCCTGATAATAAATTTACAGGAGGAAGACAATGGCATTTGAAGAAAGAAGTTTCAGATCATTAAACGAAAAGGATACCATCCAGGCTTGGATTTACAAGCCAATTCGCAAACCCCGGGGGATTGTTCAAATTGTCCATGGTTTTGGCGAACATTCACGACGCTATCTGCATATGATTCTCAAGTTGAATGAGGCTGGCTTTGTGGTTGCGTCAGACGATCATGTGGGACATGGTAAAACCGCCGCGGAATCCGGCAACTGGAGTGACTGGGGAAACAAAGGCTATCTGACCATGGCTGAAGATGAACACAGCCTGCGTCAATTGGTCCAGGCAGACTATCCCGACCTGCCTTATTTTATGTACGGTCACAGCATGGGCTCGATGATTGCCCGATCTTATGCGACAATCTATGGGGGAAGGCATCGACGGTTTGCTGCTCTGCGGAACCTCGTCGGTTTTTCCAAAGACTCAGGAGTTGGCGGCAGCATTGCAAAAGTGCATCGATGAAGGCAAAGGCGAAGAAGTCGATCCCAGTTATTTAGGGGTTCTTTTCGAATGGATGACTGACCGCATCACGAATCCCCTGACCCCCAATGATTGGATTGCCGGTGATCCGGATATCGTTGCCGATCATGCCAGCGATCCCTTCAATAATTTCACCAGCCCACCGAATATTCGCTCAACCTACGATTTTATCATGATGATTGATAGTATTCTTGGCATCCAGTGGGCCGAGAAAGTTCCGGCTGCCATTCCGGTTTATAATATTGCCGGAGATCAGGACCCCTTCGGTCTTTTCGGAGAAGGTGTCTATGCGGTGTCAAACTGGCTGGCGGATACCGGAAATCAGGTCAAAACAAAGATTTATTCCGGATATCGTCATGAAATCCACAATTATCGGGACATTCGTGATGAGGTCGAAGATGGCATGATCGACTTCATTAATGCGATCATTGCGACGAAGGAAAACTGATTTAAACGGCAGACGTGTGAGTGTGGGGGAAGAAATGGAACCAGTCAAGACAATCAAAGAAATGCATCAACTGATTCAGAAAAATGACATGTTGCTGGTTTATTTTGGCAGCAATACCTGCGGCGTGTGACGGGATCTGCAGCCCAAAATTGTGGCAATGATTGACCGCTATCCAAATATCTGGGCGGTTAAGGTTGATGTGCAAAACGTGTCGGAACTGACGGTCAGCTATCATATCTTTTCAGCGTCGGTTGTGATGCTATTTGTTCAAGGAAAAGAAACCGTCCGCGAAGCGGGTATTATTAGCGTGATTAAGCTTGAAGAAAAAATTTCCAGATACGACGCGCTTTTTTATGGCGAAGATAAAAATTGAATTTGCCACGTTATGGTAATTTTTGTCCAGCCGCACCGTCTCCCAGTTAAAGGGCTGCCAGTAAAACTAAAGGAAGCTGTAAAATTCGGCCGCATCGCTGATCACATCTTAATCATTCAGGAAGTTGTAGATGACGGTGATTCCTTTGTTGGCGGTAACAATTTGTTAAAAAAGATAGTAAATGAAACTAAATGCACTTTTACAAGCGGTCGTACGGCTTCCTGAAGTGCTGTGATTTAATGGAGTAATAAAATGATTTTAATAAAAGAATGTTCAATCGATGATTTAATGGACTATCAAAAAATATCCCGCCAAACCTATTGGGAGACCTTTGCCGGAATGAATACGCAAGCGAATATGCAGGCTTATTTGGAGGAGGCGTTTAATTTAGAAAAGCTCAGAAGTGAATGGTTAAATGAAGCCTCATTTTTCTATTTCATATTTTGTAATGAACAATTGGCAGGCTATATGAAACTTAATGAAGGCAAAGCACAAACCGATCTTCATGATCCCTTATCACTTGAAGTCGAAAGAATCTATGTTTTGAAGGAGTTTCAGGGAAATGGATTGGGATGGCAATTGATGGATAAAGCAGTAGCGCTGGGAAAAGCCCGGAAGCTGACCTATCTGTGGTTGGGGGTCTGGGAGGACAACAAAAAAGCCTTGAGTTTTTATCAAAAACACAACTTCTATAAAATCGGGTCACATGATTTTATAATGGGAGATGAGATCCAGACGGATTATCTGATGAGAAAAGACCTCATTAATGATGAAAAATGCCGATTAATGGATACCTCATTGCAAAAGTAATTTGACGCTTCGATTACCAAAGACTGTAAAAAAACTCATGGTTCTATGAGGCGGTTTTGAAATGGAAGGAAACAAAGAATGATTCGAAAATTCTTATTAGCAACAGACATGATTGATTTTCATCATTTCACAATCCAGGACAAAGCACAGCAGTTATTTACAGCTGGCATGACAAATATCGAAAAGACAAGAACCGCCTATCACTTTGTCAGGGATGAAATTCCCCATTCGTTTGATTGCAATGCCCAGGTGATCACTGCAAAAGCATCGGATGTGCTGATCCACAAAACCGGCATTTGTCATGCCAAAGCCAATTTGCTGGCGGCCCTGTTGCGATCTCAGAAAATCCCTGCTGGCTTCTGTTTTCAGCATATTACGCTGGCCGATGATGACTCCCTGGGGTATTGTGTTCATGCATACAATGCCGTTTTTATCGAAGAAAAGTGGATCAAGCTTGATGCCAGGGGCAATAAACCGGGTGTCAATGCGCAATTTTCACTCAGCAAACCGATCCTGGCCTTTCAGAATCGACCGGAATATGATGAATACAACTGGCCGGGAATCTTCGCCAATCCCCATCGGGACACCATGCTGATGCTTGAAAAGGGTAGAAGTCTTCAGGATATCATGGATAACATCCCGGATACGCTCAACGTCAAGCCAGATGTATTAATCAACGATACCAGCCAAACTTAACTGAAAGGTCTTACCGTTGGTAAGAATGATGAGGTAAAAAAATGAAAATAGAAATTTGGTCAGATTATGGATGTCCCTTTTGTTATATCGGGAAAAAAAGCTTACCTTGGCCCTTGAGAAAACAGGGATGACATCCGTTGAGATCGTCTTTAATGCGTTTGAATGATCCGAACGCCAAGAAGCGTTATGATGAGAACATTAATGTGAACTTTGCATCTAGGTTACACTAAGTCATAAAAAACTGTGTGAGAAAGTCTCAAAACCCCAGTAAAATCAAGGAAATTCACTTTGTGAACTTTGCATCTAGGTTACACTAAGTCATAAAAAACTGTGTGAGAAAGTCTCAAAACCCCAGTAAAATCAAGGAAATTCACTTTGTGAACTTTGCATCTAGGTTACACTAAGTCATAAAAAACTGTGTGAGAAAGTCTCAAAACCCCAGTAAAATCAAGGAAATTCACTTGCAAAACGTAGAAAAAAGTAGTATAATTTTAGTGTAACAGTTACACTAAAGGAGGCTGCTCATGTACTACGATTACACAGTCAAAATCCCTTTGGTTAGGGGCAAGATAATCACCAAGAAAAAGGGCGATTCAACTTATGTCCTTTTTCAATACGGCCAACAATACAATGTCGAAAAGAAATATGCCATACCCCAACGTACCATCATCGGAAAGATTCATTCAGATAATCATGATGTCATGTATCCGAACGAGAAATTTCAAGATTACTTTCCGGAGGTTACCCTTCCAGAAGAACTGCCGGATTCTTATCGAAGCTGCGCTTTGAAGATTGGTTCATATGCGGTAATCCAAAAGGTTCTCCAAGAATATAAGTTAGAGAATCTTCTGAATACATGGTTTCCAAAAGACTGTGGATTACTACTCGATCTAATGGCATATCTGATTGTTGATGAAGAAAATGCAGGCCAGTACTATCCTGATTTTGCATTTAACCACCCACTGTTTTCGGAGGGAATGAGGATATACAGCGATTCAAAAGTAAGCCGGTTCCTTAAATCAGTTACTCGGGAACAGATTATTGGCTTCCTAAATGACTGGAACAAAAAACGTGATCATAAACAATGCATTTACATTTCGTATGATTCAACAAACAAGAACTGCCAAGCCGGTGATATTGATCTTATAGAATACGGCAAAGCGAAGGATGAAAAAGGACTTCCAGTGTTTAATCTTGCATTAGCATTTGATAAGACCAACCGAGTTCCGCTATTTTATGAGGAATATCCAGGTTCAATAACCGATGTTTCCCAGTTTGAGTATATGGTAGACAAGGTGAAAGAGTACAATTATAAATCGGTCGGTTTTATTCTGGACAGAGGATATTTCAGCAAAGCCAATATAAAATACATGGAAGATAATGGTTACTCCTTCATCATCATGGTTAAAGGCCGTAAAAATCTCGTATCTGAGCTGATAACAGCGAACCGAAATACATTTGAAACTGATCGTGAGTGTGCTATCCGTTCATACAGAGTTTATGGAAAAACAGTTTTAGCTAAGTTGTATGAGGACGATAATACTCTTAGATATTTCCATTTATACTTCAACCCTTCCAAACAGGCTGCTGAGAGAGAACAGCTGGAGCAACTGATTGAAAGACTTGGATTGTATTTGGAAAAACATATTGGAAAAGATATCACACTTGGGAACGTATATCACGAATATTTTGACCTTCGCTATAACAACAAGCATGCGCTTGTCTCGTATACAGAAAAAAAGGATGTCGTTCGGAAAAAGTTGGAGCAATGCGGTTATTTCTGCATTATCACCTCTACTGAAATGACTGTATCACAGGCACTTATCCATTACAAAGGTCGGGATATCTCTGAAAAACTATTCAGCACGGACAAATCGTTTATTGGGTCTAAAAGCAACCGGGTTCACACTTCCGAATCATTGTCTGCAAAGCTGTTTATCGAATTTATTGCACTGATTGTCCGTAACAGAATCTACAACCTCTTGAAGGAAACGATGCTTCGATTAGATACAAAACCGAATTATATGACGGTGCCTGCGGCGCTTCGCGAACTGGAAAAAATCGAAATGGTTAGACGGAGTAAAGACCATTATCGGCTTGATCACGCCGTAACCAAACGGCAGAAGGTTATTCTAAGTTCATTCGGCATGGACGAGAATAATATTCGTGATATTGCAAGCGGAATCGGCAATCTATTGTCGAAGAACCAGTCGCTGATGACAAATACAGATAGCCAGAATGAGGAGGAATACGACGATGGCGCGGACGAAATCGATAACTTCGATTGAAACTGAAATTACAAGAATAAATAGTGAGCTAACAAAACTTCAAGAAAAACAGGAGGCTCTATCGGACAGATTGTTGGAACTTCAAAAGCAAAAGAAGGAACACGAGGCCAAACAAGTAATGGAGGCTTTCCAAAAAAGTGGCAAAAGCTTGCAGGAGCTGATGACATTTTTAGATGTCTGAGGCAACGGTTTTGAGTTTCAAAAAGTATTTAGTGTAACTTTTATGCAAAGTTGAGGCAGGAGCTGATGACATTTTTAGATGTCTGAGGCAACGGTTTTGAGTTTCAAAAAGTATTTAGTGTAACTTTTATGCAAAGTTGAGGCAGGAGCTGATGACATTTTTAGATGTCTGAGGCAACGGTTTTGAGTTTCAAAAAGTATTTAGTGTAACTTTTATGCAAAGTTGAGGATTAATCAATTGCTGGCTAAGAAATACGGGATGAGCATCGAACAGGCAATTGCGGCGAACGCGAATGTCATCAATCCTGCCAAAGAAGTTGGTTTGGATTTCAATTTTGATAAACTGCAGCCGAAAATTGATATAATGATTGACCGCTATCCAAACATTCGGGCAGTTTTATTTCCGTAGCGGTCTGCATATTCAAACGAAAGTAGCTTGCTTTCCTGTAAAGCTGCTTTTACGGTTTTCTGATCGTGATTAAGTTAAGTGTGTCTGGTACCAGACCAAAAATGTTTCTTGCAATTTGTTGTAGCAGGTTGATAACTTCAATGTGATCTGGCAGTTGACGGTGATTAATTGTATTGAGGACGACGTTGTTTCAAATGACCGAAAAAATGCCAATCACTGACGACAAACAGTTGGAGGCGGAGCGGCTAGGTATCCCTTTATTGAAGGAGAAGGTTGCAAAAAGCAATAATGAGTGGGTGAAAAATGGGTGTTACAGACATAATTGGCCATGCTTAATAAGAGAACCTCAGGCATAAAATTTGCCTGAGGTTTCTTTCACCGTTAGAGTGATGTGCGTCAGGAAAACAGAGCTGATAGTCTTGACGTTTTCTTAACCTCGAAATGATGGGATACAGTATTTCACGACAGATCGGGGTTGCTAATCCATTTCATGCCAGGACATTTAGACTTGTAAGACTCGTTGTGCTGGTGTTTTGATTATCCTGGTATTGTTGAAAAAGAGACAGTAAATCCTGCTTTGTTTTTGAAGTCTGATTCCATTCGGTTTCATCCAGGATACTAAGACTGCCCATGGTTTCACGGATTTGCATGTAATTCTGTGAAATACCTCCATTTGGCGGACTTTCCGAAAACGGGACGAGGCTTTTTATTTCCTCGAGATCAAAGCCGTTGGTTTTGATAGCATCGGCTAAGGCACTGCTTTCGCTAATACTGGCTTCTTGCAATGCGGTGATGATAGCAGTGGCATCTTCTTCGGTGAGTTCAGAAGCATCATATTCTTCAAGAATTGAACTGATGATGTCTTCCTGTTCCGATGTCAGAGAAGTTGCATCGGATGATTCAGATGTAGCACTGACTTCCGGTGGCGGTGGTGGTGGCGGACCTTTTGGTGGCGGCTTTGAACCATCAACCTGGCTGGTTTCACTGGTATCGCTGGATGTCGTTTGCTTGGTTTGATAGGCCTGCCAAAGACTGGCAGCACTACTACTTTGACTGATTGAACTGATCATTTTGGGTTCTCCTTTCATAATAATTTGCAGCAGTAAGGGGGATTACGCCATGGTGAATAGTATCAATTGACGTGCGATGCGGCCATTGACCTGCCATCTGCTGCGGGCCGAGGATAAACTTTCAATAATGAGATGTCGAAAAGCAAATAAAAGTATCCTAATCTGAAGTATAGCGGATGGAACTTGAATAGACATTGAATGAAGCAATTCAAGCCTGGCAGGCAGTAGTGCCAGGAGACTCTTAACTTAAGCCATTTAAAAATACCCAGCAAGTCATAGAATCCTGGGGTCGGATCATGTATAATAATGAAGGAAAAGATGTGAGAATTACGGTTGTTGTGAAGAAAGAAAGAGGCTTAAGATGAATCATGATATTTTATATCGCAGCGAGGAATTTATTTTTTCTTATCGAATTGCCGGTGTGCTGGTAAAGAATGAAAGAATACTTTTGCAAAAACCCCGAAATGACGATGGTTACTCGATACCGGGAGGCCATGTGCGCAGGGGGGAGACTTCCCAGGAAGCTTTGATCCGGGAATTCAAGGAAGAAATCAATGCGGATATTCAAGTTGAGAAATTGCTTTTTGTGGGCGAGAATTTTTTCCCCTGGGGCAATCGACCCTGTCAGCAAATCAGTCTCTATTATCATATTTTATTGCGGGATGATACGCAAATTCCGTTGGAAGGGGTGTTTAAGGTCATTGACGAACTGGAAAATATGCAAATTGATTTGGATTTTTGCTGGATTCTCTTGTCCGAATTAAAAAAGGTGAAGTTTTATCCAACGAATCTCGTAGACGACTTAATTACCCTGCCGGAAAATGTCAAACATTTTGTTTTCAAGCAAGCACCATGAGTCGCCGAATCGATTTTTCTGGCCCCGGGTCATTTGAAATTTTAGTAAAAAATGGAAAGGAAAAATATGATGAAAAGAATCGCAGTGGTTTTGGCTTTGATGGGGTGTTTGTTGCTGGTGACTGGCTGCGAGAGCGAGGCCGAAAAGGTTTCTTACAATTTGTCGCAGCAGGCGGATAACTTTAATGTGATCCGTCAGTTGACGGTGATTAATTGTATTGAGGGCGACGTTTTGTTCCAGATGACCGGCAAAATGTCAATCACTGCCGACACCGCCGACAATCAGTTGGAAGTCATCGTTGAAGATGAGGATGGCAGTTATAAAAAGCATTTTATCGGGTTAAGCGACAACGTCACCTATGTGCTGGAAGATTTAGGTGAGAACACGGTTTCGAAATATAAGTATACCCTGAATTACAATCCGAAGATGTGGATTCCCGTTGAGATTCAGACCATCGATTAGGCGGTCAGAGTCACCGTTCTTGGTGCCACGGCAAACGGTTTTGCCGGGCCAGCCATGACGCCATAAAAAAATGAATCAGATGGATCATGATTTTGGACTGATGATGGGTTTTATTATGACCCTGGGTTTTGCCATGGTCGCGGTCCCGGGGGCTCCCGGCGGCGCCATCATGACGGCCTTGCCATTTTTGTCGATTATCGGCATTGCCATTGACAGTCCCCTGGCAAGTTTGATGATTGCCATCTAGATCAGTCAGGACAGTTTCGCGACGGCCTGCAATGTGTCCGGCGACAATGCCATCAGCCTGATGGTTCAGAAATTCTATGATCAGATGGTTCAAAAAAACCGGCTGGGGTCGCAGCAGTTCCCGTTGAAGAAGTCCCCGTTGAAGTTTGACAAAAACCTTCCCGCCGGGTCCGATGACACCAGCGGGAAGGTTTTTGTGTGCTATGATACATTGTAAATTTTGATACGATCCTAAAGAGCGTTTAGCCAGCGGGTGAGGTCGGTCAGCGGCGGGACGCTGCCGGCGTGTTTGAGTTGACCATTGATGATTAAAACTGGGGTCATTAGAATTCCGACACCCTTAGCAGCCTGTTCGTAAGGCTGTAAATACTGATCCAAAGCGTAAGTCCAGCCAAACTGATTGTAAGGTTCGTAGGGAAGATTTTCCGGGTCATCCCGGCGATCATAACACTGATTCAGTAAAACGGGATCGATGGGTAGATCGAGAAGGCGGGCCACATTCTTTGCGGTGCCCGGGATCAGACCTTGCGTGTGGGCAAAATCGCTGGCTTTCGGATCGGTATAGGCAAGATGTCGCACCGTTGCCGCTTTATTTTCTGCACTTACGATGGTTTCAATGAGATGGGTCAGCAAGCCACATCGGGGACATGGCGGGTTGGTTCCGATAATCCAAATTTCATGCATGTAAAAGGTCTCCTTTTTTCTTGATGTTGCAAAGCTTATTTTGATGATGGATCGATTGTGCGACGGGCCTCTGATAAAATGCCGGCAATAGTATTTTGATAGGTTTCCAGGGTTTCGATCCAATTTTTTAAGCAGGTTTGACCGGAGGGGTTGATGCGGTAGATTTTTTTAGCGGCTCCGGTTCCGTTGACGTCCCATTCCGCCGCAATCAGGTTTTTTTGCTCTAAATGTTTAAGGGTCCGATACACGCCGGTACGGTCAATCTTATCACCGTGGATCATTTTTCGAATTTCTAATTCATGGATAATGCGATACCCATGTAAATTCTGACTGGCTAAAATGGTCAGGATTTGGGGCTGCAATAATTTATCAAGGGTCCCCCCCTGGCAAGAACATTTGGCTTGCTGGTTTAATGAACCTTCACTACTATTAGACATACACTACTATGCTGGTTTAATGAACCTTCACTACTATTAGACATACACTACTATGCTGGTTTAATGAACCTTCACTACTATTAGACATACACTACTACCTCCAGATCAGATTTAACATAGCCTGATTATTTATGCAACCAGTATTTCGGGGTAAGCTGAAAATATTGTTGCAGCTTTGCCGGCGGTTGATGAGGTTGTTTAACTTCCCGCGTTTCATTTTTTTAGTAAAAACCAGTTTTTTTCGTTGTGATGCAATTTGGGCTCAGTTTCTTGCACAAAGCACCATCCGGCGGTGGTTGGCGGGGGGGCCAAAAGATGATACAATAAAGTCAGAAAAAAATGATGAGACCGTGGAGGTAAGATGCGACGTTCAGAACGTGAAGTAACCAGTGAAGCAGAAATTTTGGCAATCATCAGCGGCTGTAAGGTGTTACGGTTGGGCCTGGTGGATGATGGCAAACCCTATGTGGTGCCTTTGAACTTTGGCTATACGATGGCCGGATCGGAGTTGACGATCTATCTCCATTGTGCTCCTAAAGGCCGCAAGCTGGCGGTGCTCGAAAAGAATCCCCAGGTCTGTATTGAAATGGATCGGATGGCTCAACTGATCACCGGGGCCAGTGGCTGTGATTACAGCTGCAATTTTGAGAGTTTGATTGGCGACGGCCAGGCCGTGATTCTGACCGATGGGGCCGAAAAAATAACGGCTCTGAACCAGATTATGAAACACCAGACCGGCCGGGATGATTTTTCTTTTGAGCCCCGGATGGTGACGATGACAACGGTGATTGCGGTGACCTTACAGCAGTATACGGTTAAACGGCACTAATGGAACAGGCTGGGCGAACCGCCAAAGCGGCGCGATGAGCTGTAAATGAACAAATATTAAAGGGTGAAAGCCCAAGCCAGGATAAAAAAATCCTTCCCGCGACTGTCCCATGACAGTGCCGGAAGGATTTTAATTGTTTTACCGGGAGATTCCCGACTAACACGTCACCGTCGATTCCAACGGAGGCTTCATATTCGTTATAATAAACATGAAAATGTGGTTTGTGATGCTGAAAATTATCACTGTATAGCATCCGGATAACAATATTATAAAATCGGCATAACTCTGGTATTTGGCATTTCCTGTATGTTATCTTGATTATAACGCTTATTTTACAGTTTCTCAATAAAAATTGAAGCTGCTCATCAAAGTTCATAAAGACTGGGAAAAATCTTGCTTTCGAAAAATACGGTAAAGACGGGGAAAGGAGAGCAGAAATGCCCTTTCGACAGGCACAAAAAACCCCCCATCCTTTTGCAATTCGCCCTTTAAAGCGTTATAATAAAACCAGTTTAGATGTGAGAGGATAACAGCATGACAGAAATTGAGAAACGTGACGCGGCTAGAGCCTTTGTGACCGACTGGCAGGATAAAGGCTATGAAAAAGGACACAGTCAGCCTTTCTGGCTGGTGCTGTTGCGGGACGTCTATGGGGTGGCTAGACCCGAGCAGCAAATCAGCTTTGAAGATCAGGTGATGCTGGATCATACCAGCTTTATTGACGGCTACATCCCCGAGACCCATGTGTTAATTGAACAGAAAGGGAATGACCGGGATCTGCGCAAGGCCATACGCCAGTCCGACGGCAGCTACTTGACGCCGTTTCAGCAGGCCAAGCGATATTCTGCCAATCTGCCTTATTCCCGGCGACCCCGCTGGATTGTGACCTGCAATTTTAAAGCGTTTCTGGTCTACGACATGGAAAACCCCAATGGTGAGCCCGAGGAAATCCTCCTGGCCAACCTGCACGAGGAAACCTACCGCCTGGAATTTCTGGTCGATGCCCAGAATGAGGCGATCATCCGGGAAATGGAGATTTCCATCAAGGCCGGTGAAATCGTCGGCAAGTTTTACGATGCCCTGCTTAAGCAGTATCGAGATCCCGAAAATCCCGAGTCCTTAAAAAGCCTGAACATGCTCTGCGTCCGCCTGGTCTTTTGCCTCTATGCCGAAGACGCCGGGATTTTTGGTAAGCACGGGATCTTTAAGGATTATCTCAAGCGCTACCTCAACCCCGCCGATGTCCGAAAGGCTCTGATTGAGCTCTTTGCAGTGCTCAATCAAACCGTCGCCGAACGGGATCCATATATGGAACCGGCGCTGGGGGCGTTTCCCTATGTCAATGGCGGGCTCTTTGCCACTGAAAAAATCGAAATCCCCGGCTTCTCCCAGGAAATTGTTGATCTGCTGATTCACGATGCCTCCGAGGATTTTGACTGGCAGGAAATCAGCCCGACCATTTTCGGCGCCGTCTTTGAAAGCACCTTAAACCCCGAGACCCGGCGTTCCGGGGGGATGCACTATACCTCCATCGAGAACATTCACAAGGTCATCGACCCCTTGTTTCTTGAAGATTTAAAGGACGAATTTGACCAGCTTAAGGAGGAGCCCGTCGAAAAGACCAGAAACCGCAATCTTTCCACCTTTCAAGAAAAACTGGCGGGGCTCAATTTTCTGGATCCCGCCTGTGGCTCGGGGAATTTTCTGACCGAATCCTACCTGGCCCTGCGACAGCTGGAAAATGACGTCTTAAAAGTGTTGCTGGGCGATCAGATCCGCATTGGTAGCGATCTGCATTCGCCGATTAAAGTGTCGATTCATCAGTTTTACGGCATTGAGATCAACGATTTTGCCGTTTCGGTCGGTAAGACCGCCCTCTGGATTGCCGAAGCCCAGATGATGAAAAAGACCGAGGACATCGTCCATATGCATCTGGATTTCCTGCCGCTGAAATCCTACGCCAACATTATCGAGGGCAACGCCCTGCAAATCGCCTGGGAAACCGTGGTGCCGCCAACAGAACTTGATTTTGTGATGGGGAACCCACCATTTGTGGGCTATTCGCTGCAATCAAAGGCCCAGAAAAATGATCTGCTGGCGGTTTATGTCGATGAAGCCGGTAAACCCTATAAAAGTGCCGGAAAAATTGATTTTGTGGCCGGCTGGTATTTCAAAGCTGCCCAGCTGATGGACGGCACAGGCATCCGCACTGCCTTTGTCTCGACCAATTCGATTACCCAGGGGGAACAGGTGGCCGGGGTCTTTAAACCGCTGTATGAGTGCTTTGGGATTCACTTCGATTTTGCCTACCGAACCTTTAAATGGGCCAGCGAAGCCAGTGATCAGGCCGCTGTCCACTGTGTCATTGTCGGCTTTAGTCAGGCGCCTAACCCGGCAGACAAACGGATTTATAGCGGCGAAGCCATCAGCAATAAGGTGGAACAGATTAATTCCTATCTGGTGGAAGCGCCGGTGGTGTTTATTGAAAATATCAAGAAGCCTTTATGCGACGTACCTGAAATGACCACCGGGAATCGGCCAGCTGATGGGGGACATCTTCTGATCTTTGCTGATGATTATGAATCGTTTATTAAAAAAGAGCCAAAAGCAAAGAAATTCATTAAAAAATTTGTCGGTGCTGCTGAATTTATCAACAACAAAAAACGCTGGTGTCTCTGGTTAGTGGATGCGTCACCGGCAGAGATACGCAGCATGCCCCTGGTGAAAGAGCGGGTAGAACGCTGTCGCCTTGACCGCTTGAATGCGCCGGACGTTGGCAGGCAGAAATTGGCAGAAAAACCGGCATTCTTTCGGGAGATAAAGAACCCGAAATCATATGTGTTGGTACCAAGCACATCATCTGAAAACAGACGATATATTCCTATCGGGTTTCTTGACGACACATCCATTCCAAGCAATTCTACAATCATTTTACCTGATGCCACCCTTTACCATTTCGGTATTCTCACTTCTAACGTCCATATGGCCTGGATGCGTGTCGTGGCAGGGCGGTTAAAAAGTGACTACCGCTACTCCATCAATATCGTCTATAACAATTTCCCCTGGCCCAGCCCCACCGTCGCTCAGCAGGCCCTGATCGAAAAAACCGCTCAGGCCATTCTGGATGCCCGAGCCCTCTATCCCGATTGCAGCCTGGCCGATCTCTATGATGAGATCACTATGCCCAAAGAGCTGCGCCGGGCTCACCAGGCCAACGACAAAGCGGTGCTAGCCGCCTATGGTTTCGATAAAAACATCCGTGAGTCCCAATGCGTCGCCGAACTGATGCGGTTGAATCAGGCGTTGACCGAGAAGTAGCTAAGTAGGTGGGAAGGCATCATCTTACCAGAAGAAGCAACATAAATGGCATGCGTAACTTTGTCAATGCTGAGTGAAAAGATGATCAGAATCGTGTTTATCGTTGAAGGAACCACCGATGAGGATGGTTTGAGCGGTAAAGCGTAAGAGTTGTCTTGGATAGAATTAAAAAAAACTGATCAGAAAAAGTCGTGTTTAATTTAAAATTAAACCGGCTTTTTTTATGTCGAAAATCTAATACTTTCCCTTCACTAGGGCGTTTAAAGCCAGTATCCTAGGATGCTAAAATGAAATCAAATAAAGGAAAGGAGGATTACCAATGGCACTGACGAGCGATTTTTTAACCAAAAAAGTTCAGATCCGATCTAACCATGGCATGGTCGATGGCAAGGAAAAAATCACGACCTGGAACCGGATGGCTTGGTGGGACCACTCACCGAAAACCGACTGTTTCGGGAACAGTTGTCAGTGATTTCAATGGATGGCGATGGCGCCACCCCGCACTTTACCAAGGGCAAATTTGCCTGCGATTGTCAGGGCGCTTATTGTGACGGCTTTCCGGGAGCCATGGATCTGTGGCTGATGCTCAAGCTTGAAGCTCTGCGTAACGCACTGGATTCTCTGGTGATCATTACCTCTGGGCTCCGGTGCGAAATCCGCAACGGCGAGGTGGGCGGCATCCCTAGATCCAAACACCGCATCGGACAGGCCGCTGATCTCTACGCCCCAGGTATTGATATTGAAAGAGTGGCCAGCATCGCCGAAAGTCTGGGGCTCACCACCATCCTTTATCAGGAGCAGGGCTTTGTTCACTGCGAGGTGTAATGAAAATCACTGAAGTCTCACTGGTCTTTGCCCTGTTAGGCGGGGTGCTCGGCCAAATGCTCGGCGGCTTTGATGGGTTTTTACAATGTCTGATCGCCTTTGTGGTGATGGACTACTTAACCGGAGTGCTCTGTGCGCTTCAGAAAAAGAAACTTTCCAGCGCCCAGGGCTTCCGGGGCATCCTCAAAAAAATCCTGATCTTTATGGTCGTAGGGATGGGCCATCTGCTGGATATCACCCTACTGGGCGGAGCCGGTGCCCCCCTGCGGGTGGCGATGATCGGCTTCTACCTCTCCAATGAAGGCTTGAGTATTCTGGAAAACCTCGGACGGCTGGGGGTGCCTTTACCGAAGCGGCTGGAAGCCGTGATTCGGGAATTGGGGGAGGAGGAAGAGAAACACAAAGAATAAATGGTTCTAGATGATAAACAAGCAACGAGTTAATAAACTCACAAGAGTCAATCTTGCGAGTTTATTTTTTTGCCCAATCACCGATAAAAACTTTCCATCAATGCCATTAAATGATACAATAGTTCCATTGGAATCGATTAAAGTAATGGTTTGGATAAGTTGTTATCGTTAACGGATTAAGCTGCATGTTGATGGGCGGGGTGAAGATTCTAAAATATAGCAATAGAGAAGCATTGGCTGTGATAGATAGAAGAGAAGACAGCAATGATTTTTTCAGTTCGATAATAAATTTTGATGTTATATATACGTTTACTCAGACGAAATGATCTCCATACCAAATAAAACTCTATAAACATAAGGTGATATATTGAAATGAATAAAATAACTTTCCCACCACCATTTCTAAATTATGTATCAAATAGTCCGAGCTACTTTTCATTACAACGATCAATGTATGATAAAGCTATTGAAAATCTATGTATAGCTGAGTACCAAGAGAGAGCTGATGTATGTAGTAATATTCTGCGTTATAATAACAGTGATGAATACTTAAATTCGGCTAGAATGATTGAAAAGCTGAGTGAATTACCAGAATTGTCTTTTTGTGATGTTGAAAAAATGCTCGAAGATGAAAAAAAAGATCAAGAGACCATTCAATTTCTTGTAGATCATGAAAATTTGTCAACTCTAAAACCAGAAGAATTGTCTTTTATCTACACTGCGTTGGGACTTAGTCCAGAAAAAAACAAAAGAACTTTAAATAACTGGCTTATAAATTTTGATAGTTTAACAGACCAGGAAATAAAAAAAATTGAAGATGCTAAAAATAATAAAAGTGGTCCAATTGGTGGATTAGTAGATATTTTTCGTACTGGATTATTAGTTGATTACGGAGATGGCACAAATTTTATCGATTTAATTAGACAAGGTCGCCAACGCTATTATTATCGTGGTGAAAACGCATTTTATGGCTCCAGTAAGGCTAATTACTTTCGGAATTTTGTTGGTAAAACTGATAAAGATCGTATGAAAATTATCATTAGCCAATTGCAACTATTTAGTTTTATTCGTTTTCTTGAGAAATTTGACATATGCAAAAAATGGTCGTATGGTCAAATTTTTCCATACGCGATTGCACAGCATTATGGGTTTCCAACTAATCTGATGGATGTTACGAGTAATTTAGATGTAGCCCTTTTTTTCGCTTGCTGTAAATATGATAATTATACAAAGAAATGGCTACCTTTAGAACGAACTGATTTTGAAAAAGTTGATTCCAGAAAAAATGTTGCTAATATTGGGGGAGATTCCCGTTATGCTGTTATTCACAGAGCTTTGTCAGAAATTGTTGATTGGGCATATTATGTTGAGAATAAAGGGATTAAATTAACGAAAGTTATGCCTATTGGTTACCAACCATTCATGCGTTGTAATTATCAATATGGGTATCTGATTCGGACGAATAGTGAATATGATATGTATAAAGATCAGACATTTGAAAAATTTAAAATTCCTCTCTCAGAAAAACTCTGCAAAATGGTATATGAAAAAATGGAGCAAGGGGAAAAAATCTATCCAAATGATGGTTTAAGTGAATGTGAGGATATAATTGAAAGCATTAAAAAATCCAAATCCTTTTATCTCTGCGATTTAGAACCAACTGCCAAAGAGTTTTGGCCAAACGCACCCACACCTTATGTCAGAGATAGACTTGAAGATAATGGATGTTCATTTCATGAATACGAAAAAGAATTGAGCCCTAGACGAATTAAACGTATTGCTAAATTAAACAAAAATTGGAGAGGTTTCGATTTTGAAAAACACTACGGTTTTTCAGTTAAAATGAGACCTATGATAACAATAGGCGGAGATACATTAGTTGAAGAAAATATGGATGGAACGTATTCAATAATAAATAAGGGTGTTCACGTACTGCCAGTGCTGGGATCAGATTAACTGAAATTATACTTTACGGAGGAAAGTGCACTTAACTTCAATACGACACTGCAATCAATTCTGATAGCAGGGAAGCTTATCAGTCTATAGAAAGGATACAAATCATTGAAAAAGAGTGAATTTTTAACGAATGATTCCGTGCAGAATTTTATGCACTGGTTGGAAAAGAAAATGGATCGTACGAATTCTTTTAATCACGATTATAATATGAAGAAGCCCATCATGCATTGGGAATGCAATTCAATCTTTTCAGCTTATGAAAATTATTGCTGGTCATTCAGATACAACGATCCGATCAATGGAAGAGTCGTTAACGGTAAAACATTTGATGAAAGTGCATTAGCGTTAACACGGTTGTCACAGGGATTAAGAAAGAGTCTTCAGGATTCTGAACCAGAAGCATGTCGAAAATACTGCTGTTCGATTTTGCAGTGGGGTGGCGTCCTAGCAAATAATGATAAGCGGGTCAATGGACTTGGCATGGAGATCTGCTATTATCTCAAGGAAATCCAAAACAGCATGACCGATGATCGTTCATCCGAAGCGTATTATCAACGTGAGATGATCATGAACTCTGGCTTTACAAAAATCTATTCTTTATATATTGATGGTTTTATTATTTATGATGGCCGAGTTGGTGCCGCTTTGGGGTTGCTGGTGCGGCTTTTCTGCGAGGAGTATTCGCTGGCGAAGGTTCCTGATGAATTGTTGTTTGCCTGGGGCAAAGGAAAAGAAAGCTCCTATCAACGGAGTGCTGTGAATCGGCGTAATCCCGGCAGTGACAAATATACTTTCCCTGAACTGAGTAACAATCCCAAGCGACATACTGAAAACAATATTCGGGCGAACTGGCTGTTGAAAGAAATTGCTGAGCGAACGGATTCCAAATTTAATCAATTTGATGGAGCTTTGAAAATGAGAGCCATTGAGGCAGCATTATTCATGATCGGTTATCAGGTCAACGGTTAACTACTGGTAGCAGGTACACATATACAAAATTATTGCTAATAAATGGAGGAATGAAAAATGTCGAAATGGTCGAAGATAGCAATGTATGGAAAAGCTGCAGTTAAAGTGATTGCACCAAGTGCTTTGGTTCTTATAGAAAAAACAGGTACTGAATTTATTGAAAAACAGAAAAACCTTATAAAAATACCTGATTTAAAAGACGTCTATATTGATGAAGCATTGCGAGTTCTAAAAGACGAACTAAATTTGATTCCAACATCGGCGATTGCAAATCCTAATTTAGCGTATGTTGATGAAAGTGAAAATGAAGTGATGTATTCTGAACCAAGATTCGGCTCGCGGGTCAATCCAGGAACGGCAGTTAAGGTTTACTATCTCACTCAAGAAGTAATTGATAAGAGCAAAAAGTTATTAGAAACCGTTGTTCATGAATTTAAAGTTCCGAGAATCATTGGGGCTAATCTCTATGAAGCACGAGAAGACCTTGAAAGCTTAGGCCTAAAAGTTGCTGTGAAATTAGAAAAACCAAGCTTGAAATTTGTCAGTAAAGACGATGGACAGGTCACTCGAGTCACTTATCCAAATGATCAAAAGATCGGCTCAAAACTAAAAACCGGCGAGCGAGTTCTGATTTATTATGTCAATGAAGAAGTAATCTTAAAGAGTCGGTCTATAAAAGAAAAAATTGATAAAGATCGGCGTGAAATAATCAATAAAATCGGTAAAATTAGTAAAGACGTATCAGATGGTTTTTGCACCGGGGTTGCGGATACGCACAAAACGGTCGTTAAAAAAATCGGCAAACCGTTTGCAAAGAAAAAATCAAGTTCAGATATGAGAAAATAAACGGTTAAGTAGTCGGTGCCAGCACATTAGAGCAGAATATTTTTACAGAGGTATGAAATGAAAATAGAAGTCGGCGAATCATTGATGCTATCGTGGCTGCGGCATGTAAAAGAATGCCAGATCGCCCAGACTAATTGGAAAGCATCATCTCACTGGGAACTGAAAAATCAGGATAAAATCGAACAATTGCTGAAAAATTCTGCAAATTGTTTTAGCAAAAAATTCGGTTATGATCTGTTTAAAGCCAACAGTGGCTTGTCACAGATTTTGGCACAGGCCGAAATTGATGCGCTTGGTATCACATCTGATGGGACACACAGTAAAATTTATGCAATTGATGTTGCCTTTCACGAGGCGGGTCTTAACTATGGTTCGAAAGAGGAAACGGTAACCCGTGTTATTAAAAAATGCATTCGCACGGCGATGTGTATTTACGGGTATTTTGGTTTAAGTAGTGGCACAATCATTTTTGCCTCGCCCAAAATTAATCCGAGTGTTATGATAGCGATCAATGAATGCATGAGTGACATGACTGCAGTTCTAGAGACAGCCGATCTTGATTTTGACGTGCGGATCATTGCCAATGACGATTTTAGAGAGAGCATTCTGGAACCAGTTTTGAGCATGCTTGGTGAGGTTTCGGATACGTCTGAATTATTCATGCGAAGTTTGCAGATGTATAATCTATTTGTTAATACTGAAACCAGAGTCAATAAGAATCAAAGAGCTTCATCGCCTGGACGGATTACGCCAGAAATAGTTAAAATTGAAAATACCGATATTGATGGGCTCAAAGAAATGAAAATTGGTGCGATTGTCAGAACAGTCTTTCGGAGTATGCTTGAAGATGGAGCTGTTTCACATGAAGAAGTTAAAAAAATGCAGACGCGAGAATATTCTAAGGAAACTTTCGATATTCAATTTCCGTTATTATTAAAAACGGAAACAACTGGCGGGATTAAGCCGGTCAGATATTATGCAAACCCTGTATGCATTTATGGCATAAATTATTTTCTCTGTTCAGAATGGTATGAAGTACCCGCAAACAACGATCGACCTTATTTGATGAAGTGGCTTATTTTACACAAAAAGAGCAGGTGATTAATTGCAAAACGTTTACTAACAGCGAAAAAAGATGAGATGATCATAATGCTCATACTTAATGAAAATGAGATTGTCCAGTAAATCAATTAAGCAGAAGCGAAAGGTTGCTAATAGCGGATTGATTGATGATAGTTCGTAAGGTGATCATTAAGCTGGAAGCATTTTGGATGAGTATCATACCATCTTACTGACGCAATCATTTCTCCATATTAAAATACTTTCTGATCAAAATTCAATCAAACGAAATGAATTGACTACAAAACTGATAGAATGCAAAAAAATTGTTGAATTAATCGGAGAGCCGGTTATAAGAAATTTTTATATGATGAAGATAAAAAATCTTGAAGTAGAATATCGGTCACCTGAATTGGGAAAAATCATAGATAATTTCGAAAAACTGGACAAAATTGATCAATCAAGCTTAATTCAGTATATCGTTGAAACTAAAGGAGTAGATAACAAATGATAAAAATTTCATTATCAAAGGAAATTGAAGAAAAGCATTTTAAATATTGTTCAGAGAATATTTTGCCAGGAATTAAGAAAGCGAACCTTTTTTCTGTTGACAAGATAGAATTTAAGTTGGAACCGTGTTTTGATATTCAAGTGTTTAATCAAGAGGAAAAAAACTTTTGGGCCTATATCATAGAAAATTTCGAAGAGATTTCAATTGGTAAACCTGATGTATTACGAAAGCATGATAAAAAGATAAAAAAATTGTTCGCAACAGTTGCAAAGGGTATTGAAGTTTTAAAATCAAAAAATAAAAATACTAAATCATACAGCCAATATTTGTTAGAAAAATTTCGTTATGAAGAGTTTAAATCGGAAGATTTGTTTGACATTCTTTTAAAGAAAACAAAGAAACGGAGTAATATAAAAAATTATTCGTTTGAAGTTCAAAAATTAATGATCAAAGATCTTTTAAAATACTTACCAAGTAAGAAGAGAATAATATATGAATCATTTTTCGAAAATGGTACAATAAAAAATCTGAAGAGATCTGATTTTGAAATAGGGTTTAAAAATTTAGGGATCGATTTGACGATACATAATTTCAAGAATATGATTACTTCAGTAGATGCTTGGTCAGATTATACATTTGTGATGGAAAGTAGCATTCGAGTTTGTCCTTATTGTAACAGACAATATATAACACCGGTGTTTTCTGATAATGGAAAACTAAGAGGAGAGATCGATCATTTTTTACCCAAAAGTATCTATCCGTATTTCTCAATGTCATTGTACAATATGATACCGGTTTGTCATACTTGTAATCACATTAAGGGGGATAAAAAATTTGGATTTGATAGTATTAATCCTTTTGAGGAAAGTTTGAACGATCATTTTACATTTGAAGTGAATCCAGTGACGCAAGAACTCACTATAAAAACTTGTGATAAAAATGATGAAGCAATTAAATTACATATCGATACTTTAAAATTAAAATCGCTTTATGGTTATCATAATAACCAAGCGCTAGAACTTTTGAAAAAAAGGAGTATGTATCCCGACATATATATTATAGAACTATTTAAAGTCTATGGCGAATCGTTTGTTTCAATTGAAGAGTTTAAGGAATTTATAGTTGGTTATATTGCGGACGAAAACCAATTGAATAATGAAGCGTTTTTGAAACTAAGACGTGACATAGCAAAGCAATTAAATTTTTTAACCGAACCTGCTGAAGCTGCTCAAATAAAAGAATTAAAAAAATTGCAAAAAATTTGTAGTGCGAACTGAATTTACAGGAGAGTGTTATAAATCTTTTGAATCAGGCATAGAAAAGGGTTTAGTATGGAATTAATTTACATTTGGATAAATAAAACTAAAAATCAAGTTATAAACGATTGTGGGGTTTGTTTCAACAAATCTTATTTTATTAATTTCAACAAGCATAAACATGAACTAATGATAAGAAAAAACCATGCAAATATCGGTGTGTTAACAGATGAAGTCATAACAGGGTTATCTGCGATTGTGGGTAATAATGGATCAGGTAAAACAACTATTATTGATCATATTTTTCATACTTCATTGATAAAAACAAAAGATTTAGGTATAGAAAATGAGCAGATTAGATTTGAAATAGAAACAATTCAAATCTATGTAAATAAATCAGCAACAGATGAGAAAATAAATGTTTTCTTCAATTTGCCTTGTAGAATAAAATATGATTTAGAGAATCTAAGAGGAGATGAAATTGTAGAATACGATATAAATGAGTTAAATAAAGATTACTACAGTGAGACACGTTCAGATAACTCACATCCAAATTCGATTTCAAAGGTATTTTTAACAAATAGTAGCCAGAAATCAAAATATTCACATGAAGATGGTGATGGGCAAGAGCATAATATTAGCTTGAATCCAAAAACAATAGAAAACTTATCTAGAACATTTTATTCATCAAAGACACAGATCTTCTTAGGTGTAGGGGTAAATAATTTATTTAATAACTTCCAGAAATTCATGATCAGGTCACGTTCGATGGAAACATTTCAATCGCTATGTGATGTTTGCTATTATAACAATTTGAGAAAAGCAAACAAAGATAGTTTTGTAAAAAAAAATAACTATATAAAATTATCAGTAACATCAATTTTGAATAATTCTAAAGACTTTTTAACTGAGTTTTCACAAAAACCATTAGGGGTTGATGCAAATTGGGAAACAACGATTAAAAAAGAAATTCAGAATATTATCTTGTATAGTCCCCAAGAAAAATGGGGATTTATCGAACCGGATCAAATTGAAGACTCATTTACCAAAATTGGTCATTTTAAAAACAGATATGATAAAACTAACATTATTTTGCAATTGATTTTAAATTTAATATTTGAATTGCGATGCTGTGGTTTTATGAGTGAAAATGATATTGAGACTCTAATGGGAATTAATGAGATTGATAAAATTAAAACAACTATAAAAAAATTCGTTGAAAAGTATGAAAAAAAAATTCTTAAAGCTTATTATAAAAGTGCGATCGATGAGATTGAGGAGCTTGAAATTATTCTTAAAGAATGTTCCTGTGTTGCAGATAATCTAGGGTATATCAAATTTGATTGTAATCCGAAAAACGATTTTGAGGAGGACAAATTGGAGAAGCCATGGATTAAGATTTATGAATATATTGAGAATTATACTCGTGCCAAAAGATTTTTTGTTTTAAAATATTTAAATATAACTATTGAACATATGTCATCAGGTGAACGGGCACTATTGAATTTTTTTTCATGGTTGCATATAGTACCATTTTTTGATTCAATTAAAGGTTTTGAAAATGGTAGAATTAATAATAATGTTTTAATTCTGATAGATGAAATTGATTTATATTGCCATCCAGAATGGCAACGACAGTTTATAAATATCCTTATGAATGAATTGAAAGTGGAGTTTAGAGAAAGAAAAGTTCAAGTTGTTTTCACAACTCATTCACCGATTATACTTTCCGATATACCAGATGATAACGTTGTATATCTTGAAAATGCACATGTAGTAAATAGATTTGAAAAAACTTTTGCTCAAAATATTTATACGCTTTATAATGATGCTTTTTTTCTTAGGGAAACGATTGGTGAATGTTCAAAAAAAATTATTGTAGAAGTTGACGAAAATTTAAAACGACATGAGATTAAGCTTAACGAAAACAATTTCAGAATGAATTTTTACGAAGATGATACAATGCAGTATTGCAAAAAAATAACTGCGATCATAGGTGAACCAATTATCAGAAAATCTTTTGAAAGAAGGATAAAGAAAATTGAACAGAATTATAGGTCTGTCAATTTAAAAGAGTTAATTATTCTATTTGATAGTTTAGAAAAAACGGAACGAATGGAAATGATACAGTACATAATTGAGACTAGTGAAGAATAATAATCAATACACTTACAGTGCTAGGAGTAGGCCCCTGTGCTAGGCACAATTAACTTATTGAGCAATCGAGGCATCATTGTTCATGATCAGTTATCAGGTCAATGGTTGACTACAAGTGCCAGACATGCTTTACAAGGATACAAAACGCAAAAATTCATATTTCTGGAGGAAATGATTAATGGTCGAGAACATTAAAAAAAATGAGATTTCAAAAGCTATGATGAATGTTGAATACTATTCTGCTGTTCTTAAAGATGAAGTAGCGTTAGAAAAATGTACAAAACTACCATTAGTAAGTATTGCTGCGTTGGGTACAGCTTTTCCTACCTTGCCTGATGCATTTCGAACCGTTACCCAAACGTTTGAAACCGGTGGAATGGGCTACTACAAGGCTGACTTCCCGGAAGGTGTTTTGGGAGAACTTGTAAAAGCGAAAGATGGCACTGGATTTCGTGGACTCATTCAGGGAGCAAATGGTCAAATTACTGGCCAACCGGTATTTGTACCGGCAGCTGGTAACTCCGTAACCTTGACCACAAAAATGGCTTACGATCCTACGTTGCTGTTAATTGCAGTTGCACTGATAAGCATCGATAAAAAACTGGCAGAAATCCTTGAAACTTCACACGAAATTTTTGAATTTTTGAAACAAAAAGAAAAAGCAAAACAGCGGGGTAACCTGAATGTTTTGGAGGATGTTTTAAATAATTACAAATTCAACTGGGACAATGAAAAATATAAAACCAACAAACACATTCATGTTCAGGAAATCAAACGGGAGGCGGAGCAGAGCATTATTTTCTATCGGGAACGGATCGTTAAAAAAATGAATAAAAAAATAGGGAATCTTTTCATTCATCATGACCAGGATGTCAAAGGCAAGCTGGAAGAAGTTCATGCTGAGCTCAAAGAATATCAACTGGCGTTATATTTGTTTGCCTTTTCGTCCTTTCTTGAAGTGATGTTACTGGAAAACTTTGGATCGGCATACCTTGAAGGTACCGTTCATAAAATAGAGGATTATTCTTTTCAATATCGTGAATTATATACAAAATGCTATAACCAGATTGAAGAATATGTCAAGTCTTCGATCAATTCATCTTTGCTAGAAGGATTTGCATCGATAAATAAATTTGCCGGAGATGCGGTGGCAAAGATTCCCTTTATCTGTGATTCACAGATTGATGAAACTCTGATTGAAGCAAGTAATCAATTGGAAAAATTATGTTCAAGAAAGACTGTACAGACAATGAAGAAATTTGAAAACAACCAAAATAACTGTGTCCATCCATTCATAGAAAATATCAACACCGTTAATAGGCTGTATAATCAACCGATGGAGCTTATTTTTGATCAAGAGAACATATATCTGATTCCAGCATAAAATTGCAACAAGCTTATATTTCGATAAGATAAAGAAGGAGGCCACTCAGTCATGATTAAATCAACTTTCAAAGGTACGATCATTTCAATCCAACCCCGTATCCGTCTAACGAGGTCCTTCGATGAAGCCTCTCATACCTACCTCGGCTACGCCATTAAGTTAGAAGGGGAACTCGATGGCGTGGAAACGACTTTTTCCATCGGTATCGGCAAAGCCGCCCATACCAAACATCAATTTAAAATCAATGACATCATCTCAGGTGAATGCGTCCCAGTTCCTGATCCTGATATGGAACCGGTTGACTATTATAAAGTCTCAAAGCTTAGTGTTATCGCTAAAGGAGAACCGGGCAGCACATCGTCACCCTGGGAACTGGTGCCACCGTTGCTGGAAGTTTACAGAGAAAGAGGACACCGCAGACTGGCAGCAAGAACCTATGATACGAAGTGTCGCAGTTGTATGTGGGGTTGTAGAATGCCAGTTGAGATCATTGTTGATAATTGGAATCCGAGAGGGCTAAGAAAGTATCGGTTTGAGGTTTCTGTTATGGTCCTTTAAGTTGCAAGCTGCATAAGCCTGGTCCTAACCGTAAGGTGGAAGGTCGGAATGGAATGGTGTACGTAGAGGAAGATTGGGTAGACCAGATGGCAGTAGAGCATCGGGGAGAAGATGAGTAGATCGGTGATAATAATTTGAAGGCAGCTCAAATAATAATCGGCCTTGATGCCTGGCACACTTAACCAATTTGAAAGGTCTTACCAGTGGTAAGAAAGGTAAATAACAATGAAAATAGAAATTTGGTCAGATTATAGTTGTCCTTTTTGTTATATTGGGGAAAGAAAGCTTGCCTTAGCCCTTGAGAAAACAGGTATAACAGAAGACGTTGAGATCGTCTTTTACTCGTTTGAATTAGATCCGAACGCAAAGAAGAGCTATGAAGAGAACATTAATCAATTGCTCGCTAAGAAATATGGGATGAGCATCGAACAAGCAATAGCCGCTAATAATAATATTATCAATGTTGCAAAAGAAGTTGACCTGGAATTCAATTTTGACAAATTGCAGCCGACCAATACCTTTGATGCCCATCGTTTGTCACATTATGCCAAGGAGAAAGGCAAGTTGATGGCATATACAGAAGCTGTGATGAAAGGCTATTTTACCGATTCAGTAAACATTTCAGATTTTGACGTGTTAACTACAATTGCAGGTGAAGTGGGATTAGATAAAACAGAAGCACTACGCATTTTAGAATCATCAGCCTTTGCAAAAGAAGTCAGACAAGATCAGTCGAATGCACATTCGCGCCAAATAAATGGTGTGCCATACTTCTTGTTTAATGGAAAAGAGGTCATAAATGGAGCACAATCAGTTGATACTTTTGTGGCCGTAATTGAAGAATTAAAATAAGTTTAAAAGCGGTTTTAAAGATCGTCAATCTAACAATAAATCTCTGGCAGTCGTTTCCGGCCGGATTTTTGACGGGCAGCTCGGTCAGACTTTTACTAATTGCTAAAATACACAGAAAGCGTCCCTGTCCTAAATGTAGCGAATGGAGCTTGAATAGACCTTGAACAAAATCAGGGATTAAGAAAAGCTAGCCGGAGAACAGAAGGTCATCTTTGTTTTACCAAGATGAGGGATTAAAAATTTGTAAAGAGGGGAGCTAAACGAATGAAATCCAGAAAAGTAAAGACTTGTCTGATCGTGCTGGTCATTCTAATTTTTGGCTTATCGCCGTCGGGAATAGCAGCATTGGAAAAGAGCGAAACAGATCTTGATGCTCAGAATTTTCAGCGAAGTACAAACCCGGAGCTGCTGGAGATGATCGCATGGAAGGGTGCTATTGCCAATAAAGAGACGGGTGAATCCATTGAATTCAACTCACAAGAGGATAAAGATCTGGTGACTCAAAGCACAGAACCCCAACTCGTTTATTTCAATGATGGTACCGGAGAGAAACATTATTATCAGGATATCATTGTCAGTTTGCCCAAAAATGTTGATCAAAGTGGTTCTGGCACAGAAATCAGCAGTCCCAGAACAGATGAAGATAATGTGATTTCGGTGGTACTGGGGATGCGCTATGCCACGGGAGACTTTGGGATATATCAGGTTGTCCGGATCGACGGCGTTTATGTGGATTGGGAAATAACAGATCCAACGGTTCGCCTGCAAGATGTAGAATTAGGATACCGGATTAGCAATGGCATTGGGGTGGAAAATGGTGCCATCAATGAGCTGGTACTATGGGATCTTGAAACAGCATCCAATTCCTACGAAACAGAACGAATTGCTCCTAGTCCATGGTTCCTTCGGACGAAAGACTTTGTTCATTGTCGGACCATTTTCTCGGGAAATTTGATCCATGAAAACGGCGATTCCCGGTCGATAGTATTGGAATATGATTATAGTAATTAAGGAGTGCGAAAATGACGATCAGTATGGTACAACGTAAAAAGAAAATAATGCAGTGGAGTTATACGTTATTAATTTGGGTGATCCCATTTTTATACCTGACCCTGTTCCCTTATCTTTTAAACTACACAAAATATTTAGCCCGGGATGAAATCTCCTTTGGTCCCAATGCCAGCAATTTTTATCAGAATTTATCGGTTTTTATTCTACCCATCGTGTTTAATCTGTTTATTGGTGCGGGCATCTTTATTTTGGGATCCGGCATTAAAAACGATAGCGGTAAGGCGATCCGTGTCGGTTGTATTCTGGGCGTGGTTTATTCATTTTTGATTCTGTTTAGTTATCCCATTTACTTTAATATTGATCTGCCGCTAATATATCAAATCTTTCGGTTGGGAATGTACACCGGGCCAGGGAATCCCAGTTTTATTCTGGTATTCTATGGGTTCTTGCTTTATCGGATTGTAAAAAAAGATCGACCTGACAAATCAGGTCAGTGACGTTGGAAATTGACATGCCAGGTGCACTTAACTTAAGATCATCCGGCTGCATGACAGCCTGATAATAAATTTATAGGAGGAAGACAATGGCATTTGAAGAAAGAAGTTTCAAATCATTTAACGAAAAGGATACAATCCAGGCTTGGATTTATAAGCCAATTCGCAAACCCCGGGGGATTGTTCAAATTGTCCACGGTTTTGGGGAACATTCACGACGCTATCTGCATATGATTCTCAAGCTGAACGAGGCCGGGTTTGTGGTTGCGGCAGATGATCATGTGGGACATGGTAAAACCGCCGCTCAATCGGGAAACTGGAGTGACTGGGGAAATAAAGGCTATCTGACCATGGCAGAAGATGAACACAGCCTGCGCCAATTGGTCCAGGCAGACTATCCCGAACTGCCTTATTTTATGTATGGTCACAGCATGGGCTCGATGATTGCTCGATCTTATGCGACAATTTATGGGGAAGGCATTGATGGTTTGCTGCTCTGCGGAACCTCGTCGATTTTTCCGAAGACTCAGGAGTTGGCGGCAGCGCTGCAAAAGTGCATCGAAGAAGGCAAAGGCGAAGAAGTCGATCCGAGCTACTTAGGCGTTCTTTTTGAATGGATGACTGGCCGCATCACTAATCCCCTGACCCCCAATGATTGGATTGCTGGCGATCCGGATATCGTTGCCGATCATGCCAGTGATCCCTTCAACAATTTCACCAGTCCGCCGAATATCCGCTCAACCTACGATTTTATCATGATGATTGATAGCATTATCGGAACCCAATGGGCCGAGAAAGTTCCGGCTGCCATTCCGGTTTATAATATTGCCGGTGATCAGGACCCTGTCGGTCTTTACGGAGAAGGTGTCTATGCGGTGTCAAACTGGCTGGCAGATACCGGAAATCAGGTCAAGACAAAGATTTATTCCGGCTATCGTCATGAAATCCACAATTATCGGGATATTCGTGACGCGGTCGAAGACGGCATGATCGACTTCATCAATGCGATCATTGCGACGAAGGAAAGCTGATTTACACGGCAGAAGTGTGATTGTGAGGGAATAAGATGTTTATAATCCACAGTACCAGCCATACTTAACTTAGTTGAAAGGTCTTACCTTTGGTAAGAATGACGAGGTAAAACGGGCAATATTATATAACTTTAAAAGTATCAGGTAATGACCGCAACAATCTTGATTCAATTAAGTATCCAATGGAAAGGAAACCGTAAACATGACTCAACAAACCAACAAAACCGATTTTGATTTACTACTGGCGATGCGCCATGATAATGGTGCGGATTTTTGGGCAACTCCGGATGGTCGTCTCGGCATTGAAAAACCAATCAGCACCTTGACAGCTTTGATGATCATCAGTGAATTAAATATTAGTGAAGATTCTGAGGCGTTGCGAGGGGCTGCGGATTTGGTGCTGGCAGCAATCAGGGAAGATGGTCGGGTGCGGATTGCGCCAAAAGCTGCCATCTATCCCTGTCATACAGCACATGCGGCAGCAGCCCTTTGTCGTAATGGTTATGCCGAAGACAAAAGGGTTCAGTCGATCTTTACCTGGCTCTTAGCAAATCGATTTAAAGATGGCGGATGGCGGTGTAATAAATTCATTTATGGTCGGGGTCCGGAAACGGAATTTTCAAATCCCAATGTTACACTTCTGGCCTTGGATGCCTTTCGATTTTCAAAAAAATATCTGGACAGCAAAGAACTGGACGACGCGGTAGAAACCCTTCTTGATCATTGGACTGTAAAAACACCAGTGGGTCCCTGTCATTATGGAATGGGAAGCTTGTTTATGCAGGTTGAATATCCATTCTTAAGGTATAATCTTTTTTATTATACTTATGTGCTGTCTTTTTACCCAAAGGCCCAACAAGATCAACGGTTTAAAGCAGCGTTTGAAGCACTTAGCCAAAAACTGGATGATCAACAGATGTTGAAAGTCGAACATCCTAACCGAAAAATCAGTCATTTTAGGTTCTGTCAAAAAGGATGTCCTTCTGAATCCGCCACCAGCAGATACGGTGAAATCGTCAAAAACATAACCATCAGACCGGTTTAAATTATTGGTGAAAAGATGTCGGTTCAAGAAAGTATGCATGTTTAAACAAATTAAAAATCATGGGCTCATAATGACAATTTTAAAAACGATATACCTGGCTGGTATCGTTGAGATTGATAAAAAGAGACAAGCTTTGACAGATTCAGGTCCAATGTCTAGAATTATCCGATCAAAATATCAGGACAAGCCACTGTTTTTTATGGTTGAACGAATGATTTCTTTCATTGTCGAGATGCCAGCGTCTTTATGAACATAATTTGCGGCTCCCAGTTCAAGGCACTCTTTGATTTCGTCAAGATCACTAATTGATGAAATCATAATAATGATGAAATCTGGATTCAGATCGAGTAAAATTTCGATCAGTTCTGTTCCAGAGTGACCAGGCATGTTGATATCGAGAAAAATGAGGTCAGGGTAGCTTGTCGTGTCAAGATCAGCTAAGAGTTCATCGCCACTGGCATATTCCTTCACAACAGACAGATTAAGTTCCTGGCAGATATTATGAAGAATTTTTCTTGAAAAAATACTATCATCAGCAATAGTGCATGTTAATTTTTGAATGTCCATTCAGATTATCTCCTTTTAAACACGATCATTCTGGTTGATTGAACGATTACTGTCGATATCACATTCAGTATTACAATTTTTTTTTCGAATTGATGATACCGGAAACTCGCCCTGAAACAGAATACCAATGCGTACCAAAAAAGCTCCTAATAAGATATAGCCCATTAATGATTGAACAAGAATGACAATATGTCCAATATAAGAAGTAGGATTCGCATTAATCTCACCAAAACCAAGGCCCGTCATGACAATGACTGAAAAATAGAAAGACCTAATTAAAACAAGAAAATGATTGCTTGACTGATTAATAACCAGATCATTAGTAAAGTGTGGGAAAATAGTATAAATTAGAGCAAAACCCAAAGTAGTTGCCAGAAACACTAAAATTAAACGAATCGTTGATGAACCATAATCGGTAATCCACCAGAAAAACTTGACTACCGGATTGATGATGGAATTACCTAAACTTTTTAAAAGTTTGAAAAAATTAACTATGGGGTTATGTTTGAATGTTTTTATATAGTCTGCGGTTGCAAGTTTTTTTTCTTCATACCAGTTTTCCCACCAGATACGGCGGATGTTACATTGGAAGCTTGACAATAAGACTGGCTCGATTCTACAACTGCTTAGCCCAACACCGGTAAAATTAGTTTTCCGATCATAATAGCAATCCCAAAATATTGTTTCGCCATCGACGGAAATGGCAGAGAAATCAGTATCATACATCTGTACATTTTTCATATCACATCCGAAAAAATCAGAATAGGTAAACGAACTGCCGGTTAAGCAAGTGTCATAAAATGAAACATGAAGGAAATTGGCATAATCTGCTTGAGTATGAGCCATGTAGCTTTGATGTATTTTACTTTTAGAAAAGTTTGCGTAACGTAAGTCACAATGATTAAAACGGGTCGTGACAAAATTACCATCGGTCAGGGTGGCCTGAACCATACTGCATTCCTCGAAGGTTGCGCCAAATGCTTGAACCTTATCGATTTGACACGAATCAAAGACGCAGTTTTTAAAGACTGATTCGGAAAAGTTGGCATCACAAAAAGAAATCTTGCGAAAGTTAAATCCGGTCAATTCAATAGAGGTGAGTACTTTGTGATCAAAATTTATTGATAATTTTCTGTTTCTCCGGCGGAAAGTGTTCCAATCATTGCTTTTATTCTGTTCAATACAGTCAAGCAAATATAAAAAAATATCAAATTCATTATTTTGATCCATAAAGATGACCTCGCTATTCGTATGATTCTTGGAAGCTTTGCTCTCCTATTTTTTAAGGAGAGTACTTAATAAATACCCCGGATCCATATGAATAACCAAGAAGGGGAAATTTTGTTAAAAATCTGACGCAAATTTTAAAATACGCTGCAAATTTATAGATTATAAGGTTTGAATTTATATAATAAGATAAAAAAAATACAAGCGGATTAGTTTTGTCAGCGAAATTGACGGACAGATTAAGGTGATGTTCGCACTACTTTCGCAAGGAATTTTGATCGCGATCGGGTTTACACGTTAATTGACAAATTCTTAAGAGAAGAAGCTTAATTTAGAAAGAAGGTATCAATTGAAATTAAAAAAGCGGATTATTATTTGGCTCATCGTGGCTATAATTCTAACCGGTTTACCAATTGGAGTGGTCGCAGCCAGTCAAGGCATTCACAGTTATAGTCAAGTCAATGATTTAGATTATGATGCTAAGATTGATGACCAAATCGTTATCATTTATCAGAATGAAGGCACGATTAAGGATCTGGGGCTGACGACGAATCAGATTGAAGCCGGCGAAAAACTAAATGATCAGGTTGATATTATCAAGGTCAAGGATGGAAGTCAGGCTGATGCGCTGGTTTTAGAGCTTTTAAAGAATCCCCATGTGCTGGCTGCTCAAAAAAATGCTTACCTCAAATTAGCGAGCCTACCAAATGATCCAATGTTATCCGAAGCCTGGCAATTTGAAGCAATCGGCGCCGATAAGACCTGGGATCAGGTTAACAATAAAGAGTCAGTCGTCGTCGCGGTCCTTGATACCGGTCTTAATACCAACCACCCGGATATCATCGGCAAGTCTGTCGACGGTTATGATTATGTCATAGGACAAACGGCGACAATCGATGAGGTTGGCCATGGCACTGCGATCAGTGGCTGTATTGCGGCGATTGCCAATAATGAGATTGGCATCACCGGAGTGGCCGGCATCGCGGATATTAAAATCGCTCCATACCGGGTTGGGGGTGAAACGGTCGATGATTACGAGGTCAATCTGGGTTATGCCTGTGCCGCCCTTTATCATGCGGCCAATCGCCCCGAGGTGCGGGCGATCAATATGAGCTTTGCGGGATATGAGGTGTCGCCGGTTTTGGAGACGGCCATCGCTTATGCGGCCAGTGCGGGTAAGATTTTAGTGGCGGCTTCCGGAAATGATGGCGCCGTTCCAGAAAAAGCTGGGAAAATTACGATACCTTCTGCCTATGACGGGGTCATTTCGGTCGGTGCCACGGATCGTGACAATGTGATTGGCGATTTTTCCCAGTATAACGAAAGGGTTGATCTGTGTGCACCAGGTGTTGAGACTACGACTCTGTGGGCTCAGGATAATTATATCACGGAGTCCGGGACATCCCTTTCATGTCCCGTTGTAACGGGTGCCTGTGCGGTTCTGGTGGCAGCGGATGCAACGCTTTCGGCAGCTGAGGTCGAGGCGGTGTTAAAAGAAACAGCCATCGACCTGGGTGTAAGCGGTCGTGACGATCACTATGGTTATGGTCTGATTCAACTGGATCAAGCTCTGGCCCAGGTCATATCGAAAGATCCCGTGGTGAACACCGCCTATCGTACCCATGTTCAAAATGACGGCTGGCAGGCGCTGGTGAACAATGGTCAAATCAGCGGCACCGCGGGTGAAGCCCTGCGCTTAGAAGCCATTGAACTGAACGCCAGTGCCAGCAACTACGATATCGGTGTTCGGTATCAAACCCATGTTGAAAATCAGGGTTGGCACGATTTTGTGGAGAATGGTGAAGTAAGCGGAACCGAGGGTGAATCGCTACGTCTGGAAGCCATTAAAATTGTGTTAATCGGGGCAGATGCCGATCTTTTTGATGTTTACTATCAGGTTCATGTCCAGGATGTCGGTTGGATGGATTGGGCAAAGAATGGAGAGCCAGCCGGAACCGAAGGTTTTGGTTACCGTCTGGAAGGGATTAAGGTTCAGGTGGGAGTAAAAGGAAGTGAAGTGCCGGGGAAAGTGGAACGCCCATATCTTAAACAATAAGTTGGATTTCAGTTGAAGTTCAGTCAATCGATTAGCTGTGACCCTGGGATCTCTTGTCTTAAAAACAGTGCCATGCCTTTTCACAAAAAATAATTTTTAAAAAAAGGAGATGAAATGAAAAAAATCAAAACAACTCAAAAGATAGTCCTGTTTATGTCTATACTATTGATGGTCAGTTTAGCCGGTTGTGCGAATTCAAATGCCGGAAAAACGGTTAAACCGAGTGTGTCCGAGGACTATTATGGTGCCATTAATTATGACCTGCTAGCGGAAAAAAAGATTCCGCCAACTGAAGGATCGTGGTCCTTCTTCTATGAATTGGGTGAAAAAACATCAGTCCAGCTTCAAGAGATTGTCACCGAATTGTCAAATAGCAAAGAAACCTATCCCAAGGGCAGCAGTGAACAAAAAATAAGTGATTTGTACGACTGTGCCATCGATCTGGACAATCGTAACGCTCAGGGTCTTAAAGCCGTTACACCCTATCTGGAGCAGATTGAATCAGCCCGGAATCTGGAAGAATATCTGGATGGACTAATCGCTTTATCAACAATTGGCCAGTCCAGCTTGATTAATTATGGTTATTATCAGGATGACATGAATTCGGATACAATGATGGTTGGATTCGAGTCGATGGATGATTTAATTGGCAAAGAATACATGGAAAACGATTCAATGCAGGCGTATTGCGACGCCTATAAAGAGTATATCCAGGATATGTTAGTTCTTGGCGGTGAAGAAAAAGAGGCAGCCGGGACAAATGCCGAAGCAGTGTATGCCTTTGCCAGCACGGTGGCCGCACAGGCCTTGGCACCGGAGGAGTTTTATAACCCGGATCGCTACTATAATGTCTATAGCTATGAGCAGCTGCTGGCCCTTTACGGTAATATAAATATGCAAAAGTATCTCGAGGCTCAGGGGCTTTCTCGTGAGGATCACTACGTTGTTTTTGAAGTGGATGCAATAAAACAGATCAATGCGATGTTTACCGAAGAAAACCTGCCGGTACTGAAGGAGTATACAAAATTTGTTGTATTAAATGATCTGGCCGATTATGCACCGGTTGATTATCGGGATCTTAAGCTCAATATGGAAATGAAACTGGATGGCTCTACTGAGAAAAAAACCGACGAGCGGTTGGCCTTTGACGAGGTGGAAACGTTTCTTCAGTGGGAATTCGGAAAGATCTATGTCGAAAAGTACTTTGATGAAAAAGCCAAGCAGGATGTTAAAACCATGGTTGCAACGCTCATCGAAGAGTACAAAGAAATCATCAACAGTCAGGATTGGATGAGCCCGGAGACAAAACAAAAAGCCATTCTGAAGCTGGATACCATGGATTTAAAAATTGGTTATCCGGATCAGTGGAGTACTATCGGCGAATATCTCCAGGTGAGTGCGAAAGAAGAAGGTGGTAGTTATCTATCAAATGTGATTGAACTTCGGAAGGCGAACAGGCAATTTGACTATGATGAATATAAAAAGGGCGTCAATCGGGAGCAATGGTATATGACACCCCAGGAAGTCAATGCTTATTACAATCCGGCCAATAATGAAATCGTCTTTCCAGCGGCCATCTTGCAGGCACCATTTTTTGATGAAAATCAAAGTAATGGTAAAAATCTCGGTGGGATCGGTGCCGTCATTGCCCATGAAATCAGTCATGCTTTTGATAAAAGCGGATCTTTATATGATGAAAAGGGCAATTACAATATCTGGTGGACGGACGCAGAATATCAAAACTATGACACCTTGTCACAGAAAATCATTGATTATTACGGTAACTATACCATTTCTACCGGAGATGCTGTTGATGGCACCCTGACCCTGTCAGAAAATATTGCTGATCTGGGGGCCTTGTCCACGGTCACAGCGGTGGCCGAAAAACAGGGCGAATCGCTGGAAGATGTTTACACCAACTGGGCAACGATCTGGGCCAAACTCACGACTCAGGATCTCGAAAAGAATTATTTGCTGAGCGATGTGCATGCACCGGCATCAGTACGCGTCAATGCCGTGCTCAGTTCAATCGATGCATTTTATGACATCTATGGGATTAAAGAAGGTGATAAAATGTATGTCGCTCCAGATAAACGGGTAGCGATCTGGCAGACAAAAGCAACGAAGTAATTTTGCTCTGCACGAATAAGGCAAATCATAAAAAAAGAATCAATTTCTCGTATGGTTTTGATAATATTTCTATAAGTGAATCGTAATATAAAACTGACAAAACCAACACCAGTGGACAGCAGGTCAGGCAATTACCCTTAAGATATTGGTTTAAAATGAACCACAGGGAGGCTGTAAATGGAAAATAAAATAACAAAAAGAACGGATCTGTTGGATCGGAAAGGGCATGTAATCAAGCCCGGCTATGCTACGAAAATGCTATATAACTATAACAAAGAGAATATTAAAGCCCATCCCTTCGCACTGAAGGAATGGGACTTTTATCAAATCTATTGCGGTGATTACATTCTTAAGATGACCATTGGCAACATTTCATATATAGCTAATTTTTCGGCTGAACTTTTTAATGTGACAACAAAGGAGAGTTACTCATTTTCAAGAATGAAGCCCTTGCCGCTAAAAAGCATTGTACTGCCAAATGACCCGGAGCAGCCGAGTCTTATTCGGGTTGAAGGTAAAGACTACACCATGAGCTTTGAAGTGCAGAAGACGCATCGGCAGCTAAAGCTGACGGCCAAGGACGATAAAATTGGGGCCATTAATATCGATATTGTCCTAAACAACGACATCACTGATTATTTCACGCTAAGAGTACCGCCAGTACACGCTAATGATACTGGCAGTACTTGAGATGATACCATTGGTTCACAAAATGATACTGATTATTTCACGCTAAGAGTACCGCCAGTACACGCTAATGATACTGGCAGTACTTGAGATGATACCATTGGTTCACAAAATGATACTGATTATTTCACGCTAAGAGTACCGCCAGTACACGCTAATGATACTGGCAGTACTTGAGATGATACCATTGGTTCACAAAATGATACCGGTAATACCGGCATTCCCTAAAATGGGTTCATTAAAGGTTTAATACAAAATCACGCATATTTATACTGCCTGAGCTGACAATGTGAGCACCATGTATAATGCGATCCATAATAGAATCAGCCAGAACACCACCACCGAGACGAGCATGCCACTCCTCGATCTTATACTGCGTGCAGAAAATGGTAGCACCGTTGTCATAACGGCGTTCGACCAGTTCAAAAAGAAAATGGAGTTCATCATCAGAAAGATCAGTAATTAGCCATTCATCAAGGATCAATAAGGGATAGTTCGTATATTTTTTGAGTTCCCTGCTTTGCCCATTCGGCTGGTTCTTTGCTTCGCCGTATTCCATCAGAAGGTCGGGCAAGCGAATATACCGGGTGCGAATGCCCTGTTTACAGGCTTCTTTTCCAATGGAACAAGCCAGATACGACTTTCCCGAGCCAGTGAACCCGCAAATGATGATATTCTGATTGTTGCTGATAAAAGTACCGGTAGCAATTTCCAGAATCAGATCTTTATCAAGATGTCGTTCAGCAAAGAAAACATCCTGAATGGCGGCATTCGGAATTCTGAATCGAGCCCGTTTTATAAGGCTTGCAACACGCTTGTTGTGCTTTTCCTGATAAACATAATCAACAATCATTTTCATGCGTTCGTCAAAAGAGAGGGTGGCATAAATCGTATCTTTGGCCTGTCTGTCAATCACCTGAATCATTTCCTCAAGCTGAATTTCGCGGAGTTTGCGTCGGGTTTCGTCATTAATCATTGTCGTAACCGCCGTAGTAAGATGCCCCACGGATAAAACCGGTGGTACTCGCTGTTTCAGCTTGATGAGCGGCATCCCGGTCTTTGGCATAAAGGATATCTTCGCCAGCGGCTAATATCGGTTCGAGATGTTTGTATGTATGTATCTCGGCGAACGAAGCGTTTTGAGGGCCATTTCGCAGGCATTTTCAAGCCGTACCGCCGAATATTTTTTAGCCAGTTTCAGTACCGACTTTGACGGATTAAAAGCTCTTTCCGGGAGCCGGGTATTTTCGAAAATCAGCTGAATCACCGCCAAAGTTGAAGCACCGATGCTCTGTGCTTCTTTCATAAAACGTTCCTGATTCCATTCCGCCTGTTTAAAACTTTCAGGCAAATCTTCATCATGAGTCGACCAACCATCAATGGTATAGTATGGGAAACGATGATGACTGGCAATCCGCTCATTGTGGCAATAAATCTCAATAAATGAATCACCGACACGTAAATCGGCTTTTTTACCCGCAAACTGATAAGGACAGGAATAATGATTCTTTTCAAAAACGATATGACAATCCGAATAGATTTTATTGTTGTAAAACCAGGTAACTGGCTCATAGGGATGCACCGGTAATGGTCTCAAACAGGTGCGCTCAATGGTGTCGTGGATTTCAGTACGACTGCCTTGCCGTTTCTGGAAAGGCCGGTCATTAAACACTTTGAGAGCCGCCAGGACATCGACTCTCAAGTCGGCAAGGGTGTAGTAGACATTATTTCGAAGTTTGGCAATCACCGCCGTGGCGAGTTTACCAACGCTGCCTTCAACCGAAGCCTTTGCTTTTGGTTTTCGCACCGGGGCGGGCATAATAGCCGTGCAATAGTGATCACCCAAAGCTTCATAAGCTTCAGTGAGAATGATGTCACCTTCCCTGGGATGCGTAACAACACCCGTCTTGAGATTATCACAAACCGTGCGAACCGTTGAACCACCAAAGTATTCATACATGTGCACATGACAATTGAGCCAGGTATTTTGTTTCATATCTAAACATGGTTCAACATAGGTATACTGGCTGTAAGGCAAGGTGCCAACAAAGAGATAAACTTTTATCTCATCACCGGTCACCTGGTCAATCAGCTTTTGGGTTTTGCCACTCCAGTCAACTTCGGCGATCACACCCGGCTTATGGGTCAGATGATTGGTTAGCTTTTTACGCGCCACTTCATCGCGATAACCATTACAGAATTTCGTATAACCAACGTTGAGATGTGACGTGGCAGTGCATTGATCCCGATACTCTTGCCAGAGAATTTTGAGGGTGACGCCCACTTTGGTCAACTCATTATGAACATAGTCATAATCCGGCAGCGCATAAACGGTTTCTTCAGCATGTTTATGCGGAAAGAACAGATGATAGACTTCGTCTGAAGACCGGTCTTTGATCTCATCATAAGAAAGATGCTGTTCTTCAGCAATACGGAAAACTTCATTAACAGAAGTTTTTGACATGTGTCGGCTGCGTGCGATTGATGATTGCGAAAGCCCATTAGCACGCAATTCCATAATGAGCTTCACGGCAATTTTTCTGGACATATTTATGTCCTCCTTTATAATGTATTAAGGAATATTGGATATTTATTCCCTGATATACATTATAAGGCAGCAGTATCATTCCATGAATAGCCAGTATTGATTTGTGAATCGTCCACGGTATCAATGTGTGTGCTACCGGTATCCAATTGAATATCGTTGGTATCATTACCGTGAAATATTCATATTGATTTGTGAATCGTCCACGGTATCAATGTGTGTGCTACCGGTATCCAATTGAATATCGTTGGTATCATTACCGTGAAATATTCATATTGATTTGTGAATCGTCCACGGTATCAATGTGTGTGCTACCGGTATCCAATTGAATATCGTTGGTATCATTACCGTGAAATATTCACATCACTAATGAAAAAATGGTGATTGCGACACCCTTTGCCAAAAAGACAAAATTTTATTTAAACTGTAAAGAAAATTATTTTGGCGGAAAAGGGATCATCGCGTTTGGCCAGCGACGGGTTGAACTTAATGAGAATAGCACCGCAGTCCTTGATTGGGGCAGAGGGGTGTGGCCTTTTTCACAAGAATGGTTTTGGGGCAACGGTTCAGCCATTATTGAAGGCAACCACTTTGGATTTAATATTGGCTGGGGATTTGGTGATTTAAAAAACGCTTCGGAGAATATGTTTTTCTGGAACGGGAAAGCTTATAAACTAGGCAGACTTCATACTGAAATTGACACGACGGATTATATGAAACCCTGGAAATTTCGTGATGAAGAGGGGAAGTTTCAGTTTGTGATGACACCAATTTACGATCAGGTGACGGATACTAAAGTTGCATTTATTCAAATGTACTGTCATCAGTTATTCGGTTCTTTTGACGGAGTTGTGATGTTGCCAGACGGTAAAAAAGTTATCATAAATAATCTGTTGGCATTTTGTGAACATGCGAAAAACAGATGGTAGATAAGCAAAAAAGAAGGTGACAGAATGCTGCTGATAGTGCTTGGCTCAACTTAACGTATGGGTTTAACTATTAATTTAGAAAGTAATTTTTTTAAAGACGTTTTGTTTGTCATATTCCATGTTGTATAGTTTGAATTGACATTCAAAACGTCTCGCTATTATTGCTTGTTTTTTACCAAATTATTTAGTTCAGCAGCTTTCTTTTTAGCATCGAACCTTGCGTACACATAGAAAGCAATGGTGTGAAGCACAAGAGAAAGGATCAGCGATGCCTCATATCACCTGTCACCTAAAAAATTACAGCTTAAACAAATCAGTACTGAGATACTTTTCGCCACGGTCCGGGAAGATCACCACAATCAGACCGGAATCAATTTTTTTAGCCACTTCGGTAGCGGCATACATCGCCGCACCACTGCTCATGCCGACAAAGATGCCTTCTTTTTTGACAATTTGACGGGCAAAATCAAAGGCGATCTCCGATTCAACCATGATATGTAAGTCAATCTCATCGGGTTGATAGATGGCCGGAACAATGGCTTCTTCCATGTTTTTAAGACCCTGGATGTAATGTCCAAGCACCGGCTGGGCTTCGACAATTTTCACATCCGGATTGTGCCGGCGAAGTCCCATGCCAACGCCCATAATGGTGCCGGAGGTCCCTAAAGAGGAAACAAAGTGGGTAACCTTGCCTTGCGTCTGTTCCCAGATTTCCTCGGCTGTGGTGGAATAGTGGGCGAGTTTGTTATAGTGATTGCTGAATTGATCCGGATTAAAATAACGCTCCGGATAGGCGGCAACTAATTCCCGCACCTTACGAATTGCACCATCGGTTCCTTCGGTCGGTGAGGTCAGCGTGACGGTCGCACCAAAGGCTTGAATCATTTTACGGCGTTCAATCGAGACCGCTTCGCTCATGACGATTTCCAGTTGATAGCCCTTGACGGCAGCGATCATCGCCAAACCAATCCCGGTATTTCCACTGGTCGGTTCGATAATGATCATGTCTTTGGTTAAGACACCTTCGGCTTCAGCCTGCTCAACCATTTTAAGGGCAATCCGATCCTTAATACTGCCAGTTGGATTAAAACCTTCGAACTTCGCCAGGATTTCCACATTAGGGTTAGGATTTAAATGATTAATCCGAACCATCGGGGTATTACCGATGGTTTCTAAAATATTATTATAAATAAGTTTCTGCAATTGAGTAGTCCTTTCTATTGATAGAATCAGTGCATAACTTATTATAGTACAAAAATAAAGTGAAATACAATCATTTTCAGAACCGTTTGAGTGAAACGAATTGGACAGGAAGATCTGAGCGTGCTTAAAATTTAGTTGCACTTAAATTAGCTGATTGATTAATTTTTACTAATATGTTATGATAACGTTATCAAAAACCTGATCATAAGCGAATACGAAAATGACTTGGTTGATCATTTTTAGATTACGAGGAGGTAATGAGATGTTTCAGGGCGGTTATATGGGAAAAGTGTTGCGAGTAAACCTCACAACAAAAACAGTATCGGTTGAAGATTTGCCGGAAAAGATTGCCAAAGATTATATTGGCGGTGCCGGTTTTGGGGTGAAATACCTCTTTGATGAGGTCCCGGGTGAGGTGGATCCCCTGGGGCCCGATAACAAGCTGATTTTTGCCCCGGGTCCTTTGAGCGGGACCTCAGCACCCTGTGCCAGCCGAATGGCGGTAACGACTAAATCCCCCTTGACTGGGGCAGTGGGAATGTCATTGTCTGGGGGTTACTTTCCAGTTGAACTGAAATTTGCCGGCTACGACGTGCTAATCATTGAAGGGAAATCAGAAACCCCGGTTTATCTTCATATCAAGGACGACAAGGTGTCGATAAAAAACGCCGAAAAAATTTGGGGAATGGATACGCAGATCATTCAGACAATCATCAAGCAGGATGTGAACGATCAGAACACTCGGATTGCCTGTATTGGCCAAGCCGGAGAAAATCTATCGAAGATGGCGGCGATTATAAATGAGCGCCGGGCCTTTGGTCGTAAAGGCGTGGGTGCGGTGATGGGCTCAAAGAATCTAAAGGCCATCGCTGTAAGGGGAACTCAGGAGGTACCCATTGCCAAACCTGAAGCCTTTGCGGCGGCCCGTAAGTTCATGTTGGGGGCCATGAAAGATAGCCCGGTTTTATATCCCGAGTTTTCGAAGCTGGGGACCCCAATGGTAGTGGATCCGATTTCTGCCATGGGGATGTTTCCATCTGAAAATTTTCGGACCACCGGCGAAAAAGATTATTCGACTTCCATTGGGGTCGAAGCCAGCATAAGCCGTAACAAGGGCAACGAACATTGTTATGGTTGTCCGGTAGGTTGTACCCAGCTGAAGCTGGCCAAGGGGAAACGCTATGAAGGTGGCATGTCGGATCCTGAATACGAAACCTATTACAGCCTTGGCGGTGTGGTCGGGGTAGAAAACGTCGATAGCATTATTTACAATGATATGATATGCGACAAGTATGGCTTAGATACCATGTCAGTGGGGGTCACCATTGCCTTAGCCATGGAGCTTTTTGAGCGCGGATTACTCAGTGAGAAAGACACGCAAGGGTTTGATTTACGCTTTGGAAATCATGAGGTAGTGACTCAGTTGATTGAAGAAATTGCCTTCCGACGAGAAGGACTTGGAGAGCTGCTTTGCGATGGCTCACGGGTTATGGCACAAAAAATTGGCGGCGACGCCAGTGATTTTGCCATGCATATCAAAGGATTGGAGTTGCCAGCCTATGATCCCCGGGGTGCTAAGGCTCATGGTCTGAATTTTGCCACCAGTTATACGGGTGCCGACCATAATCGGGGTTATGCCTTTCAGGAGATATTTGGGATTCCGGTGCCTCAGGCCTATGATCGCTTTGCCGTGGTTGGCAAGGGTTGGCTGACCAAATGGAATCAGGATATCCGCTGTGCCACCACTGATTGCCCCACCATGTGTGGCTTCTTGATGGATATGGCACTGCCGGCCATTGCTGAGCAAAACACTGCTGATCTTGTCAGCAGTGCCAGCGGTCTCGTCCTGACTAAAGAAGATGTCGGCAAGGTTGGGGAGCGGGTCAATAACCTGGCTCGGGTCTATAACATTTCAGCCGGTTTTACCCGGGCGGATGATAACTTTCCCAAACGAATCATGGAAGAAGCCATCAAAGAAGGCGGCTCCAAAGGACAATTGATACCCGAAGCTGATCTGGAAATCATGCTCAACGAATATTATGATGCCAGAAACTGGAGTCAAGACGGGGTACCGACTCGAGAAAAATTAGCCGAACTTGATCTGCCTGAAGCTGTAACCCTGCTTGAAAAACGGAATATGTTATAAAAAGAATGATTGGAAAAAAATGATTGCGATACATATCACCACCATCATGGGTTTAAAAGCCCTGATGGGTGAAAAAAAAGACCAGACCATCGTGCTTTCAGATGGTGATACGGTTCGGGATGCCCTGAATCAACTTTGTAACAGCTATGGGCCAGCATTAAATAAACGACTTTTTGATGATACCGGAGCGCTTAATCCGGGGATTGCTGTTTTTGTAAATGGCTGTGTGATCCATGCCTTAGCAGGGCTTGATAGCAGCTTGAAAAATGATGATACGGTATTAATTTTTCCGCCGGTGGGCGGTGGATGAGCGAAAAAGAGGTCAGCTTGCTGATCTCTTTTTTTAGGTGCGCCCGGCATGGGCGCAATCTAACGGGTGAAAGTCCCGAGCACGGGTAGGTAGTGCCAAGTGCATAGCTTAAGGCAAGGGTGTCCCCGGCGACGGAGAATCTGAAGGAAGCCAGCGGCAAACTTCCGGTCTGACGAACAGAAATCACATCAGGCATGATCAACTGGGTAAGGTTGCCTAACAAACTGAAGCCCCAAAACTACTCGGAAGTTGATGGTGTAAATGTGGCAGATAGATGGAAGGAAAGATTGCGTTCTTACCCGGGGAGATCTCACGGACGTGTGGAAACAGAGTATGAAATACGGTTGAAATAAGATTTATCGTGAGAAGTCAGCCGAAGCCATAGTACGGAGACAATCTAGATGTCGAAGGAAGGGCTGAACCAGAGGAGGTGAAGATCAATGAAGATTACTGACGGTGATAAAATAAAACACAGAAAACTTTATAATGAAGGCGATCTGCAAAAGATATCTGCGGAACAGAAAAGATATGCAACGTGTGCGCATCACCAAAGATAATTGAAACTGAAATCACCAATACAAACGAGCAGACGGATGGAATACTGGAGAAAATTCTAACCCGGGATAATCTGAACCTGGCCTATAAGCAGGTGAAGAAAAACAAGGGTGCAGGTGGAATAGATGGCATGCAGGTAGATGAACTTCTGCCCTACCTGAAAGAAAACCGGAATGAACTCATTGAAGCCATCCGAAGTGGTAAATACAAACCACAACCCGTCAGACGGGTAGAAATACCAAAAGAAAACGGGAAGACACGAAAATTGGGAATCCCAACCGTTGTGGATCGATTGATTCAACAGGCGATCGCTCAGGTGTTAACGCCGATATTCGAACAACAATTCTCAGACAACAGTTACGGATTCAGACCCAAACGCAGCGCTCAGGGTGCCCTGAAACAATGCCAGCAAAATATTACCGACGGATATAAATACGTCGTCGATATGGATCTGGAAAGGTACTTTGATACCGTCAATCACAGTCGACTGATTCAGATTCTGTCTGAAACCATCAAAGATGGTCGGGTCATCTCCCTGATCCACAAATTTCTGAACGCAGGCGTTATGTCAGGTGGCGTGTTCGAGCGTAATGAGGAAGGCGTGCCGCAGGGCGGTCCACTCAGCCCAATTCTTGGAAATATCATGCTCAATGAATGCGATAAAGAACTGGAACGCCGGGGTCACCATTTTGTCCGGTATGCTGATGATCTGATGATTTTCTGCAAGAGCCGGAGAGCGGCCGAACGAACCCTTAAGAACATCGCCCCGTTTATCGAAGAGAAACTGTTTCTTCGTATTAATCGGGAGAAAACGAAAGTGTCCAACGTCGCAAAAGTGAAATTCCTCGGATATGGATTCTATATCTACCAGGAACAGGGAAGGTTGCGAGTTCACCCCCAGAGTATCGATAAGCTGAAGGATAAAATCCGACAGATTACCGGACGCAGTAATGGGATGGGAATTCAGAGACGAAAAGAAAGAATGCTGCAAATCGTGCGGGGCTGGGTCAATTATTTCAAGCTGGCGGATATGAAAAATATATTGAAACCGCTGGACAAGTGGATGAGAAGCCGAATCCGGATGGTGATCTGGAAACGCTGGAAGAAAGTAAAAACGCGCTTTACCAATCTCAAAAAGTTGGGACTGGATGAAAAACGGGCGTGGATGTGGGCAAACACAAGAAAAGGCTATTGGCGAACCGCCCATAGCCCAATCTTAATGAGAACCCTGTCTAATGATCGACTCAAGCGGGCAGGATATCCCAATTTTTATGATTATTATCTGCAAGTAACCGTGTAAACTCTGGAACCGCCGTATACCGAACGGTACGTACGGTTGTGTGGGAGGTCGGCTGATCAATTAATGGTCAGCCTCCTACCCGATTTAGTACATGATTAGAACCTCAGCAAAGCAATAACACTTTCTCAGAAGCGCGTTTTTTAACTGAGAAATCATAACAATCACGATAAGATTTTTATCTTATTGCTGCTTAAATTATTCTTATCGGGTAAAATAATAGAAAGTGAAATCAGAAAAATGGTTATTCATGAGACAATGAAAGGCAGAAAACGATGAAAAATGAAAATATTAAAACCTTAAAGGACTTCTTGAAAGACGATATTCGACAGGAAACTGATTTTAAAAGGACCGATCAGAACATGGGCGTCCCAGCCCCGCCGATTGAAAAACCATGTCCATCGGATGCAAAGAAAATACCTTTAATTGAGCCTGAAGCGGTTAAGATCGGTGAAGTGTCTTTAAAGACAGCCATTTTACGCCGAGAATCACGGCGTAGATTTAGCAATGAAGCCTTGTCCATTGACGAATTGTCATTTCTTCTCTGGGCCACCCAGGGAGTTCGCAAGTGGCAACAGAAAAATGCTCTGAGAACCGTTCCCTCAGCGGGAAATCGTCATGCCCTGGAAACCTATCTGGCGGTATTCAATGTGGACGGCCTGGAAACGGGAATCTATCGGTACTTGCCGTCCCAGCACCAATTAGTTCTAGAATCATCACCGGATCATCTCAAAGAAAGGATGACAGAGGCGGCATTAAATCAAAAATTTGCCGGATCAAGTGCCGTTACCTTTATCTGGACAACCATTTCCTATCGGATGGAATGGCGCTATGCTGAGGCCTCATACAAGGTAATAGCTTTGGATGCCGGACATATCTGTCAAAACCTCTATCTCGCCTGCGAAGCCATTGGTGCCGGAACCTGTGCCATCGCAGCTTATGATCAGCAAGCTGCCGATCGCCTCCTTAGTATAGATGGCGAAGATGAGTTCGTCGTTTATATGGCACCAGTTGGGAAAGTTTGATGATGGTATACAAGATCCGCTTCTTATGCAGTTTTGGTCTCCTTCTAGCATCGACGATATGTTATAATTAATGAGTAATATTTTTGAGATTGAGATTGTGGGGGAATAAATGGAACAGGTAAATACAGTAATAGAAATGAATCAACTGATTAAGACAAATGACATGTTGCTGGCATATTTTGGCAGTAACACTTGTGGCGTGTGTCGTGACCTGCAGCCAAAAATTAATGCGATGATTGATCGCTATCCAAACATTCGGGCGGTTAAGGTTGATGTGCAAAACTTGTCAGAATTATCGGCTAGTTTTCACATCTTTTCAGCTCCGGTTGTGATGCTGTTCATTCAAGGTAAAGAAACAGTAAGAGAAGCTGGTATTATTAGTCTGAACAGTCTCGAAGAAAAAATCTCCAGATACTATCAGCTTTTTTATTTGGAGGCGACGCAATCGTAGGATAAAAGATCGGTGACTGTTTGATAAACGATGGTTTTGTTATTAAAAAGAAGGCATCTCTTTTACCGAAGTAAACACTTTAACTAGGGTTATTAACACAACCAAATTTTGCAACTAGGATTGAAAAAACCGGGTATTTAAGTTAAACTTAACAAGTAAAGTGAATCAACGCAGAAACTGGAGACAAAATGGAAATCAGCAATAAAATAAAATGTAATATTAAAGATACCGCCCTGATCTTCGAAGGTGGGGGAATGCGTGCTAGCTATACCGCTGGATTTTTGAATAATCTATTGGAAAACCATCTTTATTTCGACTATGTTGCTGGAATATCGGCTGGCTCAAGCCATAGTGTTAATTATTTATCCCGGGATCCTGAAAGAGCTCGACGCTCTTTTGTGGAAATCGCCCAAGATCCGAATTTTGGTGGCTGGAAGTCCTTTTTAAAAGGTGATGGATTTTTCAGATCCCAATATCTTTACGAAGAAACATCTCTACCTGGCGGGGTTCTGCCGCTGGATTTTGAAACCTTTATGGAGAATCCCGCCCAATTGCGAATAGGAATGTTTGAACGCAGTTTAGGAAAAGTTATTTATTATACCAAGGATGATATTAAAGATATCAAAGATCTAATGAAAATTGTTCGGGCATCCTCTTCACTGCCTATTTTTATGCCACCAACCCATTATGACGGTCAGTCCTTTGTTGACGGCGGATTGGGTGGAGGCATTGCCCTGGATATTGCAAAACAAGACGGATATCAGAAATTCTTCGTTGTGTTAACGCGGGAAAAAGGTTATCGAAAATCCCCGATTAGGTTTAAGCGATCCATCAAAGCTTATTATCATAACTATCCCAAGGTGGCTCGGGCGATGCTGCGCCGCCATGTGATTTATAACAAGACCTTAGATGAATTGGAAGCCCTGGAGCGCAAAGGACAGGCTTTTCTGGTTTATCCGGAGACCATGCCAGTGTCAAACCGCGAGATTGACTTTGAGAAACTTTTCCAAAGCTATCAGCTCGGCTATGCACAGGGAAAACGGGATGTTCCGGAATGGAAACACTTTCTAAAAATCGACTAAAAATCTCAACGCGCTTTTATAAAATAGGAAAGCTAAGTTATTTCATTTTAAAAGAACACCAGGACTCTTGTCTTGACGATTTGATTAAGATACAATGAAATCAAGTTTATCTTTCAATTATAAATAAGGAGTTCTTACCTTGAACAATATTACAAAAGATACAAAAAAAACAATTATATATATCACCGGAGTATTTTTTGTCCTCAGTTTGGTGTATTTTTTGATCACTCTGGTAATCCAGATTAATATCGACACCGTTCAAAAAAATGAAATTATGACACAGGAAGAACAGCTGGTCGATGTGGAGAAAACCATTGTCGCTAATAAGGTCAATCGGCTGGTAACTGATCTGTTGTACGTCACCGATGCCTTGAAACTGGGTGATAACGCCCGCGGTGACTATAGCGATGTTGAAGATCACTGGTTGGCCTTTTCAAACCGCAAAATGATCTATGATCAGATTCGCTTTATTGACGTGGATGGCAATGAAGTGATTCGGGTAAATTATGCCGATACCGGTGCCACTCTCGTTGACAGTGATGATCTCCAGAACAAGGCAGACCGCTATTATTTTACCGAAACAATTAATCTGGATGATAATCAGATCTATGTCTCAAAACTGGACTTAAACATGGAAAATAATCAGATTGTGCAGCCTATTAAACCGATGATTCGCTTGGCAACACCATATTATGACACGAACGGCCAACTGGAAGGAATCGTTGTGCTGAATTATTCTGCCGTTGATATGCTAAGTCAAGTGGGAAAAATTGCTTCCACCAGTCAGGGCAATATTTTTATGCTCAATGCCGATGGGTATTGGCTTTATAACAGTGGTGATGGCAGCAAAGCCTGGTCATTTATGTATGATAATCGACAGGATGAAAGCTTTAAGAACGATTTTCCCGATGTCTGGCAGACTATTCAGACAAAAGAAAACGGTTCTCAGATTTCCGATGCAGGCGTCTTCAATTATACGAAAATTCTGACGGATGATGAACTTGCATTAGAAAGCGACCATTCCCTGGTTTTGGGATTGGGGGATTGGACCATTATTTCGTATATTTCGCCGGATACAGAGGACGGCAAGCTGTTAACAGGTAGTTTGTTTGATACCGTCCTACTGGTCTTAAAAAATAATCTCTTTGCTTATTTTATGATTTTCACACTGGCCTTGTTTTTAGGGGTGCTGTTGACCATCAGTAAGGCGAAAAATGATGAAATTAAGTACTATTCTGAATATGACACCATGACCGGGATCTATAACCGCCGAACCGGCTTCGAAAAATTAGCGCAGCTATATAAAAATACTGAGAAAAACAAAAGCGAAATTTCAGTCTGCTTTATCGACATCAATGGTCTCAAGGATGTCAATGATTATCTGGGACATGATGTTGGCGATGAACTGATCTTAACCATCACTAATGGTATCAGGAATATGATTCGGGAAAATGATTTCGTGGCCAGATTGGGTGGCGATGAGTTTCTGATTATCTTTGAAGGCTTGGATGAATCCGGGGCTGAAGCGATCTGGCAACGCATTGTGGAAGAATTTGAGCACATCAATGAGACACAAAACCGTCGCTATCAAATCAGTGCCAGCCATGGGATTGAAACCTTCAGTGGTGGCACCAATGAATACATTGACACCATTATCAACCAAGCCGATGCAAAAATGTATCGTGAGAAAAAAAGCATCAAAAAGGGTTTGAAGATTATCCGGGACTTTAAACCCGGCGCCGAAATTGAGCCAGTAATTAAGAATTAAATAAGTATGATTGACTGACCTCGTCTATTGTAATATGATAGCCAATAAGTAAAATAAATCAAAAAGTGTTGCAACATAAAAACAGGAAAGAGGATAAATCCGTGAAGAAGTGTTTCCAAAACAGTTTGATCGTATTGCTGGGACTGTGTCTGTTTGCCGGAATGCTCCCGGCCGGGATCATGGCGGTCGAAAACCCAAGTGTGAGCTATCGGACCCATGTACAGAATGATGGCTGGCAGGAATTTGTAACCGACGGAATCATGAGTGGCACCTCTGGCAGGAGTTTGCGACTGGAGGGTATTGAGGTGAAGCTGGATGCTCCGGATTATGATCTGGGCATTACCTATCAAACCCATATCCAGAACATCGGTTGGGAAGCGGATACCGACCGGGGTTGGCAAAGCAATGGTGCCATGAGCGGTACTGAAGGGTTGAGCTATCGGCTGGAAGCCATTCAAATTAATTTAACCGGGGCTGATGCTGCAGGTTTTGATGTCTATTATCAGGTTCATGCCCAGAATATGGGCTGGTTGGGCTGGGCTAAAAACGGAGAAAGCTCAGGAACCGCGGGTTACTCGTATCGGCTGGAAGGCATCCATATTGTCATTGTGCCCAAAGGCGGAAACCCGCCGACGGGAACCGTGGATCAGGATGCTCCCTTTATCGAACGAAAATCCGTGCCGGGGAATTTGATGATTCAGACAACGGGCAGTGATTTTAATGAGAATGCGATGGGGTTGGATCGCGTTGAGATTGTAGCAAATTCCGGAGATGGGGCAATTGTGCTTAAGTCCGGAAATCAATCGGGAGTATATACTTCCAACATCTTTAATGCCAACTCATTTACCAAAGCGGTGCTTTCCTGGGATACGGACACGCCCGACGGAACCCTGGTTCAAGTGGAAGCTCGGGTCTGCGAGAATGCCGTGGATGCTAATGGTCTGTCCACCGAAAACTGGTCCGACTGGCTCTCCTGGGGACGGTGGGGAACCACCATTAACCGCTCCTCCGGGGTCGGAGTAACCGATGGTCCGGTCGCCAAAATGGATGTCGATACCCTAGTGGTCAAGGACGGAAAAACGGCCAATAAAATTCAGTATCGGGTCATCCTCCATTCCGGTAACGCTGGAGTGACGCCCACGGTGCGATTAATCTCAGTGGCGTTAAGAAATGCCAATCTCGGCCAAGGAATCACCAAGATCTTTACCGATAATCCGGATTTATCAAACCTACCGATTCTCAATGTCCCCCAGTTATCGCAGATGGTTCGGGAGCCTTCAATTGCCGATTCCATTTGCAGTCCCACCAGCGTGGCGATGATCTTAAATTATTATGGAACCCCGGTTCAACCGGAAGGCGCGGCCTGGGGATCCTATGATTATGGTTATCAAGATTTCGGCAACTGGCCCTTTAATACCGCCTATGCCTCAAGCTTTGGTTATCACGCCTATGTGGACTATTCAACCATTGAGGGCTTAAAACGAGAAATCGCTGGCGGTCATCCCGCGGCGGTAGCAGTGGCCTATAAAAACAGCGCCAGTGTTAACGCAAATTTACCGGTAATCGATGGGGCACCAATTCGGTCAACCTATGGTCATCTGATTGTGGTTTGCGGTTTTACCCAGGAAAACGGTTCCGAGTATATCATCATCAATGATCCGGCCGCTTCGAGCGATGCCGGAGTTAGGGTCCGATATCGATTGGATCAGTTTGCGGCTGCCTGGGCAGAGTCCGGCAATATCACCTATATTATCCATTAGCATCAAAATATATATAAATTCCATTTAAACAAAAAAGAACCTGAAATTCAAGGTTCTTTTTTGCTTTCATATGATTATGCAGAAAATTACTAGGATTCGACATAGCAGGGCACAAAATCAGGCTTTGATGGTCCAGCGCAATTTTGCTGATCGGGCCCGGCCATTGGCATGGCATTCTTCGGCGGAAGGCCTAAGCGGACCGGGAGCCACCTCACGATAGATGCCTTCTCGAAAAAAACGCTGAAACGATTTTTTAACCAGTCGGTCTTCGCCGGAATGAAAAGACAGGATGGCAACCCGGCCGCCGGGGGCAAGCACATCAGGCAGTTTTTCCAGAAATTCATATAACACTTCATACTCGTCATTGACATCAATCCGCAAGGCCTGAAAGCACCGTTGACAGGTTTTTTTCATGGCTTCCTTACTATTGCTGCCGGGAATATTTTTAAGGGCTTCTTTGATCGTTTCCTGGAGCTGGGTTGTGGTTGCCAGGTCAATGCCCTTATTCCTTTTGGCGATGATGGCGGTGGCGACAGCGGCTGCATTGGGTTCGTCAGCGTTTTCAACGAACATACCTTCCAACTCATCCAGGGAAATGGTTTTTAGCCGCTTCGCCGCAGAGATACCTTTTTCGGGATTAAGTCGTAAATCCAATGGCCCTTCAAACTTAAAAGAAAAGCCCCGTTCGGGATTATCAATCTGCATTGAAGATACCCCCAAATCTGCCAGAACAAAATCCAGGGGTCCAGATTCCCGGGCAATCTCATCGATTTGCGAAAAGTTGAGATGCCGGATGGTCAGAATTTCCGGCCCATAACCATTATCTTCGAGACGCTTTTGCGTCCGGGGCAGTTCGATGGCATCCACATCAGTGGCGTACAGGTGACCCTGACCTTCAAGACATTGCAGCATGGCTTTGGTGTGGCCACCAAACCCCAGGGTGGCATCCAATCCGATTTGTCCGGGTTTAATCGCCAGAAAGTCGAGGATTTCATTGACGCAAATAGAGCGGTGCATTCCGGCTGGGGTGCTGCCTTTTTGCATTACCTTTTCCACCGTATCCGCATATTTCTCGGGCTGTAGTTCCTTATACTTATCTTTATATGCCTTGGGGTGGGTACCTTTGTAGCGTGGACGTCGTTGATGCTTCGGTTCCTGATTATCCATTGAATAACCTCTGTAATTCAGATTCGGTGATCGTTGAAATTGATGGTAAAGCTGATTGAATATAAAATGAAGTGCTCATGCTTTTATCCGCCTTTTTATAGTTTTGTGAGTCTTATGATACCAAAAACGATTTGTAAAAGCAAATCAGGTACGCGCCGACGAACAAGTTCTTTGAAATTCTGGTTTGATGTGGTAAAGTAGATTAGCGGGATTCCATGATTTCATGGATCGGTTCTAACGGTTAGCAGCAAAAATAATGATGCCATGATGATAACAGCTCAGACTGTTAAAGATCCACAAAGAAAAATAAGGAGTAGATGTAAATGAGTAATAAAAATACAAAAAAGACAGCACCATCGATTGATGCATGGTTAAAAGAAGCTAAAAATGATCCGGAGGCCTTACAGGAGGGCATGTATCTGGTTCATAACGGCACCGTCCGTCAAACACCCAAAGCCAAGGTACGACAAGGGCTCGATGACGGCTCGCTGGTCACCGGCATGGAATTTTTTTATGATGCTAAAAAGGTGGAAGCGGCTATTGCTAAAACAAAAAAAATGGACGGCATCTTTCATGCCCGGGTCTGGCTAAACGAAGGTCAGCTGGAGCTGGGTGATGATATTATGTTTGTCCTCATTGGCGGTGACATCCGCCCCCACGTAATTGATGCCCTGCAGTATCTGGTGGAAACCATAAAAACCACCTGTGTCACCGAGATTGAGCAGAAGTCAGTCGACGCTAAGCAACAGGCTTGAGATCTTCAAGCAAGCTATTAAATTTTACATGTTTTGTCGCATAATATTATTTTGTGACAAAACTACAAAAAAATAAAAGCCAGCTTTTTAGCTGGCTTTTATTTTTGCCTATTAATTTTGTAATACTAAATTGAAGCAGCCTTGACTTGTTCAAATTCATCTTGAATTTCCTGAGAGGGTTCTTTGGTCATCAGGGAAACGGCTACGATAAAGGCACAGGATACCAGGAAGGCTGGCAAGAGTTCGTAAATCCCGAAAACGCCGCCTAATGGCTTGATGAAAAGTCGCCAGATAAAGACCATGCCGCCGCCGGCGAGCATTCCGGCAATGGCACCTTCTCGATTAATTCGTTTCCAAAATAGTGAGAAGATCATCAATGGCCCGAAGGTGGCACCAAAACCAGCCCAGGCAAAAGATACGATATTAAAGATAACACTGGTTTCATCAAGGGCAAGAAGAACCCCAATGATTGAAATCGCAATCAGGGTGATATGCGAAACCCGCATGATTTCTTTATCGGTAGCGTCTTTTTTGAGGATACCCTCATAAATATTCTTTGAAAAAGCCGATGCGGCAATGAGCAGATAGGAATCCGAAGAACTCATGGTCGCAGCGAGTATCCCGGCCATTACAAATCCAGCGATCAAAGGTGGCAGTAGATTAGTTGACATCACAATAAAAATGCTTTCTGCGCCGCTTGGGGTCAGCAGTTCCGTTGGGAATAAAACCCGACCGATTAGACCAATGAAGACGGCAGCAAACAGCGAAATAGCACACCAGGTGGTGGCAATGCGTCGGGCCTTGGGAATTTCGGCAGCATCCCGAATGGCGATAAACCGCAGCAATACCTGGGGAACACCGAAATAGCCAAGACCCCACGACATGGTGGAGATGATTGTCAAAAAGGTGTAAGGCAAGGCTGCACCAAAGACCGGGTTACCAGCTAATACCTGTTGTGTACCGTCGACCACCGTTGGATTGGCAATACCGAAGAAATCAAAGAAACCGGGAATGCGCTGGATATTTTCCATCACGTCACCAAATCCCCCGGCCGCCATAACGCCAAGTATCAAAACGAGAGAGAGTGCAATAATCATGATAACACCCTGCATAAAGTCAGAAACACTTTCAGCCAGGAAGCCACCCAATAAGGTATATAGAATAACAAAACATGCACCCGCAATCATCACAACCTGGTATTGAATGCCAAACAGTGAAGTAAACAACTTGCCTACGGTCACAAAGCAACTGGCTGCATAAACGGTAAAGAAAACCAGAATAAACACGGAAGCAATCAGCATGATGACTTTTTTACTTTCTTTAAAGCGATTACTGAAATACTCTGGAATAGTAATGGCATCACCTGCGATCGCGGAATAGTTCCGTAGTCGTTTAGCGGTAATCTTCCAGTTCAGATAAGTTCCTAAAGCGAGACCTAGAGCGGTCCAGAAAGCATCGCTTATGCCACACCAGTACGCTACACCGGGTAATCCCATCAAAAGCCAACCGCTCATGTCGGATGCTTCTGCACTCATTGCCGCCACCCAGGGACCCAGGGAACGGCCGCCGATAAAATAATTGTCACTGCTGGCGTTGGCGATTTTTAAAAAATAGATGCCGATACCAAGTATCGCCACGATGTAAATGATCATGGCGATCAGTATTTGAATGTTATCAGTACTCATTCTTTTCCTCCTAAATTAAATTCAATGTATTATAGCATAGAATGAATAAGGATACAAAGAAATGGAAGAAAAAATACCCGCTACAGAGCCTCCAAAGCCATTTAGGTAAGTTTATCTCAACGATAAAGCAAGCGGCTCAAAGTGTTTGAAGCAAGCATCGTTGCCGTCATTTGTTAATTACAGTTTATCTGCTGAGTGTTTTGGACAAGATTTGAACAGATAAAATGCGCTGGACGTTAACTCGTTTAACGTCCAGCGCATTTATCTTTAGATTGATATTAAGTTCAGATTAATGGCGACGGCTCAGGCTAGTTGATAAACCCGGCATTTAGATGGTACTGGTAAATCAACTCATGGCCGGCGGTGGTAGGGTGGGGATCTAAGCTACCGATGTACCAGTTGAAATTAACCAGTGCTTCACTGCCCTGATAGGTGGCAAAGGCGGTGTAGACATCAGCAACCTTATAACCGGCACCAGGGGTCATAATGGTACGATTAATCGTCTGAATCGATGGCTCGAAAATGGCGTAGAGCGGATCTTGGGTATTGATGGGATCGTACAGGGTTGCTACAACAATATCAGCCTGAGGTGCCAGGGTTTTGATGGTGGCAATGATCTGTGGCCAATCGGTGACAAACTGTGTAACACTGGCTGTCACGCTTGTCTGGATTGTTGGTAGCGTTGCCGTAATGATATCCTCGGCACCGGGTTGGGCTAAAGCGGCTGCCAGCTCAGCCGGGAAGGTGGCCGAGGTGGGATCCAAAGAGAAAGCTGCAGCCAGACTGGCGATAACTGGAGCAAGAATATTGTTACCGCCGACACTGACAGTAACGACCTTAGCCTTGCTCAGAGCTGCCATGGTTGTCGGATCGTTTGAAAGCTGATTAAGGAGCTGACTGGACGTATAACCCGGGACGCCCAGGTTGACTAAAGATAAGTCTTCATTTCCACTCATTCCTTTTAAGTCGTTATAGAAAAGATTAACATAACCGGAACCGGGGGTTGCGCTCATTCCATAGGCGATGGAATCGCCCAGGGCAGTATAGGTTTCTGTTTTGACTATTTTTATCTGGATTGATTCCAGACGCAGCCCTTCGCTAGTGGTTCCCAGCTCGGCTCCGTTTTTGACCCAGCCCCAGTCGTTATCAACTATGGGAATATTGCCTTTATTTTGAACGTGGCCGCGGTAATAAACCTCGTAACCATCAAGACCGGTCAAATTAATTTTGATGGCTTCGATGCGCAGGCCTTCGCCAGTGGTTCCGGCAAAATCACCGTTTTCCACCGTATCCATCCAACCTTTATTCTGGACATGAACCGCATAGCTGATTCCCGCACCGGAAGGTACATCGCCTGTGAGTTCAATCCTGAGCCCTTCCAGCCGGAGCCCCTCACTTTGGCTTCCCAGCTCGCCGGGACCGCTAACGAAGTTGCCAACCGGTAGGGGAACATCACCTTTATTCTGGATGTGCCCCCGATATTGAACACCAATATCTCCAGTGGCTCTTGTATCAATGGTGTTATCGGTCTTAGTTTTTTCGGAATCAACAGCGGCAAAAACGCCGGTTGAAAAAATCATGGACAGCATCAGTAAAAGAATCAAAAGACGGCCGGTGATCGATCTAAGAATACTTTTTTTCATTTTGTTTCCTTTCTCTGGTTCGATTTGGGTGGTGGTTGAAAGTACGCATCTGTGATCCGCCCCAAAGAACAAAAAATAAGGCTTGTTTTTAAATGATCTCTGAGACAGGTACCTATAATAAAATTATAATACTAGTTGCTGGCTTGTCAACACTTTTTGACCAGTGAGCGAAAAATGATTCAGGCATAATGGCTGTTTGTAAGTGGGCTATCGATTTGGATAGATCATCATTTTTAGTGGTACGGGCACTAAAACGATAATTCGGGCTTCAGTTTAAAATTTATCTCCAAAATCTTTCATTTGTTTCGATAAAATGATACAATATTACTATCTTTTTTGAATAAACGGAGGTATACCTTGCAACCTAAAATAATTCTTGCCAGCAAGTCTCCCCGCCGACAGGAGCTGTTTAAGCTGGTAGTAAAAAGCCATGGCATCAAAGATTTTATCATCCAGGCCGCAGAAATCGATGAAAAACGGATTGAGACAGAAATTCTGGCAAACAGTGACGAGGATTTTCAGGACGCGGTAAAAATACTTGTTGAAGAGCTGGCGGCAAGGAAAGCCCGAGTTGTGCAAAAGATCAATCCTCGGGCATTGGTAGTGGGAGCGGACACGATTGTGGTGATCGATGAACAGATCCTCGGGAAACCGGCGGATGAAATGGATGCTTATAACATGATTAAACGGCTGGCTGGAAACACCCATCAGGTTTTTACTGGTGTCAGCATCCGCTATCGGGATCTCGAAGAGCGGTTTGTCGTGAATTCTACGATTAAGTTTTATGAATGGGATCATCAGATGCAGCGGGAGGTGGCTGATTATGTGGCCTCCGGCAAGGCCATGGACAAAGCCGGGGCCTATGGCATCCAGGAAGAGGCCGGCCTCTGGGTTAAGTGGATTAAAGGAGACTATAATAATATTGTGGGATTGCCGATTGCCAAACTCAACAAACGGTTCGGCAAAATGCTTGCGCAGATCGCCAACCAGTAAAAGCTAGGCCATCTGCGGCTCATCGAAAAAAGCATCTCTTTGGTATTAGAGGAAGATAAATATTTTCATTAATACAACGATAACTCACGATAAAAGGCCGGATTTAGAAATTCTTTTAAGGTGATGTCAGCCATACTAAACAGGCGTCGGGAAACCTGGGTGGCATCCGCATCCGGATATTTATCTTCAAGATAAATCACTTTTATAATCCCGGCTTGAATAATCGCTTTGGCGCACTCGTTGCAGGGAAAACAGGTGACATATAAAATGGAATCAGCCAGTGATCGCCCGTCTGAGTTTAAGATGGCATTTAATTCGGCATGACACACATAGGCATATTTGGTGTCCTGGAAGGTTCCTTCCCGCTCCCAGGGCAGGGCATCATCGCTGCAGCCTTTAGGCATGCCGTTATAGCCGGTGGACAGAATAATATTGTCTTTATTGACAATGCAGGCACCCACCTGAGTATTGGGATCTTTGCTGCGTCGGGCCGATAACAGGGCAATCCCCATAAAATATTCTTCCCAGGTAATATAATCATGTCGTTTCATCGCATTCTCCAGTTTTTTTCTTTAGTTTACCATAATTGCTTAAAAAAGTGGAGCTGTCTTGAATAATATTATTGGGTTTACACTGTCGTTTGTTTATGAGAAAAACTGGATGATTAACAGCGCTCAAGTTGCTATTAAAAGCTACGAAAACAGAAGGGGATTCGGCCAGGTCAGAAAAAAAGGTGAAGAAGTGGATAGAAAGCGAATAATACTTATATTAACCTGGATATGCACCCTGATTTGGATGGGAATTATCTTTTATCTTTCCAGTCAGCCAGCGACCCAGTCGGCTCATCTCAGCACTGGGGTGAAGAATGGATTATTATCTTTTCTGAAGCCTTTTGCACCGGATATCGAGAACATGGAAATCTTTGGTCTGGATTTTTATATCCGTAAAAATGCCCATTTTATCGCCTATTTTATTTTGGGTTCCCTGACGATTTCTTCGCTCTTTCAAAGCGAAGTCAAAAAACCGGTTAATCTGGCTCTAATCATTTGCGTCTTTTTTGCTGTGTCAGACGAATTCCATCAATTGTTTGTACCGGGCCGCTCCGGTCAATTTCAGGATGTGCTTATCGATGGTGCTGGCGCAATTCTCGGGGTTTTACTCACTACCATTGTCATTAGAAGGATTTCCAGACGGTTTTAGGGATAATTATGATTAATCTTCACTAAGTGGGGTATAAAGTAAACAGATAATGCGAGGAGGTCTAACTTATGAAATTTAGAGAATTTATGGTGAATAGTCACTCAACCAGAGAATTTGTGGATATTGGTGTGGTAGAACAGGATATGAAAGAAATAAAAACATATCTTGATGAAGTAAATAGTACTGTTGGTAAGGAAAAGGGATTCTCCCTGATCCTGATAGAAAACGGTGCCGTTGTTTATCAGAACCTGGAAGGCTCTGGGGGGTATGGCGGGGTGATGATTAAAGGACCCCATTATATCGGTTTGCGACTGGACAAAGCTGACCATGAGATTGAAATTTTTGGCGCTTTTTATATGCAGTCGGTGGTAAAAAAGATTTATGATCTGGGCCTGGGCAGTTGCTGGATCACCTTAAGTGAAATAAGCCAGGCTCAAGAAGAAAAATTACTGGGGGGACAAAAAGGTATTGTTGAGCATCTGTTAGTTTTTGGAAAACCAGTAAAAAAAGAAAGCAGTACAGATAAACATACAACCGTTATTAGTTGTGACACTAAATATGAACAGAATCCCTACGGGATCACCATGATTACCACTAACGATGAATCGCGACTATCAGTGGTAGACACTGTTTTTCTTCAAAATTGGGGAAATGTAGCACCATTTTCAGAGATGGAAAAAAGAGGGGTTCTAGATTTGCTTTACTACGTCAGGAATTCGCCCTCATTCCAAAATATTCAGCCCTGCCGGCTGATTCTGAAAGATGGTTACGCTGAACTGGCGGTGGTTAATCCAGAACGGGAAGAGAATTATACCGATGCCGGGATTATGCTATTTACCCTTGAAGGACTAGCAAAAGAACTGAGTTTTCCATCAAACTGGCATTTTATCCAGGACGATTCGGGCAGCACTGAGTATCGGCGGGTTGCTCATTTTGATTTGTAAGACTTAGACGCATTGAAAAGTAACGATAACGAGTAAATTTAAAAGGGCTTTGCCATCGGAAACGATGTGTAAAGGCCCTTTTTTAAATGGATATTGGCGATCAGCATTGGGACAATAAAATGAATGAACAAGATTTTTAAAGTGAGTCACTTTCCTTGTCAGGGGCGTTATTTTAACTTATAATAAAGGATATGACAAAAATCAAGGTTCCCACGGAACCGTCTAATCGGAGACAAGGATTCACAGGAGGTTCATCGTGACACTAAAAAAAAACCTGAGTCAATATTTTGGCTACGATACATTTAAAGAAGGGCAGGAAAAAATCATTACAGCCGCCATAAATGGTCAGGATGTGCTGGGGATCATGCCCACCGGTGGGGGAAAATCCCTTTGCTATCAGCTTCCGGCGATTCAGATGCCAGGCATTACGCTGGTGATTTCACCGCTGATTTCATTGATGAAGGATCAAGTCGATGCCCTGGGCGAAATGGGAATCGCTTCCACCTTTTTAAACAGCAGTCTGGATGATGCTACCTATCAAAAAAGGCTTAAAGGGATCCGGACCAATCAGTACAAACTTCTTTATATCGCCCCGGAACGGCTTTGTGCACCGGCCTTTGTGGAGTTGGTCCGGGAGCTTGACGTTTCCATGATCGCGGTGGATGAAGCCCATTGTATCAGTCAGTGGGGCCATGATTTTCGCCCCCATTACCGCGAGATTCCCGCTTTTATCCGGAATATCTCGCCCCGGCCGGTGGTAGCGGCCTATACCGCCACCGCCACAGTCAAGGTTATTCAGGAAATCAGGGAATTGCTGGCGCTTAAAGATCCGGTGGAATCGATCATCGGATTTGATCGGCCCAATCTGCTTTATCAGGTGGTTAAAACCGGCGATAAGCTTGGTTACGTCAAAAATACCATCACCGAGACATTCCCGGATCAGTCCGGTATTATTTATTGCGCCACCCGAAAAACCGTGGAAAGCGTTACTGCCAAGCTTAAAGGCCTTGGGTATTTAGCAGGAGCCTATCATGGCGGGATGAATTCTGAGACTCGGGAGCAGAATCAGCAGGATTTCATTAATGACCGTCTTCACATCATGGTAGCCACGAATGCCTTTGGCATGGGAATCAATAAGCCGGATGTCCGTTTTATTATCCATTACAATATGCCCCAGAATATGGAAGCCTATTATCAGGAAGCCGGTCGTGGTGGCCGGGATGGCGAACCCAGCCACTGCACTATTCTTTATTCGCCTGCGGATATTGTTAAACAGAAACAGCTGATCCAATTAAATCAGACCTCTCCGGAACGGGAAACCTTACTATTTGAAAATCTCCAGTATCTGGTCGATTATTGCCACACCAATGATTGCCTTCGAAAAAGCATCCTTCAGTATTTTGGGGAATCCGCCGACTACAAGCGTTGCGGCAATTGCGGCAATTGTCTCGATCAGTCGGAAATGGTGGATATCACTCTGGACGCCCAGAAGATTCTTTCCTGTATTTATCGGATGAAAAACCGCTTTGGCCTGAATATGGTGATTGCGGTGCTCCGGGGTTCAAAAAATAAAAAGGTGCTGGAGTTAGGTTTTGATCAGCTCTCAACCTATGGAATTCTTAAGGAGCAGAGTGCCGAAAGCCTCCGGGAGATCATCATGACCCTGGTAGCCAAGGGCTATATCATGGTCACTGCCGATGAGTATCCGGTTCTCAAGCTGACCCCGGCCGCCAGCGGGATTTTAAAGGGCAACGAAACAGTGTTCCATAAAAAACACTTGCTCAATATCAAGGCTGCCAATAAAAAATACTCGGGTAAAGCCAAACCGCCGGTGGATTGCGATGAAGCCTTGTTTGAAGAACTGCGAACCCTGAGACGCAGCATTGCCCAGGAAAAGGGATTGCCACCTTATGTGATTTTCCCCGATGCGACCTTAAAGGAAATGGCAGCCTACTTTCCCCGTTCAGAAGCCGAATTTCTGCAAATCAATGGGGTCGGCCAGGCCCGCTATAATCATTATGGGGCAGTCTTTATCGAAGCGATTAAGAGCTTTTCCGAAAATCACCCGATCACGATCAGACCCCGGCCGATCGCGACGGATGACCCGGAACCCAGGGTTTCCAGGCAGCAAAGTAGAGAAAAAGAAGCGAAAGTGCCCTCATGGGAACTCAGCTACGAGTTATTTACAGATGGCATGACCATTGCTGATATCGCCAGGCAGCGTGAATTAACCGAAAACACGGTGCTTGGTCATTTAATCCGCTGCGACCAGGAAGGAAAAGCGATTGACTGGCGTGATTTTGTGGATACCGAAAAAGAAGTGGCAATCATCAATGCGATTGGAACCGTTGGTCTGGAAGCACTGCGACCCATCAAGGAAGCCTTGCCGGAGAGTTGCTCCTATAGTGATATAAAAATTGTCATTCATAAAAATAGTTTACAGTAGATTGGAGAAAGACAGATGAACTCGACAACTTTAAAAGTAATCGCCCTGATTTTGATGTTACTGGACCATGTGGGGCAGTTTATTCCGGGTGCACCGCTGTGGCTGCACTGGGTGGGCCGGATTTCGGCCCCAGTGTTTATGTTTTGTATGGCCTGGGGTTTTTACTACACCCATGACCGCAAAAAGTATCTCTTAAGGATGTATTTCTTCGGCCTGGGAATGGGCCTGATAGATGTCATTTGCAACAATATTGTCGCAGACCCTTACGCTATGATATCCAACAATATTTTTGTAACGCTGTTTTTGGTGGCGGTAATTGTCTGGCTCATCGAAATCAGAAAAACCGATAAGCCCAAAGGCAACAAATACCTCGCCCTGTTCGCGGTCTATCAGATTCTGACAACAATCCTCTGTATTCTGGCCGGCCAAGTACTTCCCCTCACCGGCATGATGAGCTTTGTGGGGGCCATCACCGGCAATCTGATTTTTAACGAGGGTAGTTTTATCTTTGTTTTTCTGGGCGTGTTGATTTACTTTAATCGAACCGACAAAAAACGGCTGATCCTGGCTTATGGGCTTTACTGCCTGGGTTTTCTTGCTCTGGAATGGGCCATGAATCCGCAACCGACAGCCCTTCTTTACACGAATTATCAATGGATGATGATCGGTTCCCTACCGCTGATGCTTTCTTATAATGGTGAAAAGGGACGGGGCATGAAATATCTGTTTTATGTTTTTTATCCGCTGCACATCGTGGTATTATTTTTTATCGGCAATCTATTTTTTTAAGATCGGTGTTCTAAAACTGATCATTACTAGAAAGAATCAATAAGGTAATAAATCTAGGGAAATGTTGTCGCAATGATTAGAAAGGACGATCGCACATGCTAAAAGCTATTAAAGAGCAGGAAACAATCAAACGCCGCCATGAGATTTTGCTGTGCGGTCAGGAGCAGGGAGTCAGTGCGGCTTGTAAAAAATATAAAATCTCCCGAACCCTTTACTACCGTTGGCTCAAACGGTTTGATGAAAAGGGTCTGGCCGGCTTGAAGGATCAGGTCCGACATTATGTCCCGCCCAATAAATCCGATCTGGCGATGGAGCTGGCGGTGCTTGATGCAATCGTTTCCTTTCCGGACTACGGCCCCCAGAGTATCGCCTGGCTGCTTGAAGATCGGGACCTGATCATCAGTAGCAGCGGGGTTTATAATATTATGTGCCGTCACGATCTTAACCAGAAACAGGCCAGAAAAAATTATAGCCGGAAAATAAGAGCCGAGCAACATCAATTTGTCGGCCCTGAAATAAAAATCTGGTCGGATCGGGCCCCGGAACCGGAGCATCTGACGGTGGGAGAATGCTGGATGGCCTGGACGGTGACACGCGGTTATCAACCGGGGATGGGCAATCTTTATCAGTATGCGGTGGTGGACTTAATCAGTGGCATGGCATTTTCCCGACTTTATACGAAAAAAAATTCTGACTGTGCTCTGGACCTGCTGCTGGGGGTGGCCGTTCCCATGGGTAATGAGCTGCTGATGCAACCGCGGTGGATTATGACCCCCCATCAAGCGGAGTATACCACCGGAAGAATTCACAGCCGCCATCTGTACACCAGAAATCTCCGGGAAATGAACATCAAACAGGTGATTTGGGAAGAAAAAAATAATTTATATTCAAAAACAGTTCAGGTATTCAATCAGAAAAGTGGGGATTATCTGGAAGCAGCGTTGGAATCGACTCGTTCCTTCGAAGAAATCAAGGATGATTTTCAGCAATTTATTCGCAATTATAATTTTGACATGTCTCTGGGTTATGGTAAAAACTGCCAGAAAACGCCCCTCGAAATTGTTGTCGAGGCGAAGGGAACAGGGGTGACCCTGCCACTATGGTCTTATGTCAATCGAAAATACTAGCGGTTAATAAAAGCAACTAGAATTTTGGAAGCGTCAGAAAAAACAATTTGCCAGGAGGGGAGAACGATGAAAAAGCGGATAGCGGTGGTAGGCGGTGGTTACAGCGGTTTGGTTCTGGCTTATTTTCTTGAAAAAGCTGGTTATACGGTGACGGTTTTTGAACAGGAAGAACGGGCCGGAGGCCATTGCTACACAGTTTTTCATAAAAAAGAGTTTTGTGAGCTGGGAGTGGTGCTGGGAACCTCAGAAGCACTGATGAAATTCCTGCGACAGTTGGGTGTTAAGGCGGAATACAAGTATTTTCATCGGAATTTTTTGGGGCCGGATGGTGAAAAACTGGCTCAAATTAATCCCCATGAAATCGCTGGCTTTCAGGAACAGCTAAAACGATTGCCGAAAATTCTGGCCCCCTATCAAGCCGCTTTAAATGCTCAGGGCTGGGAAAACGTTCCCGATGCGTTGACCCAATCCTTTGAATCCTGGTGTATCGAAAACAAGTTACAAACGTTGATCCGGGTTTATGCACCCCATCTGGTTGCCTTTGGTTTTGGGAAGTCCAGCGAGATTCCGGCCATCTATGCCTTAAAGTATCTGGATCTGCTGACCCTGTCTTCGATGATTGAGGCCCGAAAGCTGATTGCCTTTACCAACGGGGCCACTGAGATCATTACAAAATTAGCGCAAAAGCTGGAAGATCTCCGCTTGAATACCCCAGTCACTGGCATTGCTCCCGCAGAGTATCACCGTGTGACCATTGAAACTCCCGTCGGCAATGAGGAATTTGATGCGGCGGTGATCACGGTGCCACTGAATCGACAAGTGATTAAGTTCCCGGACCATGCCAGCTTAATGGAATCCTATCAAAGAAAACACTACAATGTGCTGGCTTATGTGGCCCGGGAAAACTACCGGATAACCAGTTATTTCAGTCATAATTTTGATAAAGACGGGCAACTCATGCTTTTGTTTAGCAGCAAGCCGGATAAGCCGGGACCGCTTCTGACGGCCTATGCAGCCGGAGACCTGCCAATTAAAGAGTTAAAGGCCCTTATTGATGCCGATATGAAACAGGCCGGCTATAAGGCTGAGCGGCTGTTTGCCTACAAACAGTGGCAAACCTTTCCCCATGTCACCGGGACGGAAATAAAAAATGGTTTTTACGATCAGGTGAACACCCGCCAGGGCCAGGATGGCATTTATTTTTCAGGAAGTCTGACTTGTTTTCCCACCCTTGATAAACTGACCCAATACCTCAATGATTTTGCCAACCGTTATTTTTCTCCCGATCAATTATAAATTTATTTTGGCTTGCTGTTTACAGGTTTGTGACAGTTGCTGGATTTTACTTCAAACACATCCCGATAAGTTGTTAACACCAAGTTAAAACAACTGACGGGATGTGTTTTTATGCGCTGTTAAAATGTTGTCAAAGTTATTCGCATGGCTTATAATCAAGCTAATGAAGAAACTGCAAACAATTACATAAGCGGAAAGCGAGAAAAAGATGGAAGTTTATAAGGTACTGGAAATCAAAAAAAGCGTTTATGAAAATAACGACCGGGAAGCTGATCAGCTTCGTCAGGAATTAAAAAAGGAGCAGACCTTTCTGCTGAATCTGATGTCGTCGCCGGGTTCGGGAAAAACAACAACCCTGTTGCGAACCATTGAAGCTCTAAAGGAAGAATTGAGCATTGCCATTCTGGAAGCCGATATTGACTCAGATGTGGATGCTCACACCGTGGCGAAAACGGGAACCAGGGTGATTCAGCTCCATACCGGGGGGATGTGCCATCTGGATGCCAGCATGACCCGCCAGGGTCTGGAGGGGATTGGTACCAGAGAGACCGATCTGGTAGTGCTGGAAAATGTCGGCAATCTGGTTTGTCCAGCCGAGTTTGATACCGGTGCTTCTAAGAATGCGATGATTCTGAGTGTCCCGGAAGGGGATGATAAACCGCTGAAATATCCGCTGATGTTTTCACTGGTGGATGTGCTGCTGATTAATAAAATCGATGTACAGGAGCATTTCGATTTTGATCTGGATATTCTGCGGGAGCGGGTTAAGAAGATCAACCCCAACCTGGTCGTCATTCCGATATCCGCCAAAACCGGAGAAGGTATTGACGAATGGGCAAACTGGCTACGCAATCAAGTTAATAACTGGAATCAGCCAGAATTATTGAGTTAAAGAGGAGATCAAGATGAACAAAAAAACAGAACCGACAAATTTTAGTAAGTCGACACGCTTTAATTTTGCCTTAACCTGGGCGGATGTCAATGACCGACCCTATCGTCAGGAAATTGTTGATCTGGCCAATAAAATCGGTCGTACCAAAGCAGGAACCAGTCGGGAAGTCATCCCCTTCGGTCCGGAGTACTATGCTCTGGAGCCGATTCTTGACGCGTACCAGGCCAAAATTGCCATGTACCTTGAATTTCGAAAAAAACTGAGTGCTGAAGCGGTAGCCAAAGCAGCGGGGGAACCGCTCGATCTGGTCACCGACGCCCTTTCGTACATTGCCTGGGCCGGGGTTGCGTTTGTCAATACGGTCGATGGGATAGATCTATATTGGCAGGATATTTTTGTCCCTGGCCATCTGGAAATGATCAATAATAACAAAGAATTAGTCGCCAAACATCCGGAAGTCGCTGAAGCGTTTTATTATTTTGGCGGCAAAAAAGGACCTATGGCCGCTGGGATCATGCCGATTGGCAGCGGTCCGATGCGGGTTTTGCCGATCGAACGGTCGATTGATGGAAATTCCCAAAAAGTGACCTATGAAGAAGTATCGCATCATTTAAATGAAGCCAGCATTTTTTCGGTATCGGATTGCTCCTGCCGAACCTCCCGCGAATCCATGGGTGAAGGTTGTGGCCACTTAAAAGAGGATATGTGCATTCAACTGGGCCATGCTGCTGAGTATTATATCAAAACCGGTCGCGGTCGGGAAATCACCAGAGCAGAAGCCTTCGAGCTTATTAAAAAGGCGGAAGACAATGGCCTGATGCACTCAATCCCCAATCTGGATACTCCAGGTCACACCCATGCCATCTGCAACTGTTGTGGTTGTGGTTGCTATGCCATGCGGTTGGCCAACGAATACTTGAACACTGACATCGTCCGGTCGAATTATAAATCGGTAGTCGATGAAAGCAAATGTGTCGCCTGCGGTGAATGTGTCGATGTCTGTCCGACCAATGCCATCAGACTCGGCCAGAAGCTATGTTCCAAAACGCCCATTGACGAAACGGTAACCAAGGTGACCCCCCGTAATACCGAATGGCTGGAAGATAAGTGGAACAGCGATTACCGCATCAACCGCAAAAATGCCCTGGATTCAGGAACGGCCCCCTGCATCACCAAATGTCCAGCCCATATCCCGGTTCAGGGCTACATCAAACTGGCCTCTCAGGGACGCTATACCGAGGCCCTGGAGCTGATCAAGAAACATAATCCGCTACCAGCGGTGTGCGGCCGGATCTGTCCGCGATTATGCGAAGAAGACTGTACCCGGGGGGATATTGACGAGGCGGTGGCGGTTGATGATATCAAAAAATTTATTGCCCAAAAGGATCTGGAAATGGCATCTCGTTTCATGCCGGTCAAACGACATGATTACAGTGACAAAAAAATTGCCATCATCGGCTCGGGACCGTCAGGACTAACCTGTGCTTATGATCTGGCCATTGACGGATATGATGTCACAGTTTTTGAAAAGGAAAGTCGCCTTGGGGGGATGCTGTCCCTAGGGATTCCTTCCTATCGGTTGGAGAAAGACGTTTTAGCAGCAGAAATTGATGTGATTCGCGAGATGGGGGTCAAGTTTGTAACCGGTGTGGAAATAGGTCAGGATATTTCCTTCCAGGACCTGCGAAACTCAGGCTTTAAGGCTTTTTATGTAGCCATCGGGGCTCAAGCGGGACGAACCCTTGGCCTTGACGGCGAAAATGCCGAGGGTGTTTTTAGTGGCGTGGATTTTCTGCGCCGCACAAACCTGGCCCAAGAAACCAACGTCAAAGGCAAGGTCGTGGTTATCGGCGGCGGAAATGTGGCCATTGATGTGGCCCGTAGCTCAGTTCGACTAAAAAATGTCGCCCAGACCGATTTATATTGTCTGGAAGCCCGGGATCATATGCCTGCTCATACCGAGGAAGTGGCCGAGGCACTGAGTGAGGAAATCGGCATTCATAACGGCTGGGGACCGACTCGGGTTGTCACAGAAAGTGGTAAGGTTACCGGGGTTGAGTTTAAGCGTTGCCTGTCAACCTTTGATGCCGCTGGTCGTTTCAATCCTCAATTTGAAGAAGCGGATCGGATGATTGTGCCCTGTGACAATGTGATCCTGTCAGTGGGACAAACCTATGCTTATGGCGATTTGTTTGCCGACGAAGCGGTGTTATTAACCAGTCGCAACACCGTAGCGGTCGATCCGGTCACGCTACAGTCTTCTAAAAATGACATCTTTTCAGGAGGCGATGTTGCCAGCGGACCTAAGCTGGCCATTGATGCCATTGCCGCCGGTAAAGAAGCCGCCGTTTCGATTCATCGTTTTGTCCAGAAAGGTCAATCATTGGTTTTTGGTCGCGATAATCATGCCTATACCATGCTTGATAAGGACAATCTGGATGAGCGAATCGATTATGATGGCACCGAGCGACAAAGGATTTCGCATGTTGATGGAAAGGTTTCAAGAACAACTTTTAAAGATTTAAGAGGGGTGTTAACCGAAGCGCAAATCCAGAAAGAAACGGCCCGATGCTTAAGCTGCGGGGCTAGCAAGGTGGATGCGTATTTATGTGTCGGATGCGGTGCCTGTACCCTTAAATGCAAATTTGAGGCCATTCAACTGGAACGGGTTTATGATGAGATGGGTTATGAAATCGACGACTTGCAAAAAGCAGTTCTTAAAAAAGCGATTGGTCGAAAAGCAAAAATTGCACTCAATAAGGTCAATCCATTTTCGGAAACCCGATAAATAAAACTAGCGGAGTGTTTCGCTATCGTACCGACCAATTGTTAATCTGTTGTTCGCTGCGCCATGCGAAATCCGCTACGCTTCTTTCGCATAGGTCGCGGGCAGTCGCCAACTATAAACAAGCTTATGATCGGCTCGTTGCCTTCGCGCAGAATCGGACAGGTTGATCAACCTGTCTGCTCCGATGCGGACAACATGATGCAACAATTGTCGGTACTAAGTTTGTAGTTTAACTAAAGAAACGAGAAAAAGAGGTGTGAGGCCATGCATGAGCTCGGGATTGTTTATGAAGTGATTAAAATCGTCGACGCGTTCGCCGTGGAGAACAATCTGACCAGGGTTGACACGATTATTCTGGAGATCGGACAATTGTCCCAGACCATTCCCCACTTTGTGGAAGCCTGTTATCCGGCGGCGGTTAGTGAAACCCCCTATGAAGATACAAAGCTTGAAATCATCGTGCTGCCGGCCACCGGGGAGTGCCAGTCTTGTCATAAAATTTATAATGTGGTTGACCACCGCAAGATTTGTCCAAACTGTCAGGGTGAAGATTTCAGTTTGATCTCCGGCCGGGAATTCAGTATCAAGGAGGTTGTCGCCTATTGATAGAGGCGGCAATTGGAATTAAGTGCTTAATAAAATTATTCTTAATGCAATCAGTTTTAGCTTTAATTTCCCAGGCGTTCTGGTATACTGGAGTTAGTTTAAACGAAACTAAAAAAAGGAGAACGTATGCCAGATAAATTATTTAACCTGGAGGACTATTTTAAGCGGATTCATTATACCGGGGGTAGCCAGGTTTCCGCTGAAACCCTGAAACAACTCCATCTTGGCCATGTGATGAACATTCCCTTTGAAAACCTCGATGTTTTTGAAAAGAAGAATATTTCTCTTGATCTTGACGATCTTTTCGAGAAGATGGTGAAAAACCATCGCGGCGGTTACTGCTTTGAAATGAATAGTCTCTTTGCGGCGGTGCTGACCGAGATGGGTTTTCCAGTCACCAGGCATCTGGCCAGAGTCTACCACGGAGGGTTTGATAACTCGGGAAAAACCCATATGGTGTTGCTGGCAGAAGCTGACGGCCAGAAATGGGTCTGTGATGTAGGTTTTGGCGGCAACAGTCTGGCCGCACCGCTTTTATTTGAGGAAGGTCTGGAGCAGGAGCATCTGGGACGAATTCATCGGGTGATGGCCGACCCGGTTTACGGTTGCCGAGTAGAGTTCAAAACTGCCACTGGTTTTGAACCCATCTACGCTTTTACCCGGGAAACCTGTTGTCCGGCGGATTATCTGATTGCAAATCATTTCACTGCCACCTACCCGGAGTCCTTTTTCAGACAGGCGCAGATGTGTGCTTTGGTCACAGAAACCGGCAAGATCACTTATTTTGATGGCAATTTAAAGATTGCTGACGGTGAGGTGCTGACCGAAACAGCCATCAACGGCGATGCCGCAATCAAAGAAGCCTTAAAAAGCTATTTTGGGGTGAAGCTAAATTAAAAGCTGGCAATAAAAAAGCAACAAACCGATTTGAGGATTGTTGCTTTTTAATTGACAAAACCACAGCTTTTGTTTAGAATGAGTTCAGCGAAAATCTCAGTAAAAATCAACTTTGAGAGTGGTATTGTCGAGACATTGCGAGGCCCACTCTTTTTTTTGCAGGATTTTATGACGGTTAATGCCATTGTAGACAAATTGAGAAATAGAACAGGAGAAGAGTGAATGAAGAAAAAAATTTCGAAGCCGATTCTGATCGGCGGTATTGCGGTGTTAATCGGCATTGCTGTTCTTGCCGTCATTGTACTGATGATGTTCGGGGGCGGTAAAGAAGAGGTCAGCAAAGATCCCTTAAACTTATACAATAAGATACTAGTGGGGATGCCTAGAGAGGAAGCTGAAAAAGCTTTGAAAGTCGAAGGATCTGCCAAAGGGAAAGGCTTTAACTATGTCGATGAAAACACCGGCTATGGGGTCACAGTGAGCTATAATACAATGGTCACAGAAGCTACGGATGGTTCGGAAGAGACAGAAGGTGCGGAGGTAGTGGTGTTTAAATCACTATTTGTCCCGGATAATACCTATCTCGACGGACTTGTCAACGCCAATGTTACGGCGGATCAGGTTAACACCCTTAAAGAAGGGATGACCTACGAAGAGGTCAAGACTATTTTAGGTGGAGTAGACGGTACCGAAATAAATTCTGCCTACAATAAAAAAGATGCTGAAAATTCCTATACGGTGATGGCCTGGTTTAATCCAGATCGATCAGTGGCCTATGTTACTTTTCTGGGTTATCGGGGAACGGTCATGGTCTTTGAATTTCGTCCCGAGCAATAAAAAAAACGCAACCTGCGACGGTTGCGTTTTTTTATTTGCTTTTAAGTGCCGCAATGATCTCTTCAATAATGGTGTCAGCATCGTTATACGGGATTTGACAGGTACCGACCATGTGATGGCCGCCGCCCCCATACTTGAGCATCAGTTTGCCAATATCAGCAGTGCAGCTTCGGTTTAAGATGCTGTAACCGCAGGCAATGGAGACATTTTGTTTTTGCTTGCCGTCAACAATCCAGAGTGATACGTTTTGATCGGGATAAAGGCTGTAAATCATAAAACGGTTGCCAGTATAAATGGTATCCACATCCCGTAAATCGGTAACAATCACATTATTAATAATTTGAGTATGCGCTGTTACCATTTCAGTAAAACGTCGGGCCTGATCGTGGTAAAGATCAATTCGTTCTTTTACGTCCGGCAAGGCCAGAATATCTTCAATGGACAAGTTTCGAAAAAGATTGATCAGTTCTTCCATTAATTGGTAATTACTGATTCGGAAATCCCGGAATCGACCTAATCCGGTACGAGGGTCAGAAATAAAGCCCAGTAGGATCCAGCCAGTGGGGTTTAAGATTTCATCCCGGGTAAGCTTCCCGGAGTCCACCTTATCCACCGAAAAAATCATTTCCTCATAATTGGGAAACTTTGCGGCACTGCCATAATATTCATAAATAATTCGAGCAGCCGAAGGTGCCAGTCGGCTTACGCCTGCCACCCCAGGATGCCATCCCATTCGCTCTTTCTCTGAAGAATGGTGATCAAACCACATCCCGCAACCGGGCACATAGGGAACATTGGCCAGCACATCATTTTCGGTGGGGGAGAAGAGCCCGTCCTGCAGGTCTTTTGGATGAACAAAAATCCAATCATCAATGATGTCGGCTTCTTTTAACAGCATACCACAGATTAAACCGTCAAAATCAGATCGAGTAACTAAACGCATATGAAACCTCCTAAGAAAAAATTCTAGCTAAATGCCACCGTAAGTTTAAAAGCCCCTCGGGCTGTTAAGGTCAGTAAGAATTTAGAAACAGTTTTTATATTGTACCATTTAAGAAGCAGATTTTCCATCTTTTCAATGAAAAAAAATAAGGAACAATTGGGGCTTTAATTAAAGGGTTTAAGATATTTTTAAAAAAAATTATTAAAATGTTTGCTTTATTGATTGTTACGTGTTATTATAAGTAAGAACTTAAATTAATAGTAAATGAATTTAACAGTATTATTTTTTAATTGGTACTATGCTTTACAGTATTATCCTAATTTAGAAATGTAGTTGTTATCCGTATTACAAGGATTTAGGGAATAAAATTAGGAGGTACTCATCAATGAATGGTACAGTGAAATGGTTTAACTCGGAAAAAGGTTTTGGTTTTATTACAGGGGAAGATGGTAAAGATGTATTTGCACATTTTTCACAAATTCAATCAAGCGGTTATAAATCTTTAGAAGAAGGCCAAGAAGTTTCTTTTGAAATTACTCAAGGACCTAAAGGCCCACAAGCCGAAAATATTCAAGTTATCTAATAACACAGATATTTTAAACTTATGCCTGAAAACGGCATAAGTTTTTTTTTATACTGTCACAAAATATTGACAGCACTGATCCCTGATCGCGAACGATAATCCCAAGGGGTTACTGAGGTTTTACGGGGAAAAGGAGGGGATTTTATGTCAACAAACAACATCGAAGCGATGAAAAAAATAATTGACGCGAAGAAAAAGCTAAGTGCACAACAGGGAATAAAAGCTGATAAACCGAGTCAAAACAAGGTAAGTCATCGAAAAGCATTTAAAACAACAAAACGAGGCGGATTTTTCGATAAATAAATCTATTTTCTAAGGAACGCAGACTGCGTTCTTTATTTATGATATGGGTTGGTAAACTATCTCAACCCATTCTGCACTTATATTATAAAGGAGAAACTATTGCAATTTGAAAATTTAAATATTATACAGCCGATTCTGAAGGCTTTAATAGCTGAAGGATACACAGAAGCTACACCAATTCAGGAGAAGGCCATTCCGTCTTTACTGGAAGGCCGGGATTTACTGGGATGTGCTCAAACCGGAACGGGCAAAACTGCCGCCTTTGCTATCCCGATTTTACAGGGGCTTTCATACGAGCAGCGAAATCTCAAAGGAAACCGACCCATTAAAGCGTTGATACTGGCACCTACCCGAGAACTGGCTCTACAGATCAGTGATTCATTTAAAGCTTATGGCAAATTTTTAGGTTTGCGGACCTTGGTTATTTATGGAGGTGTATCTCAAAACCCTCAAACCAAGGCATTGTCAGCTGGTGTTGATATTCTGGTGGCAACCCCGGGACGGCTACTGGATTTGATTAACCAAAAATACATACGTCTTAATCAAATCAAGTCTTTTGTACTGGATGAAGCAGACATGATGTTGGATATGGGCATGCTTCAGGATGTCCGAAAAATTATCAAGCACATGCCGGCCGAGCGTCAAAATATGCTGTTCTCGGCAACTATGCCGATGGAAATAGCCAAACTGGCTGGCACCATCCTCCGAAATCCGGCCAAGGTAACCATTACTCCGGTTTCATCAACGGTGGAAGTAATTAAGCAAAATGTGTATTATGTAAATAAAAACAATAAAATCAATCTACTCATTCATTTGCTTAAAAATAAGGAAATTGTCTCTGCACTGGTTTTTTCCCGAACTAAACATGGGGCCGATAAAATTGTTAAGCATCTGGAGCGTTCCGGGTTTAAAGCGCAGGCGATTCATGGTAATAAATCTCAGAATGCGCGGCAATTGGCTCTGAATAACTTTAAAGAACGAAAAACTCGGATCTTGGTTGCAACAGACATTGCCGCCCGGGGAATCGATATTGATGAATTGTCACATGTCTTTAATTATGATTTGCCGGAGGTACCGGAAACATATGTGCATCGGATCGGACGTACGGGTCGGGCTGGCTTTGGCGGCATAGCCATAGCATTTTGTGATCAGGAAGAGATGCCCTTACTGGACGGCATTGAAAAACTTGTGTTGAAATCAATTCCCGTGGTTGAGGTTCATCCCTTTCCTTTGGTGGAGGTGCCAGCAGAACAAAAAATAGCATCTTCCCGTCGTTTGGCAGCACATCAGCCCACAGCGCCCCGAAATCGTCGCGGAAGCGGAAGCGGTTCAGGTAAGTCAACTGGTGGGAAAAAAGATCGGGATCGTTTTTATGCGAAAAACAAGAGAAAAGATAATCTGTAAAATTTGTGTATTTTGAAGTCGTCTGGGTAAAAATTATTACAGAAGATATCCGTAAATAATACTTGACGAATGCTTGTGATAACCATTAGAATTAGTAAATAGGAAAGTTTCGATTCGATTAAAAAGGCGGTGGATTTATGGAAAATATTAGAGTGATGATAGTAGACGATTCAACCTTTTCAATAGCAGTTCTTAAACGGATGCTTCAGAAAGATGGGATAGAGATCGTTGCCACGGCTCTTAACATGAACGAGGCAATAAAAAAAGCCCAAGAGATCAAACCAGATCTGATTACGATGGATATGACCTTGCCTGATGGTGATGGAATCGAGTGTTCAAAAGAAATTCTTAAATGTCTGCATGATACAAAAATTATTGCCATCAGCGCAATGATGGATGAAGAAATTATTCAGCTGGCTAGAAAAGTTGGTATCAAAGGTTACTTGCAAAAACCGGTAGATCAAACGGATTTGGACGCCGCAATTGAGCGACTTTTTGAAGGTGAAGAACTTTACGGTGTCTTAAAGAGCAATTTTGAAGAAGCGTTTAAAGAATCAATTTTCAGTTTTTTGAAGCGGGAGATTGGTGGAGAAGTCGTAGTTGAAAAGGTTGAGGATCATCCGATGACTACAAATTCTTCAGGAATTTCTGTGGCAATTGGGATAATTGGACGGCATGACGGAAGATTGATTATGGATATGTCCGAAGATACTGCCTTGAGCATGACCCGAAAAATCCTTCAGGATGAAGGCCAGCAAATTGACGAAGCGATTAATTTTCTAAGCGAATTCACAAATGTTATCGCTGGTAATGCCTGTTCGCTTTTAAATGGACTTAATCGTTCCTTTGGTCTTCGAGTTTCACCACCCACAGTATTCCGAGGTAAAGATATCACGATTTCGATTGGAGATATTATGAGCGAATCATTTGTTATTAAAACAGATATGGGTGATGTTTTTATGAATGTTGGCTTTCAAAAGGGGGATGTGGAATGGATTTAACAATTATCAATCCTTTTATTGCTTCAGTGACGGATGTGATGCCTCAATTGGGGTTTGCTAACATTGACCTGAAAGAACAAAGCGAGAAATCAAAAAAAATTGTGGCCAGTGGAATTGTACTAACTTTGGGGATAGTTGGTGATAAAAAGGGAAATGTAGCCTATGCTATTGATACTGAAGGTGCTAAGCAGATCGCTTCCATTATGATGATGGGGATGCCGGTGGATGAACTGGATGATATGGCAAAAAGTGCAATTTCTGAGCTTTCCAATATGTTAACTGCCAATGCGGCGATTAATTTTTCCAATGACAATGTTACTGTAGATATTTCACCACCAACGATGCTGACGGGAGAAAGTATTGAGCTTAGTATGAGCAAAGACCAAGTCATGTGTGTAGAATTTGATATCGATGGCATTAAACTGGAAATCAATGTGGCACTCGATTAAATGAGAGTTTTAAAGTAATAAAAAAGGAGCATCCCCCTATCAGGGATCATGCTCTTTTTTTTATTGTCTAAAACGGGTGGCTTTTGGTTTATTTGGTCAATTTAAATTTGCTAACCATATTCTTGAGCAGTTCCGCCTGACTGTAGAGCTCTTCGCTGGCGGCAGCACTTTCTTCGGCAGTGGCCGAATTGGTTTGAACAACCTGAGACACTTGATCGATGCCGGTATTAATTTGGTTGATAGAAGCGGTTTGTTCATGAGAAGCGGTATCAATTTTACTGACTAAGACGGCGACTTTGGTAACCCCATCCACAATTTCGTTGAGTGAATCAGCAGTATTATTGGCAATGACAGTGCCCTCGGAAACTTTGGAAATAGATCCTTCAATCAGTTCGGTGGTTTCCTTAGCTGCTTCGGCACTGCGTCCAGCCAGGGTTCGGACCTCTTCAGCGACGACCGCAAAACCCTTGCCTTGTTGTCCGGCCCGGGCAGCTTCCACTGCTGCATTCAAGGCCAGAATATTGGTCTGGAAAGCAATGTCATCGATGACCTTGATAATATTTGAAATTTTTGCCGAGGAGGCATTGATTTCTTCCATCGATTTTAGCATTTGCTGCATCTGAGTGTTGCCGTTTTCGGCATTTTGCTGAGCGGTCAGAGTCAACTGATTGGCCTGATTGGCATTAATGGCATTTTCTTTGGTTTGAACCGCCACCTCATCAATGGAGGCATTGAGCTCTTCCATTGAACTGGCCTGCTCGGTAGCACCCTGGGCCAGAGCCTGACTGCCGAAGGAGACTTGTCGGGCGCCGGAAGCGACCTCATCAGCTGAGTCATTGATATTTCCAAGAATTTCATTCAGTGAGTTCATGGTATCATTTAATGAATTTTTAATAATTGCATAGCTACCCAGGTAATCCCCCTCCATGTGGTGGGTTAGCTGTCCAGCAGCCATTTGTTCAAGTACGACGGCGGCCTCATTGATGGGCTGCTCGATGGCATCCAGAGTTTGGTTAAAGCCATCGACGATATCCCGGTAACCACCAGCAAATTTTGACGCATCGCTGCGAACGGTCAGGTTGCCGTTGATTCCAGCTTGAGCAAGATTACGGGATTCCTCAATCAAACTGTCAATAGTGGTTAAGGTGGCGATTACCGATGGGATCAGTTTATCGTTGTCGGAACGTTTGCCAATGGCGATAAAGTCACTCAAACGACTGGTGTCACCTTGAGAAATACGGATAAAAGCATCCTGAACATTGAGAAGGCGGGAATGAACCAGGTTGATCTCCTCGGAAAATGCGTTCATATTACCTTTATAATGACCTTCCATGCTAATGGTATAGTCATTAGCGGCCATCTTGGTCATCACCTGTCGAGCCTCATTGATCGGTGCTAACAGGGAATTTAGCGTATTGTTAAAGCCTTCGATGATTTTTTTGAAATCACCGTTGTGCCGGGTGGCATCGGCCTGAATTTCTAACTGGCCTTCGGTAGCAGCTTGAGCTAACATATCAACATCAGATACTAAGGCATTGATATTGTCGATGCATGAGTTAAGGTTTTCTTTAATCGTATTAAAGTCCCCATGATAGGTAGCGGTTATTTTTTCGGGAATATCGCCCCGGCTGATCTTATTGACATAGTCCGCCGACATGTTTAGCGGCTCAACCACTGCATCAAGGGTATTGTTGACACCAACCACAATATCCCGGTACTTACCCTGGAATTTGGTGGCATCACCTCGAACAGATAAATGACCATCGGTGGCTGATTGAGTTAACATTTCTACCTCTGTTTCCAGGTTTTTGAGATTATCAACCACTTCAATAAGACTTTTAGACTGAATATCCTTATCCGATTTGACATCGACGGCAACATTAAGATTTCCCAGAGAAATCTGTTCCAGGGTGGCAATATTTTCCTGAATATTTTCCGATAGTTTCTGGAAGGAAAGTCCCAGCTTGCCCAGCTCATCTTCACGGTTGATGATTGCATCAGGAATTTCACTGTCAAAATCACCCAATTCAGCCTTACGAAACAGCTCAGTGATCAGAACGATAGGATTGACCACCCCTTTGACTTGTTTAACGATGATAAAGCTGAGCACGATCAGGGTTAATAAGAATAATCCGATTAACTGGATGATCAGGGCCATTATCGGGGCATTGAGTTCACTTTGGGACTCCATAATAGCAAGGGTCCAGCCGGTTGCAGGGATCGGGGCATAATAGATGTTATTTTTGCCGGAATCATCACGGAATACCCCGGAACCGGGTTCACCACTGAGCATAGCTTCCCCCAGCGTCGACAAGCTTGGGTTGGGATCTTCAAGCAAGTTGACGGCCATTGCCTTGGAAACATCAGCATCAGCAATATAGAGGCCGGTTCGGTCCACCAGAAAGGCGCGACCGGTTTCACCGATTTTGATGTTGCTGACCATTTGTTGAAGACTGGAAAGATCGATATCGCCGGTAACCACCCCTTTGAAATTACGATTGGTATCATAGAAAGCGGATGCAGCAGTGACCATCGAAATCCCCAAGGCTTCGTCTTTAAATGGTGACGACCAGGCAATTTTACCACCAGCGTCTTTACCTACCATGTACCATTCCTGATTGGGATAATCATAATCATCAGTACTAAACAAGGCTTCAGCGTAGGCGATATTTGAGCTCTCCCGATAGGCGTATGGTCCGAAATATTTAATTTCAGGTAGATAAGCATTGTAGTCATAAAAGACTCCGACACCATAAGTATCGTCAGTAAGTTCAACATATTGGGTTAAGAGCTTGTTATACTCTGAGGGAGCCATCTGAGTGCCAGTGACGCCGATAGTGGTGCTCAAACTGCTCACCGCTTTGCTGTGAGTACTGAGTACCTGCTCAATCTCACCAATAGTATTACTAAGCTGGAGATTCATTTGTTCTTCAATTTGCTGATTTTCGGTGTTGATGCTTAATGCCGTGACAGTGATGCCAATCACCAACAGGGCCAGGGCCACAAAAATGATCACCATTGAGGTGATTTTATTACCGATTGAGTGCTTGTTAAAAATCTTCATTGTGATTTCCGCCTTTAAATTTTTTAATTAGTGGTCATTTTATACCCCATTCTAAATCATTTTAAACCGAAACGCTACGGTATAATTGTTAAATCGCTGCTAAAAAGTCGTTATTTTATTACTGAAAAACTGGAGGTGAATTTTTGTAAAAAAAAGTTAAAACGGTAATGTTTTTTTACTGGGCCTGGATTTGAGTTTGAAGCTGTAAAAAATTCTGGCCCAGCGGCTTGCTGATATTGGGCAGACCGATGCGGGTAAAAAGATCCATTAGAGCTGTCCAATAGGGTGGATAGAGTCCCTGACCCTTAGAAATCAAGGGTTCCTGGTTCTCGATGATTATTTTTAAATCCCAGCCGAAAGCAGTATCACTATTCTCTGAGGTGTTTGCTGACTGATAATTGCTTTTCCAGTTCAAGACATAAAGCTGATAGAAATCCTCAAGTAATTGTTGCCACTGGAGCTGGTCAATGTAGATCTCCGGAAGATCCGGGTAATAACACAGAAAGGGCCCCTCAATGGTGGCTCCGGCGGCAGTTTTTGTAAAGGTCAAATTTTGACTGGCAATCGCCTTCTGATAGGTATTAAAGATAATCTGGCGGGTGTCTGCTACGAGTTCATGGTAATCGTGGCCAAATTTGGCTTGGCAGTCCCGGCAAAACAATAAGGGTAAGGTCGCTGGGCTGGTGTTAATGCCGCCGCATTTAGGACAGAAGATAGGGCTCATTAGGGTCTCCTTTCGTCGACAAAAATTCGGGTATTGGTGGTGACTTCTTCAATGCATTCGTTGAGCCATTCGATGTAGGATTTTTCGCGTTTGATGGCCGATTTAAGGACAATATAGTCGCCGTATTCGGGACTCTGTATCTTTGAAATGTCTTTAGAGTCCAGTAATATCTGCATGTTGTTCTGGAGCTTTTCCAGTTTTTCCTGACGTTGGGTCAGTTGGTAGTGAAAGTGGTTCAGGATTTTGGCATTGGACAGAGATTCGATAAAATAAGCTTTTAGCCGAAAAATATCCTTGGGAGTAGGCTCCAGTAAATCCTGCTGTAAAATCCAGTTGTGAAATTCCTGTCTGCCTTTTTCTGTAATTGAATAAATTTTTTTGCGAAGTTTTTCATCCTCGGGTAGTATTTCGTAGGTAATTAGCTTTTCGTCGGTGAGCTTTTTTAATTCCGGGTAGATTTGGCTGTGCTTGGCATACCAAAAATTAACCAGTTCCATATTAAATACTTTCATTAAATCGTAGCCAGTCATAGATTCCCGGTTGATCAAGCCGAGGATGGCATATTTTAGAGTTCTCATGTGTTTAAGCCTTTCGTTTTTTGTCAAATAGTTATCCACTTCTATTTTATCTGATTTTTGTTAGAAATGCATTTATTTTCTTGGCTAGTTTTAATATTAACATCAACAAGCAATTTATTTGCCTTGACTTGATTAAAAAGAATCATTTACAATAATAGTACAGGATATTAATAAACTATCATACCGACCAATTGTTAATCTGGTGTTCGCCACAAGATCGGACAGGCTACCGCCGCGTTCGCCTTAATGCGTACAACATGCGAACAATTATTGGTATTAGGATATGCTCTTTAATAGGCTGAAATTACGAATTTAAAGTAGAGTGGAGAATTTATGAAAAATATTAGAAAAATGGATAGTGTCGTGACGCCGGAGGGCAAAGAACGATACTAAGCCTTTAGCCCTCCAAACGGTCAAAATACTAAATTTGGAGGAAAAAAATGAATAAAATAGATTTAGAAAATTACGGATTGAATCAGCACCTTAAACAGGAAGCGAGTTTGTACAGTGACTTGTTCGTAGCCAGGGTGACGGAGCAACATCGGGAACTGTATAAGGTGATCACTGAAAACGGCGAATTGCTGGCTGAGGTGTCCGGGAAATTTGTGTTTAAGACTGAAGACAATACCAGCTTTCCAGTGGTTGGCGATTGGGTGATGATTGATCGGACCGAGGAAGGTTCGGGCAATGCGGTGATCCATCAGGTATTAAGTCGCACCAGCTTGTTTGAACGAAAAGCGGCCGGAACGGGAAATGGAGTTCAGATTGTCGCTGCCAATTTTGATCTGGTTTTTATTTGCATGTCGTTAAACAATGATTTTAATCTGCGCCGGCTGGAACGCTATTTATCAATTGCCTGGAGTAGTCAGGCCAGGCCAGTGATTGTCCTGACGAAAGCGGACCTATGCGATGATTTACCGTCGCGTCTAGGTGAAATTTCTGCTGTCCGGGTAGGAACTGATGTGGTGGTTTGCTCCAGTGAGGGCAACCGTGGTTATGACGAGATTGCAGCCTATCTGTCGGTGGGAAAAACGAGCGTCTTTCTGGGATCGTCCGGGGTGGGTAAATCCACCATTATCAATCATCTGATGGGGGCAGAAGTGCTCGAAACCAAAGGCCTGAGAAATGATGATCGGGGCAGGCACACCACCACCCATCGTCAACTTCTGCTATTGCCCGGCGGTGGCGTGGTCATAGATACCCCAGGGATGCGGGAACTCCATCTCGAAAAGGCGAATCTTTCCAAGTCCTTTGAGGATATTGAGGCACTGGCCAAGCAATGCCGCTTTGGAGACTGTCGCCACAGCGGCGAACCGGGTTGTGCGGTCCGAGCTGCCATTGAATCGAAAAACCTCTCGGAAAAACGGTTTGAAAACTATCGCAAGTTGCAAAAAGAAATGGACTACGAAGGACTCAATTCACGTCAGCTGGAAGCCGAAAAAATTAAAAAAATGTTTGGCAGTAAAGGCGAAATGAAACAGATCATGCGTCAGGCAAAAAATAAAAACAAACGCTAAATAACGATTAGGTCACAATTTTTAATTCAAAGGAGAAATAAGATGAAGCAACAAAATCTGCCGGAATCTTACAGTAAACAGGATGCCATTTTAATGGCTGGTTTTAGTTATCAGACCTACCCTTTTTTTGATCAGCAGCAGCTGGCACTGCCAGCCGGTTTTGAGCTTAGGTATTCATTTAACGGTAAGACCGGGGTGACGGAAAAAACGGAAGAAAATTTTGGCTTTATTGCTGAGTCAGAAGATCGGCTTGTACTGGCTTTTCGGGGGACCGATTCAACCCCCAATCTGGATTCGGATTTGGATCTTTTTCAGATTCCCTTTCCCTATGTAAAAAATGCCGGGTCTAGCCATCGAGGCATCACCCGGGTTTATCAGTCGCTTAGGGAGGAAGTGATAGAGCAGATCAGTCAATTGCCTGACACTAAAAAACTCTACATCACTGGTCACAGTCTGGGGGGTGATCTGTCGATTATGGCGGCGCTGGATTTTGCTGTTAATACTGCCCGTAAAGAAGCGATTGTTTATACCATTGCGGCAGGTCGGCCCGGTGATCGGGATTTTGTCGGTACTTACAACGCCCACGTCAAAAACAGTTATCGGATATTTAATGTCCATGATTTTATCCCAACCCTGCCAGCCGCCGAGTATCCGGCTCCTTTCACTGAAGCCGGGTTGTTCTATGAACACGTGAACGCTTCGGTTCCGATTGGTTTTCAGATGGACAACCTGTTTTTGAATCACCGGATCAACTGTTATTTCCAGAAGCTGGGAGAGCAGGATATTAATTATATGAATGCTCTGCGCAGCAGTAGTCCAGGCTTTTGTCCGGAACCGATAAATTTGAAGGAATTGGCGGATTCGATGAAAAACAATTAGGGATTTGCCAAGTAATCCCAGTTGACATCCCAGGAGAGGTTTAAATGATAAAAAAAATTGAAAATATAGATTTGGAAGCAGCAATAGATCTGGCCAATCAGGTATTTCATGAATTTATTGCCGATGGCTACACCGAAGAAGGGCGCCAGACCTTTACCGATTATTTGGACTATAAGTTGGAAGAAATGGCTGAGGATTTGGAAAGCGGCCATAAGAAACTGTGGGGTTTCTATGAAGACAACCGGATCATCGGGGTCATTGGCACCCGGGATCGTTTTCATGTTTCACTTATGTTTGTCGATAAGAACCATCACCACCAGGGCATTGCCCGGGCTTTATTTGACACAGTGCTGGCGGATTTAAAAAGCCAGCTACCGGGAAAATTCTTTGTAATGACGGTCAATTCATCTCCTTATGCGGTGGAAGTTTACCGTCGTTTCGGTTTTGAGGCAACCGCTACGGAACAGGTTAACAAAGGGATTCGGTTTGTACCGATGAAGCTGACAGTTTGTTAAGTGGTCCTGGAATTTTCTTAATGATTGCGTTGTCATAAAAAAATAATTTGACAAAAACCGCAATATCGATTAAGCTTTATCTAATTTAATCGTTCAATCAAACCGTTGACGTGGAGATAACGGTGTATCGTGCAGTTACAGAGAGCGGGGAAGGCTGAGAGCCTCGCACAACGCAGATCATCAAATGGACCACTGAGGGCGCAGTCAAAGGAAATGTGTATTTCTGAGTATTCTGCGACGTGACGCATACGTCAGTTGCGAGGGATATGTTTGTATCCTGCAGAGTGTACAGGGATTTTTCTCTGTAAATGAAGGTGGTACCGCGGGCTTAAATTTTTTGCGCTCGTCCTTGATTAATTTTTATTAATCAAGGACGAGCGTTTTTTATTACTTAAAAAACGTATAAATAGGTGTGGGCACTGATTGGAAGGTTAACTCGTCACTGACGTACCGACCAATTATTAATCTGTTGTTCGCTGCGGGATCGGACAGGCTTCGCCGTGTTCGCCCCGATGCGTACAACATGATGTAATAATTGTCGGTACTGGGTAGTGGTGGGATTTTAGTTTTTGCTCATCACTTTTAAGCAGCTAATTAACAAAGTTTCATAAGAACTAAAAACTGGATTACGAGATAAATTTTTCTTTACGAAAGGATACGATTATGATTAAACCATCGATGGAAGAGGCCAGAGGGTATTGTGGGGATTATCAGAGCATCCCGATTAGTCTGGAGCTGTTTTCAGATATTAAGACACCGATTGAGGTGCTTAAAGTTTTAAAAGGAACCGGCAAAATGTGTTACTTGTTAGAAAGTGTGGAGGGCGGCGAAAAATGGGGGCGGTATTCCTTTTTGGGTTTTGATCCGACCCTGACGGTGAGCTGTCTGGATGGCGAAGTGGTGGTTAAAAATGGCAAAATCAAGGACATTCTCGCCGATGACCCACGGACGGTGCTGCGGGAAATTCTGGCCCAGTGGAAAAGCCCCAAGCTGGATTTTATGCCGGTGTTTACCGGCGGCTTTGTCGGCTATATCTCCTATGATTTTGTTAAATACACCGAAACCAACCTGGTGCTTACAAATGCTAATGCCGAAAATTTTGATGACATGAATCTGATGCTTTTTGATAAGGTCATCGCCTATGATCATCTGCGCCAGAAAATTGTGGTGATTGTCAATATTAAAACCGATAACTTTGAGCAAAACTATATTGACGGGGTGATTGTACTTAAGGAAATTGAAGCGTTGATAAAAAGCGGAAACAGCACCGTGGCGTTTCGGGGTCAGGTGACATCAAAGTATCGCTCGCTGTTTAGCAAAGAATACTATTGCGAGATGGTAAAAAAAACTCGGGAGCATATTGTTCAGGGCGATATTTTCCAGGCCGTCATTTCCAACCGGCTGGAAGCTGACTTTGAGGGCGATCTGCTGTCGGCCTATCGGGTGCTGCGAACGGTTAATCCCTCGCCGTACATGTTTTATATCGACTTTGACGCGATTCAGGTCGCCGGGGCATCGCCGGAAACCCTGGTGTCGCTGAAAAATTCGCGGCTGGCAACTTTTCCGATTGCTGGCACCTGTCCCCGCGGCGAGACACCGGAAGAGGACGAGGCCTTTATCGCCGAGTTGCTCAAGGACGAAAAGGAGCTCAGTGAACACAATATGCTGGTCGATCTGGGTCGCAACGATCTCGGCAAGGTTAGTGAGTTTGGCTCAGTTGCGGTGACAACCTACCAGGAGGTCGTCCGTTATTCCCATGTTTCACACATTTCTTCCACTGTCACCGGCACCCTTAAAGCCGGGCTGGATCAGCTCGATGCCCTCGGGGCGGTATTGCCGGCGGGAACCCTGTCCGGAGCGCCGAAAAAACGGGCGATCGAAATCATCAATGCTCTGGAAGGCCAGAAGCGTGGCGTTTACGGCGGGGCGGTCGGCTATATCGATTTTTCCGGCAATATGGATATGTGCATTGCGATTCGGATGGCGGTTCGCAAAAACGACAAGGTTTATGTCTCTGCCGGAGCCGGAATTGTCGCTGACAGCATCCCAGAAAACGAATTTAATGAATCCCAAAACAAGGCCAGAGCGATGTTTGAAGCCCTCGAACGAGCCCAGGAGGTGGAATAATGATTTTACTGATTGACAATTACGACAGTTTTTCCTATAACCTGTATCAATATGTGGGAATGATCAATCCCGATATCCGGGTGATTAAAAATGATGAACTGAGTTTGGCCGAAATTATTGCTTTAAAACCGGATCATATCATTGTCTCACCGGGGCCGGGACGACCGGCGGAGGCGGGGATCTGCGAAGAGGTGATCGACACTTTCAAAGACAAAACCCCGATTCTGGGGGTCTGCCTGGGTCATCAGGCGATCTGTGAGGTTTTTGGCGGTACCATCACCTATGCCAGTACTCTGATGCACGGCAAAAGCAGCAACGTCCATATTGCCAACGGCAGTCCGATCTTTCGGGGTCTGCCGCCGATTATTGTAGCCGGCCGCTATCATTCCCTCAGTGCCGAGCGCAGCAGTCTGCCGGATGAGCTGCTGATTATCGCCGAGGATGACGATGGTGAGGTGATGGCGGTGAAGCATCGCAATTATGATGTTTACGGGGTGCAGTTCCATCCCGAATCGATCCTCACCGATTCGGGCCACACGATGATTGAGAACTTTTTAAAGATAGGAAACGAAAATGATTAAAGCAGCGATATACGATATTGTCAACGGCAAGGATCTGTCCCTGGAGCGCACCCGCGAGGTCATGGATCAGATTATGAACGGCCAGGCTACTAACGCCCAGATCGCCTCGTTTCTGACGGCGATGCGGATGAAGGGCGAAACCATCGATGAGATTACCGCCTGTGCGATGGTGATGCGGGACAAATGCACTAAGATCCTCCCGAAAACCGATGTACTGGATATTGTTGGTACCGGCGGCGATGAGGTGTCGACCTTTAATATTTCGACCGTGGCGGCACTGGTGATTGCTGCTGGTGGAGTGCCGGTAGCCAAGCACGGCAACCGCAGCGTCTCCAGCAAATGCGGTTCGGCCGATCTGCTAGAAGCTTTGGGCGTGAATATTGAATTGTCGGCGGAGAAAAGTGCCGTAATTCTGGATGAGTTGGGGATCTGCTTTATGTTTGCCCCGACTTATCATACCTCGATGAAATACGCCGGGCCGGTCCGCAAAGAACTGGGGATCCGGACGATTTTTAATATTCTCGGTCCGCTGGCCAACCCGGCTGGCGCCAATATGCAGTTGCTGGGCGTTTATGACGAAAACCTGGTCGAGCCACTGGCCAATGTTCTGAACAAATTAAAGGTCAAACGGGGGATGGTGGTTCACGGTCACGACGGCCTGGACGAGATTACCCTGACTGACACCACCACCATCTGCGAAATTGCCAATGGCAAGATCAACAGCTTTTTTATCACCCCGGAACAATTGGGACTAAAACGCTGTGAATTATCGGATTTGATCGGCGGCGAAAAGGAAGAAAATGCTGTCATCACCCTGAATATCTTAAACGGCGAAAAAGGACCAAAGCGGGATGTGGTGGTGCTGAATTCGGCCTTCTGCCTGTATATGTCCCACAACGATATCACCCTCCGGGATTGCGTCAAAATGGCCGAGGAGATTATCGATTCCGGCAAGGCTAAGGCTAAACTGGATGAATTCGTTAAGCGCAGCAATGAGATTACCATCGAGGTGCTGGCATGATATTGGATCAAATTGTGGCCTCCACCACTAAACGGGTGGCGGCGCTTAAAGAAACAACCACTCTGGCGCTGCTAAAAAGTCAGGCCAAACGCTCGGAAACGCCCTTTGCTTTTGAAAAAGCCCTGGCCAGAAAGTCAGCCGCTGGAGAAATTGCTTTTATCTGCGAGGTCAAAAAAGCTTCGCCGTCCAAAGGCGTGATTGCGCCAGATTTCCCTTATCTTAAGATTGCCCGGGACTATCAGGCTGCCGGAGCCGATGCCATTTCAGTGCTGACTGAACCGGAATTTTTTCAGGGCACGAGTGCTTATCTGACCGAAATCAAAGAACAGGTAAGCATTCCGGTGCTGCGTAAAGATTTTATTATTGATGCCATCCAGATTTATGAAGCCCGCCTGATCGGCGCCGATGCGATTTTACTGATCTGTTCAATTCTCACCACCGCGCAGATTAAGGACTATCTAGGTATTGCTGATGCGCTGGGGCTGTCGGCGCTGGTCGAAGCCCACGATGAAGCAGAAGTTAAGCAAGCCCTGGCCGCCGGCGCCCGGATCATTGGGGTCAACAACCGCAATCTTAAAACCTTTGAAGTGGATCTCCAAAACAGCATCCGCTTGCGCAAGCTGGTGCCGCCAGAAATCCAGTTTGTTTCGGAAAGTGGGATACGGACTCCGGAAGACATCGCGAAACTGCGGAAAAATGGGACGAATGCGGTACTGATTGGCGAAACGTTGATGCGTAGTGGGGATAAGAAACAGGAACTGGACAAGCTACGGGGGTAGCTGCGGCGGTGGTGAGGGCGAGGGTCTGACCCCTTGGTCATCACGGATCGCCCCTACGAATTGATGATAGACGGTGCCGTTTAAATAGTATACACCAATGTGATGTGTTAGGTTGTAGGGGCGGGTAGTACCCGCCCGGAACGTCGATTTTATAGCAAATGTTTATTATAAAATTGGCGCCGGATGGAATTAAGAGCGAGGAGTTAACCATGACAAAAATAAAAATCTGCGGGTTATCCCGCTTAGAAGATATTGCGGCGGTGAACGCGGCCCGGCCGGATTATATTGGCTTTGTCTTTGCCACCAGCAGGCGTCAGGTCGATATGGCAACGGCGCGAGTCCTAAAACAAGCGCTTGATCCCGGCATTGCCGCGGTGGGGGTTTTTGTCAACCACCCGGTGGCCGAGATCATTGCGCTGGCCGAGCAGGGCATTATCGACATCATCCAGCTGCATGGGGATGAGGAGGAAGCCACCGTCCGGTTGCTGCAAACCCAAACCGGTGTGCCGGTAATCCGGGCGTTGCGGATCAGCAACCCGGTCGACATCCGGGCCAGCACCGCCGATTACCGGCTCTTTGACACCTACGATCCTTCCCAATACGGCGGTTCCGGGGCGGCCTTCAACTGGGATCTGCTGGCCGGAACCAGCGGCGATTTCTTTCTGGCCGGCGGCCTCAACCGCAGCAACATCGCCGCCGCCATCAACCAGGTCAATCCCTACTGTGTCGACTTAAGCAGCGGCGTCGAAACCGCTGGTAAGAAAGACCGGGACAAGATTATTGAGATTGTCGAAATGATCAGAAAAATTCGCGGTTAATAAAAACTACTGGAATAAATACACTGTCGTAACGCATTATTCCGTAGCGGCGGTCATTGACCGCCCGCAAGCGTAGATCTTATGCCATGCGTTTATCTTAACAGCAACAGCGTCCGGGCGATTGCGAATCGCCCCTACAAACCGAGGATAGACGATGCAGTTTAATAAAAGCATGGAGATTTGATATAAAAAGGAGAAAGAAAATGAGTAAAGGAAAATACGGGATCCACGGGGGGCAGTACACACCAGAAACCCTGATGAATGCCATTATTGAAGTGGAAAAAGCTTATGAACACTATAAAAACGATCCGGCTTTTCAGGCTGAGTTAACCGAACTGTTAAATGAATACGCCGGTCGGCCTTCGCGGTTGTATTATGCGAAGAAAATGACCACCGATCTGGGTGGTGCCAAGATCTATCTCAAGCGTGAAGATCTAAACCATACCGGCTCCCATAAGATTAACAACGTTCTGGGTCAGGCACTGCTGGCCAAGAAAATGGGGAAAACCCGGCTGATTGCCGAAACTGGTGCCGGTCAACATGGGGTGGCTACCGCCACTGCCGCCGCTTTGATGGGCTTTGAATGTGAAATCTTTATGGGTAAAGAAGACACTGACCGCCAGGCTCTCAACGTCTTTCGGATGGAGCTGTTGGGTGCCATGGTCCATGTAGTTACCTCCGGCACGATGACCTTAAAGGATGCTGTTAACGAAACTTTTCGGGAATGGACAACCCGGGTGGACGATACCCACTACGTCCTCGGTTCGGTGATGGGGCCGCATCCCTTCCCGGAAATGGTTCGCGATTTTCAGAGTGTCATCAGCAAAGAAGCCCGGGCGCAGATTCTAAAAAAGGAAGGCAAACTGCCCAGTGCTGTAATCGCCTGTGTCGGCGGCGGCAGTAATGCCATCGGCGCCTTCTATAACTTTATTCCCGACGCCGAAGTCCGGCTGATCGGCTGTGAAGCGGCGGGCAAAGGGGTCGATACCGCCCTCCATGCGGCCACTATTGCCAATGGCAGTCTGGGGATCTTCCACGGCATGAAATCCTATTTTTGTCAGGATGAATACGGCCAGATCGCCCCGGTTTACTCGATTTCGGCGGGGCTCGACTATCCGGGCATTGGGCCGGAGCATGCTAATCTCCATGACACCAAACGGGCTGAGTATGTGCCGATCACTGATGATGAAGCTGTCGCCGCCTTTTTCTATCTGTCTCGGACTGAGGGGATTATTCCGGCCATTGAATCGGCCCATGCGATTGCTTATGCAATGGTGCTGGCACCGACGATGAGTAAAGACGAAATCATTATCGTCAATGTTTCCGGCCGGGGCGACAAGGATGTGGCGGCGATTGCCCGCTACAAGGGGGAAAATATCTATGAGTAACATAATAGAAGCAAATAAAATCAAAGCAAATAAAATTTCACAAATTTTTGCCGACCAGAAAGCCTTTATTGCCTTTTTAACGGCTGGCGATCCGAGCCTTGCTAAAACCGAGGAATTTATTCTGGCGATGGCCGCCGCCGGGGCCGATCTGATTGAAATCGGGATTCCTTTTTCGGACCCCATCGCTGAAGGGCCGGTGATTGAAGCGGCCAACGAACGGGCGCTAAGCATCGGCACCACCACCGATAAGATCTTTGCGATGGTTAAGCGTGTTCGGGAGAAAACATCAATTCCATTGGTCTTTTTAACCTATATGAATCCTATATTTGTTTATGGGACCGAAACGTTTTTTACCGCTTGTGAAAAAGTGGGAATCAATGGGGTCATTATTCCAGATCTGCCTTTTGAAGAAAAGAGGGAGGTTCGAGAGACCGCTAAAAACCACGGGCTGGACGTCATCACCCTGATTGCTCCGACCTCCCAGGATCGGATTCAGATGTTGGCCGTCGATGCCACCGGTTTTATCTATCTGGTGTCATCGATGGGCGTTACCGGGGTGCGCAGCGAGATTAAAACCGATCTGGCCGCCATTATTGCCGACATCCGCCAGGTAACCCAGACCCCGGTGGCGGTGGGCTTTGGAATCGCCACTCCAGAACAGGCTGCAGTGATTTCGCAGCTTGCCGATGGTGTTATCGTCGGCAGCGCCATCGTCCGGATCATCGCCGAGCACGGCGCCGCCGCCACCGACCCACTGTCTGACTACGTCCGCAAGATGAAGGCGGCGCTGGTTTAGGGTGTATCGGCAGTAAAGCTAGTACCGACAATTGGTCGGTACGGCAAGATAACGTAATGGTTTAAATATAGCGTTAACCAGCATTCAACCCCTATTATCCGCACAAAGTTTACAAAAGATTAACACAAAATTTTTATTTTCAACCGGAATCCTATTGATGTAACGAATTTTTGCAGGTTTCCTTCAATATTTTTCATGAATCAGTTGATTCCGTCCAAAAAAAATCAATTGATATCGTTTTTTTACATTCAAAATGGGTAAAAACGTGTTATAGTATGGTTAGAGTACTAATAATGTTTGTAGGAGGACGTCTTATGAAAAAATTTATTAATGATGTAGAAAATGTGGAAAATGAAATGCTTGAAGGTATCGTTCTGGCCCATCCTGAATACGTAGCTCGAGTAGAAGGTTTTGATGTGCTGATTCGTGCTGACAAAAAAGTTGGCAAGGTTGCTTTGGTAAGCGGCGGCGGCAGTGGACATGAACCCTCTCATGGCGGATTTGTCGGAAAAGGAATGCTTGACGGTGCTGTCGCAGGATCTGTATTTACTTCTCCCACACCAGACCAGGTATTTGAAGCGATCAAAGCAGTTGATGCCGGTGAAGGTGTATTATTAGTTATCAAGAATTACACTGGTGATATCATGAACTTCGAAATGGCTGCCGAACTGGCTGAAGCTGAAGGCATCAAAGTGGCCAACGTGGTTACCAATGATGATGTTGCTGTTGAAGATAGTCTTTATACAACCGGACGTCGCGGTGTTGCCGGAACTGTTTTTGTTCATAAAATCGCCGGTGCAAAAGCTGAAGCTGGTGCTAGCCTGGAGGAAGTCAAAGCCACGGCACTAAAGGTTATTGCTAACGTTCGCACCATGGGTGTCGCTTTGAAACCTTGTACTGTTCCAGCGGCAGGAAAACCGGGTTTTGAATTATCAGAAGATGAAATGGAACTGGGTATCGGAATCCACGGTGAACCGGGAACCGAACGAAAACCAATCCAGACAGCTGATGAAATCGTTGATTATCTGATGGATCGAATTTTAAAAGATATGGATCCTAAAGCCGGTGACGAAGTCGCCGTCATGATCAATGGTGCCGGAGCAACCCCACCAATGGAACTATATATCTTAAACCGTCGAGTTCAACAAATTTTAGCGGACAAAGGCGTTAAAGTATTTAAGACTTTTGTGGGTGACTACATGACCTCCATCGACATGGCTGGCGCATCGATTACCTTATTAAAATTAGATGCCGAACTAAAAGATTTATTACTGGCTCAAGCTGATACCATCGGTTTTAAAATGTACTAAAATTTCGCGCTACAATTTGGTAAGTACTTTGCTAACGTACCGACCAATTGTTAATCTGTTGTTCGCTCCGATGCGTACAAGATGATGTAACAATTGTCGGTACTTAGTTTGGTGTTAAGATAAAGGTTTTAGAGAACTAATTGAGAAGAACATAGAAACGAGGAAAGAAATGGCAACAAAGGCAGAAGTACTGGATTTTATCCGGGTTTATGCGGATAAAATGGCAGAACATCGACAAGAATTGACCGATTTTGATCAGGCAATCGGTGATGGCGATCATGGGATTAACATGAGTCGGGGATTTAAAGCGGTGATGGAAAAATTACCGACTGTTTACGAAAAAAATATTGACGATATCTTAAAAACTGTGGGGATGACCCTGGTCTCCACCGTTGGCGGCGCTTCCGGACCACTTTACGGCACCGCTTTTATGAAAGCCGGGGCGGCTGTCAAAGGTAAAGAAGAATTGTCCGATGAGGATATTATTCTGGCACTGGATGAAGCTGTCGGTGGCATCCAGTTTAGAGGAAAAGCAGTCGAAGGTGAAAAAACCATCCTCGATAGTATGATTCCCGCTATCAATGCCATTAAAGCCAGTATTGCTGACGGCAAAACGATGACCGAGGCTCTGGTTGCCGCTGAAGCCGCGGCTTGGGACGGAGTTGAATACACGAAAACTATCATTGCCACCAAAGGACGGGCCAGCTATCTGGGAGAACGGAGTATTGGGCATCAGGATCCCGGGGCGACATCAATGGCATATGCCTTTCAAGCCATTAAAGAAGTGGCAGAAAAGGTGGGTGTTTAACTTATGGTCGGAATTGTAGTTGTTTCTCATAGTCAGAAAGTCGCCGAAGGAGCAGTAGAACTGGCCAGACAAATGGCGCCAGAAGCTAAAATAGCTGCTGCTGGGGGAATGGAAGATGGTAGCATTGGTACCGACGTTTCTAAAATATTGGCTGGCATCGAAGCTGTTCAGGATGGTGATGGTGTGGTAATTCTGGTTGATCTCGGCAGTGCCGTGATGAGTTCGGAAATGGCCATAGAAATGCTGGAAGATAGCAGTCAGGTAAAGATTATTGATGCACCGATTGTCGAAGGTACAATCTTTAGTTCTGTGGAGGCTTCTATCGGCTCATCATTTGATGAAGTCATCGAAGTGTTGGCAGGAGCAAAATCTTATAAAAAGTTCTGAAACCAATTGGTTTCATAGAAAAAACCCGGGAGACCGGGTTTTTTTACTATAAGTACAAATAACGAAAAGAAAAAAATGTAATGAAATTAAGAATAACTTGTGATATAATATCTAAAATGTAGCGAACGGTTTAAATAGTTTTCTTCACTATTTAATTGTCGGAAGTCATATTCCTTTGAAAGGAGAAAAACGATGGATCCAATCACTTTAAATGCAGTTGAACTTCAAGGTTCAGCGCCCACACTTTCAAAAAAAATTGAAGCGGTTACTGTTAAGCCTACAGCAGATAGCATTAACGGTCAGAACGCTGCTGCTGAAGCCAATTCTTATTATAAATACGATACCATGGAGCTCAGCCGGGAATATGTGGGGTCTCGGATGAAGAGTGAAAATTCGACCATCAACAGCGATACCGACCAACGTAATTCTATCGTTGATCAAAAACCGTCACGGATACCCAACGAGAACGAAGAAGAGAACTCTGAAAAAAAGGAAGCCAAGAGCCAAACCGCTGATATAGACGAAAAAGAAGAAGAAAAGGTTAACGGGAATCAGCTGGGTGGATACACCAACTCTCAATTAAAGGGTCTGGTTTTATCGGGAAAGATTACTGTGGCTGCTTATAATACTGAAGTGAAAAGGAGACAAAACGACAATGATGCCGCTGAGCCCCAGAACAAAAAACCGGTGATGGGCCAGTCCGGGAAAAAAGCCACAAACAGTATATTCTAATGCTTTGGTTGACAAGCATAAACCTGAAAAGAAGCGAAAGCCCGGATCTCTATCATCCAGCGGACTGCTTCTTTTTTAATTACAGCTAAATTGACTTGAAAAAGTTAAATGTGTAACAGACTACGATCTAAGCGAAAATATAGGGAATTTATTTACCTTACTTAGACCAATTAGATTATAAAAAGAATGTATCCATAGTAAAAGAGCGAGAAGATGATTGTTAACAATCATCTTCCCGCTCTTTTTAGATTATGCTTTGGTGTGAACGCCAATTTTCTTATCCATGACGGAAATATGTTTGGTCAGCCAGTCAACAACCATCTGATTAGCATTGATGATCACCGAGATATTACCGCCCGATGTATCATATGCGCTTTTTAGTTTGGCTAGTTCTGCTATGAAGTTTTTGTGAGCAGTCTGCTGATCAGCCAGTCCCGGGTAATTGATGCTTTTCATGTAGGCTTCCTCATCACTGAAATGCTGTTTGGTATAAGCATCCAAGAAATTCAGTAGCTCACCGACTACTTCTTTGGATTTACCGTTTTTACCGGCTTCAAAAAGTTCATCGGCCATTTTAAATAATTGTTGATGCTGCCCATCGATACTGGCGACACCGACAGATAAATCCTGAGTCCATACAATAGCCATATTAAATCCTCCTGGGTGTAAAAATTAAATGCAATAAAAATTTACCTGTAAAAATTATAACCCTGTTGAACTAGAAAATCAAGAGTGCTTCTAAAGTAAATTGGTTTTAGTTAGATTATCACTACTATTAAGAAAACAAAGCTGATGATCTTAATATTTGTCATTATCCATTGTCCACTCATCCAGCTCAATTTGAGGTATTGATAGGGAAGCAGTAGATTGCGAAGTTTTCCTGATCCCTTCTGAGGAAAAATCGATTTTTTTAGTTTTAATGGTAAATGCACCAACCATTTGTTTGAGCATTTCGGCCTGCCCGGAGAGTTCCTCGCTGGCGGCCGCGCTCTCTTCAGCGGTGGCTGAGTTGGTTTGAACCACCTGAGAAACCTGTTCAATCCCCTGTGTAATCTGAGCGATTTCCGCGGCCTGATCGTTGGATGCCTGGGTTATGTTCCCTACCAGGGCAGTGACCTTTTCAATATCAGAAAGGATTTGGGACAGGCTTTCAGCTGTTTCATCGGCAATTTTTGAACCGATTGAAACCTTGTCGATGGAGCCTTCAATCAACCCGGTGGTTTCTTTGGCGGCTTCGGCCGAGCGGGCGGCCAAGGTGCGGACTTCTTCGGCGACTACCGCAAAGCCTTTACCGTGTTGTCCGGCTCGAGCGGCTTCTACCGCCGCATTCAGAGCCAGAATATTGGTCTGGAAGGCAATGTCATCAATCACCTTGATGATTTTTGAAATATTTTGGGATGAGTCATTGATATCTACCATGGCAGTGACCATGCTGTTCATTCGGACATTCCCGATTTCGGCGTTGTTACGGACTTCAATGGAGCGTTGGTTGGCTTCATTGGCCCTGATTGCATTTTGCTTGGTTTCCTGGGTCACCTCCTCAATCGAAGCGGTGAGTTCCTCAATGGCACTGGCTTGTTCCGTAGCACCCTGTGCCAGGGCCTGACCACCGTCAGAAATCTGACGCGCGCCGCTTTCAACCTGTCCGGCAGCATTATTAATGTCAAACATGGTTGTGCTGAGGCTGGCGGTTATACGATTGAGAGCGGCTTTAATATTCTGGAAATCGCCCAGATATGTGGTGGTAATTTCCTGATTCAAGTTCCCTTGGCCAATTTCTTCCAGAGTGTGGGTGATTTCTTCGACATATTCTTTCAGGAAGGCAATGGTCTGATTCATATCTTCTTTAATTTGGCCATGCTGGCCCTTAAAGTCGCCGGTCATGGCGGTGTGGAGATTGCCCTGGGACAGTTCCCGGAGCGTCGCCGAGGCAGCATTAATGGGTTCAATAACCACATCCAGGGTCTGATTGAAACCTTCAACCACCTTGGCGTATTCGCCCTGAAATTTAGACACATTGCCGCGGTTGGTCAGATCGCCAGAAACGGCGATCCGGGTCATCGTCTGGGTTTCTGCTACCAGCAGGGCAATGCTTTCGATCATCGAAATAAAACTGGGCACCAGAGTATCGTTGTCGCTACGCTGTCCAATAGCTCTAAGATTGTCCAGATCACAGAGGTTTCCGGCGGCAATGTTGTTGGCAATTTCGACAATGTGAACCATCTGGGCGTGAACTCCGTTAATCGATTCGCCAATTTCCTGGTAAATACCCTGATAACTGCCTTCAATTTTCTGGGACAGATCATTGGCACAAAGCATTGCCAGCACCTGATTTCCTTCTGTTAATGCACCCAACCCGTCGATGCAGGCATTGATGTTAGTTTTGAGCGCATTAAAATCACCCTTGTATTCGGTCGTGATGGCGGGTGGAATAACCCCGTTACCAATTCGCTCAATGGCCTTGCTGGCTACCTTAAGTGGTTTAACAAAGGTGTTAATCATGTTGTTGAGGCTAATAATCATATCCTTGAAAGCACCAGTGTACTCGGTGGTATTACCCCGGTAATTAAGTTGTCCATCCTGGGCAGCCGTGCCTATTTTTTTGATTCCCGCGTTGACCTTATTCATTTCTGCTACCATGTCGATCAGGGCGTAGGCCAGCACATCCTGATCGGATTGGGGGATGATTTCTACGGAGAAGTCACCTCTTGATAAACATTGGGCAGCCTTGGCCTGGTCTTTACGGTTGGCAATGATGGTGGCGAAAGAATTCATCAGTGCGCCAATTTCGTCTGCGCTGGTAGCAGCGATTTCGAGATCTACATCGCCCAGAGCCATCTGATTGGCGAGAGAGGTTAAATCAACAATCGGTTTAGTAATTTTTTTAGCCAGATACCAGGCCGCCGTGGCACCGAGAATTAACACTAACAGAGAAATTAACATTGTGATATTGCGTAAATGAACCATCGGTGCCAGCACATCACTTTCATATTGAGCAATGATCAGGTTCCAGTTGGTGCCCGAGATCGGCGCCGTGGCGCCGATTTTAGTATCACCATTTAAAACGTATGTGAGCATTCCGGTTTGTCCGGCACCAAGTTCTTTAAAAGCCAGCCCGAAATTTTTCCAAACACCCTCATTGTCAATTTCATTAAAGACATTGGTCTGGTTTAAAATAACCTCATCATTGGGATGGGCCATGAAGCCGCCCTCATTGTTGACGACAAAGCCGTATTGACGGTCACCATCACCCATGGCGTTGGTGGTTACTTTTAAGAAGGTCGGGGAACGGCGGCCAACCAATAGCCCAATGACCTGTCCGTTGTTTTTGATGGGGGCAACCTCAAAGACACAGGGGGCTTTGGTCACCTTACTGATGGCGACATCTGAGATGGCATTTTCTCCCGTGAATCCATTTTCATACCAGAATTCGCCCCAGGAGTCAAATTCGCCGCCACTGATGAGGTATTTGGCATGACCGTCCATATTCATTACGGCCAGGTCCTCATACCCTAATGTCTCGATATCACTATCGATGGCTGCCACCTGGGTGGCATAATCCATTGAAGCAATACCATTGCGTTTACTGACTTCTGTGAGGGTTTCCAGATTTCCGGCGATGATAGCAGCCACGTGTGCGGCACCTTCATTGGTATATTTTTGGGCATCGCTATTGGCCTGTTCCAAAAGGGCTTTTGAGCCCATATTATATGAAACCACGCCAAGGGCGATGACCGCGATGGCCAGAATTGCCAGGGTGAATCCCAACAGTTTGGTGGACAGGTGTTTTTTAATGATTTGCCTGTCTTTACCTACGGCAATAGTCGCGTTTAAAATCGGTTGAGTGTCAATGGGGGACTGTTTTTTTTCTTTCATGATGAACCTCTTTCTGTTTTTTTAAACCATTTCTTTGAAATTTTCAACACTATGTTCAATCAATTTTGATTGTCACACAACATAGGTTGAATCCTTTTATTGTGCTTGCTATTGGTTTTGCGTAGGTATAAAAATACTAAGCAATGTGTCAGCAACATTACCTATTATATCGATTCACCTAACAATTTACCAGTGATAGTGTTAAGAAAATCACAAAAATAAATAAAAATGAATCACTAACTTTCAAAAAGTCAAATAAACTAATGTGAATCTTGAGTGATAATATTATCGATCGGTAACATCACAAAATATTACACTTGTAAGAAAACAATAAAAAGATTATGATCATTTAAGATTAAATGAGTATTCAAAGACATAATTGAATATAAGTCTTTAAGAGAAAATAATAATAACAAGCAATATAAAATAATAGGGGAGGTATTATGTCAGTATTTAGTCAGAAAATAGCAGAATATATTAGTGTAAGCGGTGAAACTATTCAGTCATTGGCGAAAATGGGAAACATCAATCGTACCACCTTGCAGCGGATTAAATCTGGGGAACGTTTGCCTACGCGGGCTTTTTTTAAGAAATTGACCCGGGTCCTGCGGCTTTCATCGGTTGAAGAAGCGGAACTGGAATCACTGCTGGAAATCGCTAAGGTGGGGGAAGGGACCTATGCCAATCGTCAAAAAATTATTGAACTCATCGAAACTATTTCTGAGTTGACCGAATATAAGATTCCCTTTTCGAAGGAGCTCAGTCCTAAAAGGTTTGCTGCAAATTCAGAGAATCTAGTTAAATCGATGCAGATCGTTTCCGGAGAAAAACAAGTACTGAGCCTGATTGAACAAAGTATTGATCGGGAACTGTCTGAGGAAACTGAGCCAATGATAAAACTGGTTATCCCCTATGGCTTTCAGGCGGTATACGATTATTTATTTCAGCAGATGTTGGGGAATAATAAGCAATTACGGCTTCAGGATGTACTGAGCCTGCATCGTGAATCCGACGATATCGAGGCTGATCCGATTTTAGGAGCGTTGAAGCATTTGATTGCATTGACACTGCTGGATAATGTCAATTATCAATCGCATTGTTATGTTCATCAATTAAAGAAAGAGAACAATGGTCAGGAGATTAGTGCTCTGTTCCCGCACTTTATTTTAACTTCAAGAGCGGTTATCACCATTTCCCGGAATTTGACCCAGGCCGTGCGATACCAGGACCCTGGCTTTCATAAGCTCTATTTAAACTGTTTTGAGCAAATGCTTGAGGATACGCAGCCTTTTATTCTGGAGAGTAATGATCTCTTTCAGGTCTTTGATTTGGATCGGAGTTTTAAGGTAGAGGTAGTTGTTGAGCCACTGCCTTGTTTTGCTTATTACGCTGATAGACAAATGCTTAAGATTAAACTTAATAAAGAATTTCCATATTATGAAGATTTACTTGAGGCGGTAGATCGTTATTATAATTATTTCAGGCAAGTAAGCCGGGGAATGCTCAATATTTTTTCACTGAAAAATTTACGGCGGTTTATGGAAGATGGAAGTCTTGTTTTTCCTGAGGAGATCTATCATCCCTTAACACCGATTGAACGACTCACTACATTAAAACAGGTTCGCGATGATCTCTTAAATAATCGACGGCTTCTTTTTGCCATCGATGACGATAAACTGTTTCTAAATTCAGCACCGGAATTTATCTATGAAAGCGCCAGCTGTCTGCGTTTGATTTTGCATTATAAAATTGATGGCCGGGTTGTCTATAAGACGATTGAGCTTCGGCAACCTTGCATCGTTGCAGCATTTAAAGATTTTTTTACCAATTTACCAGACAGTGATTACGTTCTTCCTACTGAAAAAACCCTTGCTGAAATGGATAAACTGATTCGGAACTACGAATTGAAGGCGATCTGTGATTAAACTCGGCATTTCTAATTTAATAGAAAGACTTGTGGTGCCACCACGAATGGGTTTATAATATAACTATCAATAAGTACAAAGTGAGGTAGGTATGGGTGGCATTGTTTTTCTTGTTCTGGTGGTCATCGTCGGTGTCGGCTTCTGGCTCTATCTAACATCCCAAAACAATAGCCAGGCGAATGGCCAGCAGCCTCAGATAAGAATCCCCTGTAAAGATGGTTACATTATCGGTTATTATCAGGGGAATCGCTTTACCGGCCAGCGTTTTATCAACAATCGGCTGGCCTCCGTTGGTTTTTTTGTAAATACCATCCAGGTGGGATCAGGCAAGGAATATTACGAAAACGGTATTCTGAAATATGAAGGCAATTTTGTCAACGGTCTGGCCTCCGGTCAGGGTAAACTGTATGAAGAAAACGGCAAACTCAAGTATATCGGAAATTTTGCCAATGGTTATGCCTCCGGTCAGGGGCGCATTTTTGACGCCAATGGTAAACTCAAATGCGAAGGCAACTTTGCCCGGCTCTCTAGCAATCAAGTTAATAGTAAAGATCCCTCGGTGCCTAACGGACATTGCAAAGAGTATTACGATAATGGACAGCTCAAATATGAGGGGGAGTTTGTCAATGGGGTCTGGCATGGGGAAGGGCGTTCTTATGATCGTAATGGCCGATTGATTTTTAAAGGCAAATTTGCTTACGGAAAGCCTGGAAAATAAACCCGGTAATCAAGGCTCTATCAGTGCTCGATTTTAATCGATGGATTCAGTTATTTCAATTAGTACGATTCGATTTGCTTGTTAATCCGCACCGCTTGTGTTATGATAAACTAAATACTACTCACTTAAATATGCCTATTTTAGCTGTGAAGCGGAACCTCCGCTTTAAAAGGGGGAGAATATGTTTATTGCCAGACAACCGATTTTTAATGCTCAACTTGAAGTATTCGGATATGAGCTTTTATTTCGGCTTAACAGCCAATCCACTCAATTTGGTGGGGTATCTTCTCAAGGTGCAACCGCCATGGTCATCACCGGTTTATTTGAATCAGGCCTTGAAAATCTCATTGAAGACAAAATCGCTTTTATCAATTTTGATGAGATCTTCATTCATTCAGAGGCTGTCGAACTGATCAAGCCGGATCGGATGATTGTAGAAATGCTGGAAAATATCGAAGTCAGTGTAAATCTGATTGAGCGTTTGGTAGACATTAAAAACATGGGTTATAGCATCGCCCTTGATGATTTTGCCCAAACTTATCAAAGCTACCCCCTGACCCCTTTGGCGGATATTATTAAGTACGATATTATGGTAACACCTCTGGATACCATTGCCAATGATGTTCCAGCTGGCCTGGCCCAGGGAAAAACATTATTAGCCGAAAAAGTGGAAACCCAGGATGAATTCATTAAAGCCAAAGAGATGGGTTTTTCCTTGTTTCAAGGCTATTTCTTCAGTAAACCCCGGATAGCTGGGCGCTCCTTCCAGGCTACCCCATCGCAGATTCAATACCTTCAACTGATGACCGAAATCAATGCCGATGAACCCTCTTTTGATCGGTTGGCGGATCTTATTGAACAGGATGTAACCCTGACCTATCGATTGCTCAGGTTAGCCAGTTTCCGGGCTGGTAGTGAATCAATTTGTAGCATTAAATTTGCCTTGAGTTATATCGGTCTAAGAGAATTCGAACGTTGGATCAGTATCTTAATGATCCATGAAGTAAGTAAGGATAAACCTACTGAACTCATCAAACTATCGCTGATTCGCACACGTTTTGCTGAGTCTCTGGCTAAAAGAGCTGGGATGATTGAGCAGGAGCATGATGCGGCTTTGATGGGGCTGTTCAGTGTATTGGACGCCATTTTGGATCAGCCCATGGATATGGTTCTGGCAGAGATCACACTCCCAGAGTCCATTTTTGATGCACTGGTAAAGAAACAGGGGATCCTTTTTCCAATTCATCAATTAATACTGGCCTATGAAAAAGGTGATTGGTCTCTGGTTGAAACCATAGCTCGGGCTCTAAAAATCGAAGATTACTTTATTTACCACGACTACCGGGAGTCGATCAAATGGGCAAATAACGTCATTGGTAATATCGCTTAGCATCGGCTAAAAATAGGTAATATCAAATTTGGATAGTTCATCAGTTAAACTGAGGAGACTATCTTTTTTTATGTAATCAGAAGCCCTGATCGAGCAAGAAAAAAATATGTTGGCACACGAAATGCCACATCTTGTTTTTAGTGGAGACTTAGCTATAATAAAGAAGTAAGAACTTTAGTAAAGTTTTAAAATCAATCCGAACGGGAGCTGAGCATGACGCAATTTAGCAAAAAAATAACGGAACTGATTGAAGCGAGTGGAGAAACAATTCAATTCCTGGCAGAAATGGGAAAAATAAACCGTACCACTCTCCAACAGATTAAAACCGGGGAGCGGCTACCCACTAAAAAAGTTTTTGACAATCTTTCAAAGGTATTACGCCTTTCAAGTGCTGAGGTTGAAGAACTACAAGCCTTGCTGGAAATTATTCAGGTGGGGGAACGGACTTATTATAACCGTCAAAACATAGTCGAACTAATCGCAATTATTTATGAGTTAACCACCTACCAGATTTCCTTTTCAAAAGAAATAAAAATTAGGTGTGAAGCTGCCACTGATGAAAGGGAAAAAATTCAAATTATATCAGGAACCGGACCGGTTCTGGCATTGATTGAAAGCAGTGTCGATCAGGAACTGTTTTGCAGGGAATGTCCGCATTTAAAACTGGCCATTCCCAGCCATTTTGAAGCGGTTTACCAGCATATATTTCAGCAGATGATGGGAAGCCAGAAACATTTGACCTTGCAGGATGTGCAGAGTTTTCCGGAAACCGGTGAAGAAACTGCTGCAGATCCAGGACTTGGTGCCCTTAAAACGTTGATCGGGCTGACCCTGTTAGACAATGTCACGTATCGTTCGAATTACTATCATCATTCTGTCGGGGATACCCAGGAAATCAATGTTCTCTTTCCTTATTTTATCCTGACCTCAGTAGATGTGATTACCGTTTCACGGGATTTCAGTCGGGCTATTCGATATCGTGATCCGGAGCTTTTCAAACTTTATCAGACCGGCTTTGTGACAATCCTTCAGCAAACTGAGCCTTTTATTGAAGAAAGCCGGGACTTATTTGCTATTTACTCACTGGACAGCTCTTATCGGATTCGTCAGGTGGTAGAGCCCTTGCCCTGTTTTGCTTATTATGCCACCCATGAGTTGGTAGCAGATAAGGTTCGAAAGGATTTTCCTTTTTATGAACAGCTAGTGACAGCCACGAATCGTTTTTATGACTATTTTAAACAGGAAAACCGAGCTATGATCAACATATTCTCGCTAAAAAATCTGGCAGCATTTATGGAGAATGGCAACATGTACTTTCCCGAGGAGGTTTGTGAACCTTTTACTCCGGCAGAACGATTAATGTTGATAAAACGGGTCCGCGATGATATTCACGTAGATGCTCGGAAAACATATGCATTTAATGAAGATAAGATTGCTTTTAATTCGGCGGTTGAGTTTGTCAATCAAGCTACTTTAGTGCATCTTATCCTTCACTATGAAAAAGCTGGTCAGCAGGTGTTTAAAACCATTAAATTGAAGGAAGAGAATATTGTTGCGGCTTTTGATGATTTTTTCAGAAGCCTGCCTGACAGCCCCTATGTATTGCCTAAAGAAACGACGGTGGCCGCCATGGATCAGCTGATTCACAAATATGAAGATCGACTCTAAATTGGCACCAAAAGCACACACGTTAAGCATGTGCTTTTGGCGTTTATAGCTAGGCAATAGCCCGCATAATGATAAAGGCCGTATATCCAACATAACCCAGCATCATCACGACGCCTTCAAAACGGCTGATTTTCTTTGAGGTGTACATCATCGGCACCACAATCAGCATCGCCGCCAGCAAGATCCAGAGATCGGTGTAGTAGGCAACATCAATATCGATGGGATAAATTACCCCGGAAATGCCCATGACAAAAAGCACATTAAAAATGCCGGAACCGACAATATTGCCCACAGCAATATCATTTTCACCTTTTTTGGCAGCCACTACTGAGGTGATCAGTTCCGGTAGTGAGGTGCCAATAGCCACAACGGTTAAACCAATTAGGGTTTCTGATAAACCCAGGATAGCGGCAATTTCGCTAGCGGCTCCCACCACCAGTTCCGCTCCAAAAACAATGGCAACCAGCCCCCCAATGGTGAATATTACACTTTTAGGAACTGGAAGTACAATAATTTCTTCTTCGGATTCTTCCTTGCCCAAAACAGAAATTTCTACCATCGAATAAAGATAAATTGCAAAAAATAACAGTAATATCCATCCTTCAGAATGGGAAATCACACTGATCGGGGCGCCATTGATCAAGCCATCCATTACCATCAGCATTAATGCGATGGTGGTTAGGATTGCAAAGGGCATCTCTTTGAAGATTGTTTTTGACTTGATGCTAATGGGGTTGATAAAAGCTGAGATTCCCAGAATAAAAAGGATGTTAACAATATTGGAACCCACAACGTTCCCGAAGACGATTCCATTGGTCTGATTAAGAGAACCAGAAACACTGACAGCGAGTTCCGGTGAACTCGTACCAAAGGCCACCAAAGTCAAACCGATAACCATACTGGGGATATTAAACCGCTTAGCAATGGAGGATGAACCTTCCACAAAATAATCGGCGCCTTTAACTAATAGTATCAGTCCGATAATTAAAAATAATATACTCACAATAAATCCTCCTTTTGTAGTACAAGATGCAGAATCAGAATAAAAGTTGTTTCAACCATAAAGTGTAAAATTGCATTTGCGCCCTTATAATAATACCAGCAGATTTACTACTGGTCAATTTTATTTTGCAGAAAGTTGTAAAAAAATTACCCGAAACCGTTTAAAATGCAAAATACGGGCTATACAATGTAACAGAGTGTCATGGTTCTGTAAAATTGATTGAAACAGAAAATAATGGCGCGAACCTCAAACGTTCAGTTTGCACCAAAACAGAAAAAGGAGTGTAGTGATGCAGATACAACCCTATATTAGTTTTAATGGAAATTGTCAGGAGGCTGTGGAATTCTATGCGGATGTTTTTGGCACTGATAATCCGGAAATCATCGTATTTGGTGAAATGCTTAACAAACAGGAAGCGGCAGATCTGGATCAATCTGAAAAAGTGGTGATCCGGGCTGATTTGGAGACGGATGAAACACGTGTATTACTTTCGGATATCCCCCCCAAACCTCAAGATGTTCAAGGCGATAAGATGACCCTGGTTATCTTTAGTGATGATCTGGATGAGATCAAAATTCTTTACTATAAATTAAAAGTTGGGGGTACGGTGGAGATGGAACTCCAGGAAACCTTCTGGAGCAAGGTATACGGATCCCTGGTCGATAAATTTGGAGTGGGTTGGCAATTAAATTATGATGACGGAAGAATGAGTCAGGTGGTATAATAGTAGCAATCTTAGACTAACATGTTTACCATTTGCTGAAGATAGGAATTTTCTGTCATACAAATAACACAGGGTAGAGTCTATCCTGTGTTATTTGTATGACAGCCCCTGGCTATTTCCGAAATTGCGGGTTTTTATCCAAAGCTTTAAAAAGTCAGCGGCATGGTTCTTAAAGACTGCAGTCATAAGATACATAACACAAGGGGGAACCATGGAAATAAAAAAGATATTACCACTGCGTCTGTCGAGCCTTAATCAAGCGAATGCCTTTGTTTCGGAAATGCTTCAAAAATACAAATGTCCTAAAACTGACAATATGAAAGCCCAGCTCTTTGTAGAAGAAGCCATTGTTTATTGGGCGGAGAAGGCTCAGGACAATGCCCGTTTTGAATTGTCAATTCAGAAACGATTCAGAACCATCACCCTGGCACTAAACTACTGGGGAGATCCGGAAAACCCGCTGACCTTACCAGAAACATCAGTAGATGAGGAAGCTGAATACAACCGTATCGGACAAAATATTTTAATCGGCCTGTCAGCAGTGACCTACTCGTATGAAAAAGGCTGCAATAACGTCTCCTATACACTTAAGCAAAAACCGCTAAACCCGGCGTTAACCACCGCGATTGCCCTGGTAAGTGCTATTTTTACGGGGCTTATTCTTCAAGCGGTAACACCGGATCTGGGCAAACAGATCGGTAGCGACATTCTGACTCCAATCAGCAGTACCTTTTTTGGTTTTCTTAACGCCATTGTCATTCCGGTGTTGTTCTTCTCAGCTATCGGTAGCATCTTTAATATGGATAATCTGGCCCAAATGAAACGCATTTTCCGGCTATTGCTAACCTGGTCGATGGCAGTTATTCTACTGGCTTCAGCAGTTTCTCTGGTTATGGCTCAGATATTTTTGCTGGGCGGGACAGGGTCCACTGCTCAGGGTGGTCAGAATGAGCTGTGGAATCAGATTGGGACGATGGTCTTTGGAATTATTCCCGCCAATATCATTTCGCCCTTTCTCGACGGTAATACTCTGCAGATTATCTTTCTGGCCATTATTAGCGGTATTGTCATGCTGACCTTAAAAGGACGGTTTCCCTCCATCACCCGGATTATTACTGAAGCCAATCTGATTTTCTCAACCATTTTGGATGCAGTCTGCGCACTGATGCCCGGAGTGGTCTTTATCAGCATCCTGAACATGATGATCTCTGGAGAAGGCGCTGCTTTGCTGGGGGCTTTTCGGCTGATTGCTCTGATTCTCGGTACCTACCTGTTTATCGATTTGGCCATGCTATTGAGCCTGGCTTTTTATGAAAAAACCAGTCCTCTGGCTTATTTGAAATCGACTGCGCCATTTTTGCTGATTGCCTTATCGACCGCAAGTTCTAGTGCCACATTTGTAAGCCATACCTCTACAGCGCTGAATAAACAAAAAATCCGGGATTACGTGGTGCATTTTTCCATTCCGGTGGGAGTCCTGTTTAATAAGCAGGATGCCATTCCAATGCTGTTGCTTACTTCTTTATTTGTAGGGAATATTTATGGCATCGCTTTTTCATTACCAGATATGATTCCGGTGGTGATTTTGTGCATGATTCTTTCAGTAGCAGTTCCGCCATCTCCGGGTATGGGCGCCTTTCTCTTTACGATTGTGTTCAATCTACTGGGGATTCCACTGGAAGGATTGGCCCTGGCCGTGACCATTGCCATCTTTATGGACTACCCGGCCACTACTGGTAACGTCATGACCACCAATATCGGGATGGTTCACACCGAACATCGGCTGCGAGCCAGTGAGACAAAAAAACCATGAGTATCCGATAAAGGTTCATACTCGCCAGTTATTTAGTCAATTAATCACTATGGCCGAGGATGTCAAAGGTGTCCTCGGCAATAATCTGTTCTTCGTTGGCACTGACTACCAGGATCTGAACGGCAGTATCTGTCGTACTAATCACCCCTTCACCCGATAGATCCCGATTTTTTTGTGGGTCCAACGCGATCCCCATAAATTCAAGCCCAGTGCAGACGGCTTCCCGGATATACCAGGCATTTTCCCCGACGCCACCAGAAAAGAGCAGCAGATCGAGACCGCCCATTTCAGCCGCATACGCCCCAATATATTTTCGGAAGCGGTGACAGACAGTGGCAATGGTATCGATGGCCCGCTGGTTTCCATTTAAAGAGGCCTCATATATTTCGCGCATATCATTTCCCATCCCGGATAAGCCCAGCCAGCCGCTCTTTTTGTTAATCAGGGTGTCGGCATCACTCAAGGTCAGATTCTCCTTCTTCATCAAATAAAGTAATGCGGCAGCATCCATATCGCCTGCTCGGGTAGATTGGATCAAGCCTTCCTGCGGTGTGAAGCCAGTACTCACATCGATTGATTTTCCATAGTAAACCGCATTGGCGGTGGTTCCGCTGCCTAGCATCATGTTGACAATTCGATAGGCTTCATAACCATTTGGCAGAAATTTTTGCGCCTGGGCAACCATGCTCCGAAAAGCGATCCCATGAAACCCATAGCGCCGAATTTTATGTTTTTCAGTGAGCTCCAGAGGTAGGGCGTACAAATAGGCATGGCGGGGCAGGGTCATGTGAAAACCATTATCAAAAGCTGCGATTTGGGGAATGTCGGGCAGCAGTTTGGCACAGGCATCAATACCAGCCAGGTGATGGGGGTTGTGTAGCGGCGCCAGTTCTTTAATGCTTTCGATATAATCAATGATGGCTGGCGTAATGAGAAGGGAATCGTTGCATTGTTCACCGCCCTGAACTATCCGATGACCGATGGCAGCGAGATCAGTGAGAACAAATCCTAATGACTTTTCCCTGATTGTTAAGGTGCTTAGAATTAGATTGATACCGCTTTTGTGATCGTAAATAGGTAATGTTTCCAGGATTTGGACATGATCTTTGATTTGTAATTTGAATGCTGCATCAGAGTAGCCGATCTTGCTGATGGACCCTTTAACCAGAACCTGATATTCTGGCATTCGACAAATCTGAAATTTCACCGAAGAACTTCCACAATTCAATACAAGAATAATCATGGGTATAACCCCCTTATATATTTTATACAGCTGTTATACCCCAATTAGTGATGTTAATCCACTCATTTTTTGCTAAAAAAATGGTTAAAAATAATAAAAAAAGCATCCCGTGTTATAAGGATGCTTTTGTGTTATTTTCAGACCAGTCCGTCTTCCATAGCCAGGGTGACGGGTTCTTTTTTACTGGCTTGTAGTTTTCGGTAGGTGACGATGTACATGGAAACCGCCAGGATAATCGAAAAGACGTCTGCCAGAGGTTGGGCCCAGATGACGCCCTGGAGTTGAAATAGAGCCGATCCGATAATTAGAATCGGGATAAACGCCAATCCCTGTCGGCTAACTGTCAGAATTAGGGAAGGTATGGCTTTACCCAGCGACTGATATACCGTGGTGACAATAAACTGGAGGCCAAGAAAGGGACTGACCAGCATTTGGATCACCAGGATATAAGCTCCGATTTCAACAACGGCCGGATCATTGATGAAAAAAGAAACTATTTCAGTATTGAAAATCATCGTGACGACCATGACCACAGCTCCCATGATCATCCCAATAACCGCAGCAAATTTAATCGCATCGTTCATTCGTTTGTAATTTTGTTGAGCATAATTATAGCCGATAAAGGGTTGTATACCCATGGCAAGACCCAGCGCCAACATGACCACGATCGAAAAGACCCGGCTGGAAACGCCAAAAGCGGCAATGACAATATCTCCATAAGATGATGCAAAATTATTCAGAATCATCATCGAAAAACTCATCAGAATATTATTGATCGAGGCTGGAAGTCCAATGGCAAAGGTGTTTTTGGCGATGGCACCTTCCATTCGGAAATCACCAGGAGCTATAGACAATACATCACTATGTTTAAAGATATAATAAATAAAATAAATAACCGCGCAGGCATTTCCAATTATTGTCGCCCAGGCAGCCCCGACAACGCCCATATTCAGAGATAAAATCATAATCGGATCCAGAATGATATTAATGACGGTCCCGATCATCATCCCAATCATTGACTCTTTGGCCGCGCCGACCGAACGGACAATCTGGGCCAGAGAATTCTGCAGACAGATGGCAACTGCTCCATAGGCGATAATTGTCAGATATCCTTTGGCAAAGCCAATGGTGTTATCGCTCGCGCCAGCAATTCTAAGAACGGGATCCATAAACAAAAGGAAAGCTGCCATTCCAATTAAACCCAGGGTAATTGAACCGTAAAAACTAAAGGCAGAAGTGTGTTTAATATCACTAATTTTACGTTCTCCCAAAAGTCGGGAGATATAGGATCCACCACCGATGCCAAAAATATTACCAAAGGCCATCAGCAAGAAAAAAATTGGCATGGTCAGAGAGACAGCTGCAACTTGATTGGCATCTCCGGTTTGTCCTACAAAAAAAGTGTCAGCCATGTTGTAGATAATAGTCACCAGCATACTCAGCATGGTGGGTATGGCTAGTGTTAATACCGCTTTAGGAATAGGGTACTTTTCAAATAAATCGTTCTTCATAAAATAATTCCTTTCGTTGAATCACAGTGATCTAGATCACCGTAAATTTTAGTGCTTGTGTGTCAGGTCGTTAATTTGACTTTAGTCCTGATCAGCAGTGGGGGTGGTGATGTTTTTTAGGACCTGAATCAGGAGCTCTTCCAGCAGGTCTAAATGCTCGGCGGAAATCCCCCTGAGGGTATCGGTTTCCAGGCGGGTGATTTCTTTACACACCAGTGGCTCCAAAGCTTGTCCTTTTTTGGTCAGCTCCAGATAATTAATTCGTCGATCCTGGGGATCTAGTCGTCTCAGGATGAAATCTTTTTCAACCAGTCGCTTAACAATGCCAGTAACCGTGGGTCCTTTAAGAAGGAAGGCTTCTTCGATCATCTTCTGGTTAATTTCCTGATCCTGATTGTGCAGCAGGTACATAACTACGGAAAACTGGGATGAGGTCAGATCCCATTGCTTCAAAGATTGATTGAATCGCATTTCCATAATGTTGCTCAATTGTTTCACTGATCGTCCAAAATTAAAGGTTTCTCGTCTCATCATTTCTCCAATACTTAGCATGCTATCTATTTTATCTAAAGAATTTTTAATTGTCAAGTCAACTTTTGTAAGAATCGTTTTCAGAAATATTACGGTCTATATTATCTTTAAGATAAAAAATACTTCGTTGATAATATCGCGGTTATGCCAATTAAACCAGCTTGACAATCCCCCGGGTCGACGTGGTAAAATAAAACAATAAAATTACATATCTTTGGCGAAAAAATAAATTATGCAAACAAGTACCAGGAGTGAGAGGGAATTATCAATGGAAAGAAAATACGCGTTTTCTTGGGATCTGCTGGGTGATATTGAAAAAGGACGTCCGAACTTGGGCAACACCACCCGGATTGAGGTATATCGACTGATGCAATTCACATTCAGAGATATCATCGAAAAACATGTTGGCAAAGAAGAAACTGATAAAATATTTTATGAAGCCGGACAGCTGGCAGGAAGCGCATTCTATCAGCATATGATTACGAAAACCGATGATCTCAATAATTTTGTCAATCAATTAAAAGCGGTTCTGAGAGAGCTCGGCATGGGCATTCTCCGAGTCGAACAAGCGGATATGGAAAAAGGTGAATTAATTTTGACAGTTTCCGAAGATCTGGATTGTTCCGGATTGCCTGAGCAAGGTTATGAAATTTGCACCTATGATGAAGGTTTTATTTCGGCCCTGCTGGAAAATTATTCTGGCAAACCCTTCATTGTCAAAGAGATTGATTGCTGGTGTACCGGGGATCGAACCTGCCGTTTTAGTGCCAGAGCAGTCAATCAATAGTGGGGAAATAAACCCGAATTTATGGCTGCTCGACAATAATTGTTTGACATTTAAAAAATCCAATAACCTGACAGCCTTAACAGAAGGGAGCTAACAAAACAGATATGATCAGTAAAGACGCAAGCTCAATTTTAGAGTACTTTAAAGCCGCGCTTAATGACCTTCGGGTCGAAGCGGTTCCTCCTGAAAATATCTGTAGTGATGATACCTTCTTAGAGGTTGATCAAACCATTAAAACAATCAGAGCCGCATCGGCAGAATTGGGAAACGGGAATCTGTCACATGATATAAAAGGTAAGGGATATGTAGTGGGGGGCAATTAAAAATCTGCAGGCCTCCCTACGGAACCTGACCTGGATAACAAAAACGATTGCCTCGGGGGATTTTTCTCAGCGGGTTCATTTTCTAGGCGACTTTTCGGATGCCTTCAACAGAATGGCAGAAAAACTGGAGTCTTCTATCCGTGAATTGGAAGAAGCGCGCTCCCATTTTGAAATGGTATTTCAGGCGATCCCGGATGCAACCATAATTACAAAAATCGACGATGGCACTTTGATGGCATATAACCACGCCTTTATGGAAGCCACTAAATTTACCGATGAAGATTTAACAGTCGGTTCATTTAATATCTGTGATCTTTATAGTGATCATAGTCAACGTGAATCCTTCATAAAGAAACTTGAAACGGATGGTTTTGTTGAAAATCTGGAGTTCTCTTTTTATGGAAAAGACAATGAAGAACATATTGGCCTGATATCATCAAAAAAAATTTTCATTGATAGTATTCCCCATACCCTCAGCGTGATCCGTGATATTACTGAGCTCAAAGCAATAGAAGCAAAACTGCAGCAGAGTGAAGAACGCCATCGACTGCTGGCTGACAATGCCGCGGATGTTATCTGGACCATGGATCTGGAAGGGCGTTTCACTTATATTAGCCCATCAGTGGAAAAGCTCCGAGGGTACACGGTTGAAGAGGTCATGACCCAGTCTCAAGAAGAAGTCCTGTGCCCGGGATCTCTGATTCAGATGCATGAGGGTCTGGCGAGAGCGGTTGAGTCTGTTGAGAAGAACCTGCCTTTTCAAGTGTTTCGGGGAGAGCTGGAACAACCTTGTAAAGATGGTTCAACGGTTTGGACTGAGGCTACGGTATCTGGTATCTACAATGAAGATGGTCGATTTATTGGTATGTTAGGGGTAAGTCGGGATATTAGTGAAAGGAAGCTGATGGAAAAAGAAATCCGGCGACTGTCCATCACTGATAAGCTGACACAAAGTTTTAATCGCTTAAAACTGGATGAAACCCTGGAACAACAATTTGAATGGTCAAAAACCAGCTTATCGCCGTTTGCCATTATCATCTTGGATGTTGATCATTTCAAGCTGGTCAATGATACCTATGGTCATCAGGTCGGGGACCGGGTCCTGATTGAATTGGTAGCAGTCCTAAATGAAAATGTCCGCAACCGGGATGTAGTGGGGCGTTGGGGTGGTGAAGAGTTTCTAATCATTCTGCCGGATACGCATGTCACTGAGGCCGTGGTGTTGGCTGAGCATTTGCGTAAAGCGGTTGAGAAGTATCCCTTTACAACGGCTGGTCAGGTAACGATCAGTCTCGGAGTTTCGGCGTTTAAAACGGACAGTTCTCCGGAAACGATTGTTTCCCAGGCTGATACGGCCTTATATCAGGCTAAGGAAAACGGTCGTAATCGGGTTGAAGTGATGTAGCTAGGTTATCTGGTATGTCAAACTTCAGGAATTGGATTATTCAGCAAATAAATAAAAAATCCCATCACTATCAAAATCGATGATGATGGGATTTTGTCGAAATAGGGTTTTTAAAAATTTAATCAGCTATTAAAGTTGAGGAGTGTTAGGATCCCGCCGGCCCTGTTTTAAGACAAACACCATATAGAAGATGGCAGCAGCGGCACCAATTGCATAGGAAAGGATATAACTGTTGGGGTCAATGCCAATAATAGGGCCAAGTCGGGGTTCAAGACCCAGACCGATGGGGGCATGACAAATATAACTGATCACGATAAAGGTGTAAAACATTCCCGGGATCAGGGCAATCCAGACAAATTTTTGCTTGCTCATCAAATAGACTGCTGCCATCGCCAATGCGAAAATGGCCACAAACTGATTGGTAAAACCAAAATACTGCCAGAGCAGGTTAAAACCATTGGGAGCGGTTTTGGCAAACACGAGAATGACGATTGCAGGGATAAAGATGATCTGGGTGGTTAGTAAGCGTTTTTTAAGGTTGGTCTGATCGATGTTGAAGGTTTCTGCCATCATCAGCCGCAATGAACGAAAAGCGGTATCCCCGGAAGTAATTGGCAATACAATGACCCCAAGGATAGCAAAATAGGCACCGATCGGTCCCAAAAATTGTTGCGAGATCAGGCTGACCATGGCGGTCGCTCCGGTAGTTAAATCGACACCCTGATTAAAGAGAATCATCGCTCCGGCTGCCCAGCACATGGCGATAAATCCTTCCACAATCATCATATTGTAAAAGGTCCCGCGACCCTCTTTTTCTTTGCTCATCGTCCGCGAAATAAGGGTCGATTGCGTACCATGGAAACCGGAAAGGATCCCGCAGGCGACCGTGATAAAGAAGACCGGAACAAATTTCTGACCGAGGGGGTGCTGGGGTAATGTTTCCCAGGACAGGTTTACGAGATTAACCCCACCATTTTTTAAAACCCCGATAAAAATTCCAATTGCTGAGAGAATTAAAAAGGCACCAAAAATCGGATAGACCCGGCCGATTATCTTATCGATCGGGAAAAAAGCAGCAATTATATAATACACGAAGATACCACCATAAACGATCCAGACGGTTAAGCTCTGGGGGCTGGCATCTTGCTTTAGGATATCTTTGGTAATCAGATCGCCAGGAGTATAGATAAAAACGTCGCCGACTAGAAAAAGCAGTAACCATAACACCAGGGTATAAAAGCGCTTAATCTTGGTACCCAGATACTGGCCAATCATCCGGGGCATTTGAGCACCACCGTTTCGGATCGAGATCATTCCGTTAAGATAATCATGAGCCGCGCCGGCTAGCACGCAGCCGATTGGGATGGTAATAAACGCCAGCGGACCAAATAGAATTCCCTGAATTGGTCCCAGTACCGGCCCGGTACCGGCAATATTCAGCAACTCGATTAACTGGTTTTTCCATTTGGGCATAACGACAAAATCGACGCCATCGGCCTGACTAATGGCTGGGGTTGCCCGATCATCTGGGGCAAATACCCGATCTATTAGCTTGCCGTAGAAAAAACCGCCCAGAATTAGAATAAATAGTCCGATAATAAATGTAATCATTATGCCTCCTTTGTGGTGGATCGTGCTTTTATAAGACAAAAAAGCCTTGATCACAATCGCTGATTGATTTTATCATTGCTTAAAACAGGTGTCAATGCAGATCCGGAAGCCCCGATTATTTTTGAGTTCATAACTATTAAGATGGAGTAATAACTGATAATTATCATTGCGCCTAAGAAAATTGCAGTGTAAAATTTAACTATCTGAAACGATACCGGGAAATTGATTACAAAACTTGTGGTCTTTTTAAATATCGATACATAATGGAATGGAGAATAGTGATGGAACTTATCGGCAATTTAAACATTACCGAGAATGATGTGATTACAATTACTGGAGGTGGCGGGAAAACCTCGCTGATGTTTGAAATCAGCAAAGAACTAGCTGCCAGAGAGGTACACCATGTGATGACGACAACCGCAAAAATTTGTATTGCCGATGTGCCCGAGCAACAGTGTCTGATCCGCGAAAAACTGGCGGAGGTGATTGAAGCAATCGCGAAAGACCCTAAACGGGAATGGATTATTGGCAAAGAAAGGGTGAATGGACAGAAAATTTCAGGCTTTTCCGAAACAGAGCTGATCACTTTAAAAGAGGCGATCGTGCCGTTAGTTATCATTAACGAAGGAGACGGGTCAAAACGAAAGCCTTATAAATTCTATAACGACTACGAGCCATCAATTCCGAAAATTACTACCAAGCTGATTCACGTCATGGGAGCCGAGATTCTATTTAAAAAAATTGACGAAGCGACCTTTCATCGATCAGAATTGTTTGGAAATGATCAAATTATTTTTGATGAAGACGTTTTACAGCAGACGCTTGAGAATTTTATTCACAATAAACTAAACAATACCCTGGATAAAAATGCTACCCGGATTCTTTTTATCAACAAAGCTGAAGGAGAAAACCTGAAAAATGCCCAGATCATCGCAAAAATCGGGGCAAGCTTGTTTGACTATTGTCTGCTGGGTTCCCTCAAAGAGGGTTGGATTGAGCAAGCTAAATAAACATCGAGCAAAAACTTTGTTGTCGCGCCAACAAACCGGCGGCGAAGCCCGTGGCAGAAATTAAATAAATGAAGGAGCTAATATGAAAATAAAATTTACCGCAATTGTTTTATCGGTACTCTGCGTGGTTACGCTGGGGGGCTGTGCCGGGACAACCACTAGCACTAGTAGTGACGCTGTCGCTTCAAAAGAGGAAACCCTCTTCCAGGCATCAACCATTAATTCCCTGCTGGCCGGGAATTACGATGGTTTTATGAGCTTTGGCGAATTGAAGCAGCATGGAGATGTCGGAATTGGTACCTTTGATGCCTTAGACGGCGAGCTGGTGATGATTGAGAACACAATCTACAAGGTCAAAGCCAGCGGCGAAGTGGTGGAAGTCCCGGATACCGATACGACCCCCTTTGCCGCCGTCACTTATTTTAATGAGGATGTGACTAAATCATTAGAAAAAACCGCCAGTCTGGACGCCCTCGAACAGGAACTGGACAAACTGATGACCGATCCGGCGTCCTTTTATGTGTTCCGGATTGATGGCACCTTCAACACCGTTAAAGCCCGTTCGGTTCCCAGTCAGCAAAAACCTTATTCGGTTCTTTCCGAGGCTGTGAAAAATCAATCCATCTTTGACTATCAAAAGATTTCCGGAACCCTGGTGGGCTTGTGGTGCCCGGAAGACATCGGCGACTTAAATGTGAAAGGCTATCATTTTCATTTTATTTCTGATGACCGCAGCAAAGGCGGGCATCTGCTGGATGTCAGCTTCGACAGCGCCAAGGCCTTTATGGATCAGACCGACGGTTTTTTCATGACGCTGTCTCCAACCAGTCCAGAAGGAACTGTTGACGATGCGGAATCTGCCATCGATGCGGTGGAAAAATAACCAGTTTCCAATGAATTTGTTAAGGTTAAATTACCGTACCGATTAATTGTTAATCTGTTGTCCGCCCCGATGCGTAGGGTCTGACCCCTTGGTCACAACATGATGTAACAATTTCCGGTACTGGGTTATTTTTTATTTGATTCGACACTCATGGGAGTGTCTTTTTTGTGTTCGAGATTCAAAAGTGCACAACAGAGCCGGGTGATGCCCATGGAGATTTCGGCAAAGCTTAAATGCGCATAACCGAGAAGGATATCGCTGGTGTAGGCCGCCTTATTTCCAAAAACATAGTTTGCAATCGGATAGACCCGGACTTGCTGAGAATTGATGTGATTGATCAGCGTGTCATCAAAAACAACACCGTTAAAATGAACGACCATGTGAAGACCAGCGGCATGACCTTTTATTTCGAAATCATTAGGATAGCAGCGGGATAGTTCAGCAATCAGGTGCTGTCTTTTTTTTGTATAGATTTTTTTCATCTTCCAGATATGCTTTTCCAGCTCGCCATTTTCAATAAACTCGGACAAAGCGTATTGGGTAAAGGCTTCACTATGGACATCTGAATATTTTTTTAGTTCCAGATAGGGTTCAATGAGTTTATCCGGGAGAATAAGATAACCCAGACGAATGGCCGGGGTGAGGATTTTACTCAAGGTCCCAAGATAGATAACCCGGTCAGGATTTAGCTCATAGAGTGATGACACCGGTTGTCCTTCAAAGCGGAACTCGCTGTCATAGTCATCTTCAAGCAGATAAGCATCATGTGCAATGGCATACTGGATAAGTTTCTGACGGCGTTGGATCGGGAGGATGCCACCGAGAGGGTATTGATGGGAGGGGGTCGTATAGATAAAAGCTGGGGATAAAAAAGGGGTGATTAAATCTGTCACCATGCCACGGTCATCGACCGGAATTCCAATTAGACTTAGTTTTGAGCGCTCAATAATTTTTCGCAATCCGGGATGGGTAGGGTCTTCAATCAGTACAGATTGCTGCTGATCATGAAATAAAGCTGATATCAGCGCAAGGCCCTGTGTTGCACCAGAAACAATCACAATGTTGTCCGGTTGACAATGGAGTCCTCGGGTTCGCAGCAAATAATCGGCAATCGTCCGGCGCAATTTAAGCACACCAGCACAGGGATGATAATAAAAAGCCGTTTCGGATATCTGATCAAAGCTGCGCTGGTAGGCTTTCTTCCACTGTCGCAATGGGAACAGTGACGAATCAATAACGCCGGACTGGAAATCAATGACCATGGTTTCTGGTTCTTTTTTTAGTGTAACGGATAAATCATGTTTTTTATCAGGCTTTTTAAGAGGGATAAAAAAAATATCAATACCGCCGGAGACCACCGTACCGGAGCCATGATTTCCTTGTAAGTAGCCCTCGGCAATCAATTGATTGTAGGCATCCAGAACGGTACTTCGGGATATCCCCAGATTCATGGCCAGTTTTCTGGTTGATGGCAGCTTCTCATCTGCGGCAAGCTGGCCGTCTAAAATCAGGTGTTTGATCTGATTATAGAGCTGCCGTATCAAGGGCGTGTTACTATTTTTGTCGATATTAATCCACATCGTGCTCCTCCTAAAGTGGTTTGCAAAAAAAACGTTTAAGTGGTTCTTTACAAACCACATCTATCAGGTAAGATTTTATCATAAGTATATCGATTAGAAAAGAGGGTTATTATGCGGAAAAAACTTAGAGCCTATATGGATTTAACATTGGCGATGTTTATCGCCGGCAGCGCGGTTGTGGTAAGTAAAATGATGGTGACAAGTGTTCCGGTATTCTTGGCCACTGAATTGGGGATCCTGATTGGTTTGATTTTTTTGTTGATCGTCACCTTTGTTATCAAAAAAGAGCACCATCAGTTGGATATAAAAACTGTTGGCGTTCTGTTGGGTCAGGCTCTGGCTGGGATTGTCCTCTACCGGGTCTTCATTTTCTGGGGATTGCAGCTGACATCCGCCGCCAACAGCGGCTTGATTTCAAGCTCGGGACCAGCCATTGTTGTGATTCTGGCATTCTTTTTACTAAAAGAGACCATCTCAAAAAACAACGCGATCGGGCTGGCTTTGGTCATTGTCGGTTTGTTATGCATCAATCTTTACACGTATTTTAAAGAAGGGGCTCTTGACAGTTCGGTATTGGGGAATTTTCTGATTTTGATCGCAGTGATTGGCGAAGGATTATTTTCGGTGCTCAGTAAAATAAAGTGCATCCGAATGTCCCCGGTGTACCGGACGACACTTGTGGCGGCGATGGCATTTATCTGCTTATTACCCTTTGCGATTCATGATGCCTGGGACTTTCCATTTGCAAAAATGTCGCTACAAACTATTTTGTGTATTTGTTATTATGGTGTCTTTGTTTCATTTATTTCTTATGTCCTGTGGTTTCAAGGGATTGAAAAGGTAACGGCCAGTAACGCGGCCATCTTCACCAGTGTAGTTCCGGTCAGTAGTATTATCTTGGCCGCTATCCTGCTTAATGAAAAAATACAGCTCAGTCATTTGCTGGGGATGAGTCTGATTGTGTGCGGCATTCTCATTGCAACAAAAAAGTCTCCAGTCATTCATACAGAAATTAATTGCAAAAAGATAAAAAAATAAAGACTAAAAGTATCGAAATAGAATGATAAAAAAAGAGCAACACTGAGAAGCGTTGCTCTTTTGCCACTAACGGGCAGTTTTTGAAACGGCAATAATGCTTAAGGTCAGGGCTGCGGCTCCCAGTAAAAGGGCAACCATGCTGGATACAAAAGCGGCTACTTTCATCGAACTACCTCCTTATTTGTTTTTTTCAATTGGCTTCAATCTTCGTCATAAAAACCGCTCATGGAGTAATCTTCAAGCGCTTCCAATAAAAAGACCAGACTCCCGGTCATACTTTCGGCGGTGGTTACGACAATTTCTTTTTCTTCTTCAGTCAGCTCCATGAATTCTTCTTCAAGATCACATAGGCGCTTAATTAGAAATAATAATTCTGTTTTCATAGTTCTCCTGTCCACTGTCTATTCTAACTATAATACTATCGGCTTATCTCAAAAATTGCAAGAAAAATTGTGTTTAAATCATCTAATTGAATTTTTTTAACGGTAGTGATGGCCAAGTTGGTGACGATTTTCTGTAATTATCATCGCATAACTGATATAATGGTTTTATCGCAAACAAAGGAGAAAACGCAATGAGTAAAACAAAATGGCCAGGATCCGTGTTGCTGGCACCGGTTCCTCCAGTCCTGGTAACTTGTGGCGAGGACGCGTTAGCAAATATCTTAACCGTGGGATGGACTGGGATTCTCAATACCAAACCGCCAATGACTTATATTTCACTACGGCCCAGCCGTTTATCCTACGAGATTATCACAAAAACCCGGGAGTTCACTATCAATCTGTCCACAGTGGAGCTGGTGAAAGCAGTCGATTTCTGTGGGGTGCGCTCTGGCCGGGAGATGAATAAATTCGAATTGCTGGCGCTGGCGTCAGTTCCCGGTGATATGGTGAAGTGTCCGATGCTGGTAGCCAGTCCCTTGAGTATGGAATGTCGGGTCAAAGAAATTATCCCACTGGGTACTCATGATCTGTTTATGGCCGAGATTCTAGCAGTTCATGTGGCTGACACTCTAATTGACGCCAACGGTAAACTTCATTTGGATCAAGCCAATCTATTAGCCTACGTTCATGGCGAATACTTTGGGCTGGGAGAGAAGGTTGGCAGCTTCGGGTATTCGATCCGCAAAAAGAAAAAGAAGAAACGGCCTGTTCAGCAAAAATAAAGCAAAAACGATGGGGAATAAATCCATCGTTTTTCTTTTGGAAATAATTAATGACAAGACAGTTATAGCTTGGTAATCCAGCCTTCCGGACCGGCCAGATCGCCGAGTTGGATGGCGGTGAGGGTATCGTAGAGTTTTTTGGTTACTGGGCCCACTTCGGATTCGCTGTAAAAAATGTGTAGCCGGTTGTGATGAAAAATACCGCCGATGGGGGTTATCACGGCTGCGGTACCACAGGCGCCAGCTTCGGTAAACTGATCAAGCTCATCAATAAAAACATCTTCTTCCGAGACTGCCATTCCCAAAACATGTTCAGCCAGATAAAGCAGGGAATATTTGGTGATGCTGGGTAAGATGGAGGGGGAAGCGGGGGTGACAAAACGGTTGTCTTTGGTGATGCCAAAGAAATTGGCGGCTCCGACTTCTTCAATTTTGGTGTGGGTAGTGGGATCCAGATAAATGCAATCCGCATAGCCTTTTTCAACGGCAATTTGGTGAGCCAGCATCGAGGCCGCATAGTTGCCACCAACCTTTTGTTGGCCGGTGCCGTTACTGGCAGCCCGATCATAGTCGGAGACCATAAAATTAACCGGCGTTAGGCCACCCTTGAAATAAGCACCCACCGGCATACAAAAAACTGTGAAGATATATTCATTGGCCGGTTTGACCGCCACGCTGTTGCCTACCCCAATCATCATCGGACGGATATATAGCGAACCGCCGGTGCCGTAAGGCGGAATATAGGCTTCATTGGCCTTGACTACATCCACACATGCTTTGATAAACGTTTCTTCAGAAATTGTTGGCATTAATAGCCGATCGCAGGAATCCTGTAGTCGCCGGGCATTCTGGTCAATCCTGAATAACTGGATGTCCCCGTTTTTCGTCCGATAGGCTTTCAGTCCTTCAAAGCATTGCTGCCCGTAGTGCAAACAGGGGGCAGCTTCGCCCAGGTGCAGGACATTGTCCTCGGTCAGAGTTCCGCCATCCCATTGATCATCTTTCCAGAAAGACAGATATCGATAATCTGTTTTTATATAGTCAAATCCCAATTGATCCCAATTAATTGCTGCTTTTTTAGTCATTTTAACTCCTTTTTAAATATTTGTTCTGAGGCCCTAAACAAAGGACATCACCAGTCCCATAATGCAGCCCAATAATCCACCCAACCAGACAATTGCGCTTAGTTCTTTGTGCATGATTTCCAGGATCATTTTTTCAAAAGTCAGGACATCATAGCCGTTTATCTGATCTTCGACCAGTTTTGATAAGTTTAGGGCATTAATTAGACTGCCAATGTTTTTTTCAATTAGCTGATGATAGCTCGATATAATCCAGGTGACAAATTCCGGAATGCGGTCTTCATATTCGTTATAAAGATCACATAGTCGCTTGCCTAAAAGATTATTACCTTCTTTTTCAATGATATTACCCAGGATGCCCTCTCCTTTTTCGACCACCATTCGTTCAATAATTTCAGACATTTTGACCTTGGCAGAACTGATCAAGTTTCCATTGATCAACATGGCAAACATTGAGCCCTGTAGATTGCTGACAATTTCAGTGACTGCTATTTCAGATAATAGCGGTCCCAACTCCATTTTTACCATTCGCTCGTAAGAAAAATCGACAATTTTCGTGCTGACCTCAGTGATAATTTGCTCACCACGCTGATCGCCGGAAAACGAGTAAAACAGCTCCCGTAGGGTTTCTTCGCTGGTGCTTTTTTTAGCGATCAGTCCATTGACGGCATTAGCAATCTTATCATCCACTTCTTTGGACAATAAGCCGTTTTTTATCACGTTCTCATTTAGTAGGTTGTTGGCAACCACATTCCCCAATGATTTGGCGATTCTAGGTTTTTCTTTGGGAATTAAACCCGGGGTAAAGGGTAAGGTCAGCCCGAAAACCTTGATGGCTTCTAATGGGCGAAAAAGCATCCGTATGGCGATGCCGTTGGTAATCAGTCCGATAATGCCTCCCAGTATCGGTCCAATAAAAAATGATAAATTCATGGTTTCCTCCTGTTGAAACTTCTGGTTAGTAGCTATTTGTATATTTTAATCTTTTTAAAACAAGCTGTCCAGTAGAATGATAAAAACCAGTAATCGTTATAGCGATTACTGGTTTTTATTATTGTGTTTACTTTAGCTAGCTGATACAATAAAGCAAGGAAATTTTAGGAAGAAGAGGAAAATGATGAAAAATGAGAATTTAAAACGCTGGATTTATCTGGCGGTAGCGACCATTATGCTAATGTTTCTGGGATTACTGTATGCCTGGTCAATTTTTAGAGCACCACTGAACAAGGTCTTTGAAAGTTGGACAGTTACGGACTTATCACTTAATTTCACCATTTCAATTATCTTTTTTTGTATTGGCGGTTTTGTTAGTGGTCAATTAACCCGATTCATTAAAAGCCAAACCATTGTGTTAATGGTAGCGGCGATGCTATTTATTGGTTTTTTTGGTGTTTCGAAAATTGATCCGACCCAACCGGGTCAAAGTTTAATCCTTTTGTATGTTTTTTATGGTGTGCTTTGCGGAACCGGCGTCGGTATGGGATACAATTCAATTATCAGTGCTGTAGTGCCCTGGTTTTCTGAGAAAGCCGGTTTAGCTTCAGGAATTTTATTAATGGGTTTTGGTCTGGGGGGGCTGATTCTCGGTACTCTGATCAGCTCGTTAGTCGGGAGTGTTGGCGTATTGGAAACTTTCTTCTATCTGGCGATCATGGGAGCGATAGTCATGGCTTTAGGATCGTTCTTTATTAAGAAACCTGAAATGGCTGCGAAAAAAGCGGCCACTGCTCAGGGTGAAGCAAGTCAGAAGAAAGAGTATTCGGCTGGGGAAATGTTAAAGACCGGCGTTTTCTGGACATACTTTTTCTGGGGAATCATGATTACCGCATCAGGATTGCTAATTATTGGCAGTGCGGCAACTATCGCGATGGCCTTTGGGGCGCCGGCCCAATTGGGTTTGCTGGTTTCTGTTTTTAATGGCGGCGGCCGGGTTGTCATAGGCAGCTTGTTTGATAAAGTTGGCAGAGGGAAAGCTATGGCAACCAATACCATTCTCTTACTGGTTGCTGGTGTTTTTTTATTGTTTGGAGCAACAATGAATAACGTCATCTTCATCTTCATCGGTCTTTTATCGGTGGGAGTCACCTATGGTGGTGTGCCCGCTTTATCCTCGGTTGTTATTAATTCAAGCTTTGGTTCAAAAAATTATCCCTTGAATTTTAGCTTGTCCAACTTTTTATTGGTACCAGCAGCAATTATTGGACCAATGATATCTAGCTATCTACTGCAAAGCTCAGGCGGTAGTTACAGTTCAACATTTATCGTCATTATTGGTTTCGCAGCCATCGCTTTGGTGTTGAATCATATTTTAGGGATTCAAAGTAAAAAACTGAACCAGGCTGCAATTATTGCAATTGTCGAAAATTAAGATGATTCAATAAATTTTGGGGGGCAATTAAAACCGAATTAAGAAAGTTTTGCTATAATTTGTCAAAAGATAAGTAAATAAAGATGAGTAAATTTGGAGGGCTATTTTATGGAACTGAAGGATAAAATTTTAGCTTTTATGGAGCAGCATGGATCACCGATGACAGCGGGAGAAGTTGAAAAAGCCTTGAAAGTCGATCGAAAAGAAGTTGACAAAGCCTTTAAACTGCTAAAAAAAGAAGAAGCCATTGTATCCCCGGTGCGATGCAAATGGGAACCAGCCAAAAAATAACCGAAAGAAAGGGAAACCTTTCTTTTTTTTCGAGGTAATATGGCTTTTATGGGTTCTATTCGATATACTGTTAGTATGAAAAAAAATTGCTGGGGGAGAGCCTCCGGCACTAATAAAAGAAGGACTGGAAAAGATGAAACATTTTATTGAATTTAAAGATGTCCATAAGCGCTATCATATGGGGGAAGTGACCATCAATGCCGCCAATGGGATCGATTTTTTTATTGACGAAGGCGAATTTGCGGTGGTAGTAGGCCCCAGTGGGGCCGGAAAAACGACTGTCCTTAATATTTTGGGTGGGATGGATAACTGCGATGAGGGCCAGGTCATTGTCGGTGAAAAAGATGTGGCAACCTTGAATCGCCGGGAGCTGGCGGAATATCGACGTTATGACACTGGTTTTGTTTTTCAGTTTTATAATCTTATTCAAAATCTGACTGCCGTTGAAAATGTCGAGTTGGCGACCCAAATCTGTCATGATCCGATGGACGCAGAAACCGTATTAAAGAGTGTTGGATTGGAAGAACGGCTGGGAAACTTTCCATCACAGCTTTCCGGAGGCGAGCAGCAGCGAGTGGCTATTGCCAGAGCGTTGGCTAAGCGACCGAAGCTTCTGCTTTGTGACGAACCCACCGGAGCTTTGGATTATAATACGGGGAAAAATATTTTAAAACTACTCCAGGAAACCAGCCGCAAAGAAAATATGACAGTAATTCTGATCACCCACAATCAGGCCATTACTCCCATGGCCGACAAGGTCATTATTATGAAAAATGGTCAGGTTCAGAAAAGTTATCTCAATGAGAAACCCTTATCGGTTGACGAGATTGAGTGGTAACCGTCTCGAAACGCTCAGGAGAACGCTTGCTCTTGATGGTTTTGTGCTGATAAAGACTCTGGGGCAGGGACGGTTTGGTAGCTGCTATCTGATGTCCCGAGATACAAAGCACTATGTTTTAAAAATCTTTAATCCCAATGATGTCAAGCGCCGTAAAGAAAAACTGGCCCGAGAAAGCAAATTTCTGAAAAAAATTGACCATCCGGCTATTCCCAAATTGAATCAACTTCTTGATCGGGATGGTTTCTATGGACTGGTGATGGAAAAAATGCCAGGACAGTCACTCGAAGACCTATTAGAGTGGGATTACATTTTTAACAAAAAAGAAATTACAGCGATCATGGAGCAATTAATTGCTGTGATGGATTATCTGTCGGGGCTGCATATCACTCATCGGGACATCAAAACCGATAATCTTTTATGGACTGGTGATCTGCTGTCACTCATTGATTTTGGCTCGGCCAGTTGTGATCCCAAATTTCGCCGCCGCTTTAATCCTGATTTCTGGGGAATCGGTGATGTTTTTCTGCGGTTGGCATCAAACTGTGACGAAATGAGCGTCGGAGCTAGTGGCTTTTCCATTTCCCAGTTAAATTTAGACAAAGAACAACAACGTGTCATCAAACGTTTGCTCTGCATTGAAAAGCCCTATCAGGATTTTCAGGTGTTAAAGGAAGATTTTGGGCGTGTCTGGATAAATAAAGGAGAGTGATACAGGATGCATTTAAAGTTAGAATACTTTGAGGAACTCTGGTTATCCGATAACCAGAAAAAAGAGCCATCGGTGGAATTGTGGGACATTCGGGCAGAAGAATACAACCTTTCGTTATCGACCGAGGAGGCTCAGTTAAATCGAAAAAAGAAGGTTCAGACATTGATTGATAAGGGTATTATCAATAGTGAATCAACGGTATTGGATATTGGCTGTGGATCAGGACATTTGGCGGTTGAACTAGCGAAAAAGACAAAAAAAGTAGTTGGTCTGGATTTCTCTGAAAATATGCTACACTTTGCCAACGAAAATGCCACCGCTGCAGGCCTGAAAAACACGGAATTTGTTCATTCGGATTGGGATAGCTTTCAATGCATGAAACCCTTTGATCTGGTTGTAGCGAGTATGTCCCCGGCCATTCATGGGCCGGCTCATCTTTATAAACTGATGGATTGCTCCCGAGGCTATTGCTATTTGTCCGCATTTGTGGAACGACACAGCAACCTGAAAGAAAAACTATACACGTTAGCCGATCAAAACTATCTTCGTCAGTTTAATAAGCTGAACTATATTTTTAACATTTTATGGACGAAGGGCATTTTTCCGGAACTGACTTACGAAACTGGCATTCATAAACGGTTCTTTTCTTTAGAAAAAGCCAAGGAGATTTATACGCGAGAACTGTCAGTGTTGGAAAGCCCGGAGCAAATCAGCCGGATCCATCAATACCTGGAGAAAATCGCTGAAAAGGATATGATTACGGAATCCTTGCAGCAACGAAAAGGCGTCCTAATCTGGAAAAAATTCTGAATAAAAAAATGCCCGCCATGCTTATTTGTAGAATGACGGACATTTGAAGTTACCAGGATTAATCTGGGGTAGAATAATTCAGTCGATTGATTCTGGATTTGGAAATACGATGGAATACTATTAGCGACACAATCAGAAGGCCAATCGAAGTTATCCAGGTTAATATAAGATTTCCGTAAGTTAAACCGGCAACCAGATAACCAACAAAGCTGCAAGCGGCCACCACGATAGCATAAAGCATCTGAGTTGATACGTGCTGAATATGGTCACAACCAGCCCCCGTTGAAGATAAAATGGTGGTATCCGAAATGGGCGAACAATGGTCGCCAAATACTGAGCCGGCAAGAGTTGCCGACAAGGTTACGACCATCAATTCCGGTGAGGTATATTGAGAAATCATAACCACGATAGGTATAAAGATACCGAAGGTGCCCCAGGCGGTGCCAATGGAAAAGGACAGCAATGCTGACACCAGAAAAATCATGGCCGGGATCAACCCCACCGGGATATTGCTTGCTTTGACCAGTTCCCCAATAAAGAGGCCGGTTCCCAGCAGATCCTGACACAGAGCACCGATAGTCCAGGCCAAAGTCAGAATGATATAGGCGGGTACCATGGTTTTAATCCCTTCACCGATACCACCCATAAAGGTTTTAAAATCGATAAGTTTGCGGGGAATAAAGAGTAAGAAGGTCACCACTAGCGCCCAAAAAGCGCCCATTACCAGTGCGGCAGAAGCATCACAATTGCCAAAGGCGGCGGACAATGTTAAACCTTCGCCGGACCAGTAGCCACCGTTCTGAAGCATCGATAGAACTGAAAAGATTATCAGGGCGCCAATCGGAATAATCAGGTCCCAGATCGTACCCTTACCATCCATTAGAACTTTTTCTTCCAGCTCAGTATCCAGAGCTCCCAGGTCTCCGGTTTCAAGCGCCTGCTTTTCAACTCGGGCCATCGGTCCGAAATCCAGGTTGGTTATCGAAAGAATGATGACCATCAAAATACTTAAAAGAGCATAGAGATTATAAGGAATCGTCGACATAAAAGCGCTCAGTTCATTCTGAAAGGCCCCAGTTTCATAAAGAGTCGATCCGACCGCCGCTGCCCAACTAGAAATCGGAGCAATGATACAAATTGGAGCCGCAGTGGAATCGATGATATAAGCGAGTTTGGCCCGAGGAATCTGATATTTATCGGTGACCGGCTTCATTACGGTACCTACAGTTAGACAATTAAAGTAATCATCGACAAATATAATGACCCCTAAGGCACTGGTGGCCAGCTGGGCACTGCGTCTCGATTTAAGCTTAGTTGTAGCCCAATTGCCATAGGCTCTTGATCCTCCGGCGATGGTCACCACATAAACCAGGGCGCCCAGCAGCCCCAAAAATAGGATAATGTTGAATTTACCTGGATCACCCACGGTTTCGGCCATTAAACCAAAGGCAACCGTTCCCATTTCAACAAGACCCCCACCACTACTGACAACATAGATCAGAGTTCCAGATAAGATTCCGATAAGCAGAGCAGAGATGACTTCTTTAGTAATCAACGCCAGGACAATGGCAATGATTGGAGGAATGATGGATAAAATGCCCACATCTACTGTTTCTAACAATTCGTTTCTCCTTTCACGAATAAGAATTCGTTTTTTGCGTTATTCATTGAACACAAGGCCCATTTAATTCCGCAAAAGTTCGATATAAAATTACAAACATTGTGTAGTCTATCACAATTGGTATTGTTTATCAAATGCACTTTTCTGAATGATGTTCAGAATTAAATTGAGGCAATGAATATTTATTCTGATGCGGGGACTATACAAGCCAGTAAGAATCATGTAAGATTAGGTGTGCTAAAATTAGACTAACGTTTAAAAATTATAAATATGAGGAAATGAATGAATAATTATATTGAAAAAAATATTTTACCCTTGGTAACAAAACCGATCACTTATCTTGGCAATGAGGTGAATTCTGTCCATAAGACCCCAGATCAAGAGATGATTCGCTTTGCTTTTGCCTTCCCAGATACCTATGAGGTGGGAATGTCCCATTTAGGCATGAAAATTCTTTATGGATTACTTAACGAAGAAAAGGACATCTGGTGTGAACGGGTATTTGCACCCTGGGTGGATATGGAAGAACAATTGCGGCTACATGATCTGCCCTTATATGGGTTGGAATCGATGATGCCTTTAAACGAATACGATTTTGTGGGATTTACCCTTCAATATGAAATGAGCTTCAGTAATATTTTAAATATGCTTGAATTGGGGAAGATCACCATGAGAAGCACCCAGCGAAAAGAAGATGAACCCTTTGTGATCGCGGGAGGTCCCTGTGCCTATAATCCCGAACCGCTGTCAGACTTTATTGACATTTTTGTCATCGGTGAGGGAGAAGAGGTGATCTTAAGAATTATGGCTGCTCACCGTGAGTGGAAAAAAGTCGGCGGCAACCGTCAGGACTTTTTAAAAATGGCAGCGGCGATTGAAGGGGTTTATGTCCCGGCTTTTTATGCGGTCAGCTATGATGAAATGTCTGGGGTGATTACTGCCTTCACCCCCATTGCAGAAGAAGTGCCAGCGACGATCCGCAAACAATTTATCGAAGACCTGGATCAAGCTTACTTCCCGGATAAAATTGTGGTTTCCTATACGGAAACCGTTCATGATCGCATCAGTTACGAAATTTTCAGAGGTTGTGGACGGGGTTGCCGCTTTTGCCAGGCTGGGATGATCTATCGTCCCACCCGTGAGAAAACCGTACCAACGATCCAATCAAAAATTAAAGCTCTAATCGCATCTACTGGCTACGATGAAGCTTCGTTGTCATCTCTTAGCACGGGTGATTACAGTGAAATTGAAACCTTGATTAAAAACCTGGTCTGTGATGCTGAAGTTGGTAAGGTTAGTATTACCCTGCCATCTCTACGCATTGATTCCTTAAGCATTGAGATGCTGGAAGAGATTCAAAAAGTCAGGAAAGCCGGATTGACTCTGGCACCGGAAGCTGGTACGCAGCGGATGCGCGACGTTATCAATAAGGGCGTGACCGAAGAAAACCTGATGGATACGGTTAGAACTGCCTTTGAGAAGGGGTGGGGACATGTCAAACTCTACTTTATGATTGGTTTGCCGGGAGAAACCCTTGCCGATATCAAAGGCATTGCCGATCTGGGACAAAAAGTCGTGAATGAGTACTATAAAATTGATCGTGAGTCCCGGAATAAAAGTGTGAAGGTTGTTCTCAGCGCTTCTTCTTTTGTACCGAAACCATTCACGCCTTTCCAGTGGATGGGACAGAATACCCCGGAAGAATTTATGAACAAGCAGCGTCATTTAAAAGCCAGCATTAAAGAACGAAAGATTTCCTACAGCTGGCACGATAGTGGGGTTAGCTTTCTGGAAGCTGTTTTTGCCCGGGGTGACCGTCGATTGGGTCTGGTGCTGGAAAAAGCCCATCAAAAAGGCTGCCGGTTTGATGGCTGGGGAGAATACTTTGATCTGGAAAAGTGGACCGAAGCCTTTGCTGAAGCAGGAATTGATCCGAATTTCTATGCCTTGCGAAATCGAGACTTTGACGAAATCCTACCATGGGATTTTATTGATACAGGGGTCACTAAGAAATTTTTAAAAGCCGAGGCACAAAAAGCGGAAGCTGCGTTAACGACGCCCTTCTGCCCCGAAAGCTGCTCGAATTGTGGAATTATGGAGTTCAAGAAAGGATGGAAATGCAATGGTTAAAATTCAATATCAATTTAAGCGAACTACACCCCTGCGTTTTTTATCCCATTTAGATCAGCAGCGCCTGTTTCAACGGGCTTTTCGTCGGGCCAATATTCCTGTTGAATACTCCCAGGGATTCAATCCTCATCCTAAAATGTCATTCGCACTGGCTATGTCCGTGGGCTTGACAAGTGATGGTGAGTTTGGTGAAGTGATGGTATCAAAGAACATTGATGTAGAAACATTTATCAGCCGCATGAACCAGGTTTTGCCCAATGGCCTGGAAATCATCACTGCAAAAATCTGCGACGAAGGGGTCAGATCCCTGTCGGCATCGCTTTGTAAAAGCATCTATCGGATTCGCATCAAAGTCGTGCCTGAAACTGATTTAAGAGAATTGTCTGAATCCATCCGTTCTTATCTTGAACGGTCTCAGATTTTTATGCAAAAAAGAAATAAAAAAGGGAAGTTTGTTGATAAAGATATACGACCATTTATCGAATCGATCGCAGTTTTTGCTGATTCTGAAAAAGACAAGGTGAATGTCAAGATGACCTTGATTTATATCGAGCAACAAAGTGTTAAGCCAGAACATGTTCTAGAGAGTGTAAATAATCAAAATAGCACGGTCTTTCTAATTGATCCCACGATCGAGGTTCATCGTGAAGAACTCATAATTAAAGCTGATGCTTAAGGTTTACAAAAGGAATAAAACGTTTACAAAAAAAGACTTTACATTTAAAAAAAACGTGCTATAATTTAGCTAAATCAAAGATCAACTCAATCCTTTTCCAGATTGACTGAGACGGTCATTGAAAAGTAAATAAACCTTAACTGCAGATAAGATTAAAGGAAGCCGGCAATCTGTTAGAAAAAAATTCTAACACGATACCGATCGCTTAGTTAAATTTTATCGATTGTTACCTCCGCATCTGCAACAGTTCTCGAATTTTATCTGAGTAGATTGCAGACAATTATTGTGTGATTGATTGGAGATCGGTATTTACATTATGGAAAAAAGCATCACGTATTTATATCAAGTTTTAATGATGGTACGAAATTGATGTGGCCATAAATACAAATAATAGATCAAAGATAAGTAATCCTCAAAATAGGAGATCACAATCAGCGTAAAAAAATAAGAAAAAACTGGAAAGCAACCTTAAAAAAGGTTAGATTAACAATCTCCAAATAATTCTAATTTTCTGGTTTCCAAGGTAAATGGAAGAAGTTTTCAAGTTAAGTGTTTGTTACTTTGAAAAGTGAAAGAGAAGGTTTTTGCTAAATAGAAAGGGGTGAGTCCAAAAGGAATGACATCAGAAATTGAAAGCTGAAGCCGGTTCTGCATCGTGATGCGGGATCGGCTTCAGCGTTTTTTGTATTTGTTTGACTTTTTTATGTCAGAACAATTGTTTAGCTTACCCAATACCTGTAAAAGATCAGTATAATAAATAGTAAATATGGAAAGTGAGGATTACTGATGAAAACATACGCTTTGATTATTATGAAACCAGACGCGTTGGAAGCAGAATTAGTGGAACCGATTATTCAACGATTTATTGAGAAGGGATTCCTGATTGAGATGATCGGATTTAAGAGCGCTGATGAAAAATCAATCTTAACACATTATGCCCATGTCGTTGAAAAACTTGGCGAATCCTTTAAAAAAATGGCCATCGCAGCGTTTGTGGGTAAACCAATGGTTCCGATTATTCTCAGTCAGGACGGCGAAAATGCGATTGCCAATTCTCGGGAATTAACCGGTGCTACTGATCCGACCAAAGCTGTACCAGGAACGATCCGCGGCGATCTGGGAACTGATTCCTTTGAAAACGCCGATCGGGAAGGTCGGTGCTGCTACAACCTAATTCACTGTAGCGACTCAATGGAATCCTTGTTAATTGAAATGAAACTTTGGTTTGGGCCTAAAACCTATGAAATATTTGCGCCTATGATCAGCTCAAAAATATAAGAAGACTTAATAAAGCTGTTGAAGCATGATCTGACAATTCACGGTTTGGTTAAAATATTTACGAAAAATGAGAAAATTTACCTATTGTACCAGATCCGATCAGTTGATAGTAAATACTTGTCATTAACTCGTTTATGTTAATTTAGTCTTGTGAAGTAAAAAAAATAGTGATAAAATAATCCCATTATATTTTTAAGGGGGTTAAGATGAATTTTTCGGAAATTATTGCAGCAGTCAACAATTTTGTTTGGGGACCTGTAATGCTGGCATTACTCATGGGAACCGGGATATTTTTAACAATTCGGTTAAAGTTTTTGCCATGGCGGAATCTCGGTTATGCGCTAAAATCGGTTTTTGCCAAGCAGGACCCGACAAAAAAAGAATCGAGTGGTGATATTTCACCCTTCCAGTCTTTAATGACAGCTTTGGCGGCAACCATTGGAACAGGTAATATTGTTGGTGTAGCAACTGCAATGGTCCTTGGTGGACCCGGCGCCTTGGTTTGGATGTGGATCAGTGCATTATTTGGTCTTTCAACTAAATATGGTGAAAGTGTATTGGCGGTTAAGTACCGCGAAACGAATAGTGAAGGTGAAATGGCTGGCGGACCAATGTATGCGATGAAAAACGGCTTTAAGAATAAGACGATCGGATCGATTCTGGCGGTGTTGTTCTCAGTTTTCGCAGTAATTGCTTCTTTTGGTATCGGTAACATGACCCAGGCAAACTCCATTTCAAGTGCAGTTTTGGGAACCTTTGGCATTCCAACCTGGATTACAGGTGCAGTGATCACCATTCTGGCAATTATTGTTCTATTAGGTGGGATTAAAAGTATTGGTCGGGTTTGTGGCGTAATCGTACCATTTATGGCGGTTTTCTATTTTGTTGCAGGTATACTAGTTATTATTATTAATTTTGGAAATATTCCTGCAGGTATTGCTCAGATCTTTACCATGGCCTTTTCACCTATGGCTATGGCTGGTGGTGTAGGCGGAACCGTAATCGCCAGCATGCTCAGCGCGATGCGTTGGGGAGTCGCCCGAGGCGTATTCTCAAATGAAGCCGGATTAGGTTCTGCTCCAATTGCAGCCGCCGCAGCAAAAACGGATCATCCGTCTCGGCAAGGTTATATCAATATGACCGGGACATTCTTTGATACCCTGGTAGTTTGTACGGTTACTGGATTGGTCATCGCCTCTTCAGGGGCACTGGGAACCATGACTGAAGCAGGCGAACTACTCAGTGGAGCGGCATTGACCATTGCTTCATTTGAATCTGCTCTAGGACCTATCGGAGGATATATTGTCACCATTGGTATAATGCTGTTTGCTTTTTCAACAATTTTAGGTTGGGAATATTATGGCGAAAAATCACTGGAGTATTTAATAAAGGCTCCGATAGCGGTAAAAGCTTATCGCTTATTATTTAGTTTAGTAGCTTTTGTAGGCGCAACCACAGCATTGCAAATAGTTTGGGACTTTTCAGATACGATGAATGGCTTGATGGCTATTCCGAATCTAATCTCACTGCTTGTTTTAAGTAGCGTCATCGCCAAAGAGTGTTTTGATTATGAAGAAAAAATAATCAAGCCAGAGCGTGAATTAAGAAAAGCTGGAAAATAAGCTACCGTAGGTTTTAAATAGTTGATTATTATAAAGTGTCCGCTGTCAAAACATTACAATCGATGTTGTAATTAGCGGACACTTTTATTATTTTACCTTACGGGCATGAACTGCAAATCGGGCATCATCGAAGGTATAAATGCAGGTGGAAAGAGTTAATACTTCATCATCGGGATCAAGAGTCACTCCGGTATCATACAGGGATCTCGCCTTTAGTCGATTCATGTAGTCTATGAACTCACCATCGGTTATAAATTCTGGCTGTCGATAGTCGTAGTCAGCTTTAGTAATATAAATCGAGAAGATTTCCCAATCACCGGGATGACCAGGTTGATCAAACTGTATCACCGGATGGAGCTTTAAGTAGGCTTGATCCTGATAGTTCCACAAACTGCCAAACATCGATTCATCAGACATATAATGACCATAGAGAACGTGATTCCGGGTAGTGGTAGTATTACACAGGTAATCCCGGAAAACTGCACCTTCAAAGGACTCTTCCTGCAAGTAATTATGGGATAGATAGTAATCATTGTTATCGGTCTGAACGACCGGGTACTCCAAAGGGGTTCCTTCGATTTGAACCCAACCGATCGTATCAGGATTGAGTGCAAGTAAGGCGTTAAAATCAATCCGGTCGGCGATTTCAGTGTGATTTTCTTTAGCAACAGCAATGATTTTATCCTTTTGCACGGTCTGATTGATCTTTGGATAAAAATTATAAATAGTGAATCCGATCGCCAATGCGATTAATAAAAAAACAGCAACAATCTTTATTTTAGACATGCTTTTTTGCAATTTTATTTTCCTCCTCTAGTTGTTTTGTATCAATTATACCCAATTTTACTGAAAAACCTCCAAATAAATAAAAATAGTTGAGTGGATTGATCAATTATGCAAAACAGCTTGTATTCTAATTATTTTGTTTGACTTTTGGAGCTTGCCATGTTATTATTTATAAAGTTATGTAGCCGCACACACAAGGTTTTAAGTCGAAAGCACCTTTTGTGGCGAGTCTGGTATGAGGAGGTGTAGAATCATGTATGCAATTATTAAAACAGGTGGTAAACAATACCGCGTTCAAGAAAATGATGTTATTCATATTGAGAAAATCAAATTAACTGAAGAAGATGTAAAAGAAATTACTTTTACTGAAGTTTTAGCAGTCAACAAAGATGGTGAAATGATCATTGGTACCCCAATGATTGAAAATGCTGTTGTTAAAGCTGAAATTTTAGAAGTTGCAAAAGGACCTAAGGTTATTATTTACAAGTATAAATCTAAAAAAGATTATCGTAAAAAACAAGGTCATCGACAACCATTCATGAAAGTTAAAATTACTGGCATCCAAGCGTAGGCGTTTATGATTTCAGTAAAGATTCAAGGTAAGAAAAAAATAGCACAAGAAATAATCGTATCTGGTCATGCCGGTTTTGCTGATCATGGCGAAGATCTCGTTTGTGCTGCTGTATCGGTATTAACCATCAGCATCTTAAACGGACTTACCGAAATTCTTGGTCGGAAAGATCTCGGCGAAGTGGTAGAAGAAGGCTATGTCCGCTTTATCATTCCCGAAATCACAGATGAATCAATGAAGATGAAAACAGATACACTCATTTCGACCTATCTCCTGGGAATCCGGGGGATTAAGGAAGCTTATGGAGATTATATCCAGTTTGAAGAACAATAAATAGGAGGTGAACAACATGTTAAAAATGAACCTTCAACTATTCGCCCATAAAAAAGGGGTTGGTAGTTCAAGAAATGGTCGTGACAGTGAAGCCAAACGTCTTGGAGTCAAAAGAGGAGACGGTCAATTCGTGCTAGCAGGGAATATTCTTGTTCGTCAAAGAGGAACAAAAATTCACCCTGGTACTAACGTTGGAAAAGGCGGAGATGATACATTATTCGCATTAGAAGATGGCATCGTACGTTTTGAAAGAAAAGGCAGAGATAAAAAACAAGTAAGTATTTATCCTCGGGAAGCCATCTAGTTTTCCAGTGACAAAATAATACATCCATAAAACCTCTTATGCTCGTTTTTACAAGATAAGAGGTTTTATTTTTTGTTGTTTGGGTAGATACCATAAAAAAAGCGAGGTAGCAATGTTTGTAGATAAAGCAGAGATTATTCTAAAGGCCGGCAACGGCGGACATGGCGGCATGAGTTTTCGCCGCGAAAAATATGTTCCCAATGGTGGTCCAGACGGTGGTAACGGAGGGCATGGCGGCAATATTTTATTTATGGCTGATAATGGTTTTCGGACCCTGATGGAATTTAAATATAAAAGAAAACACAAAGCAGAAAATGGCGAAAACGGAACCGGTTGTCGGTCTACCGGTAAAACCGGAGAAGATCTGATTATCAAAGTACCAGTGGGAACCATTATTAAAGATAAAGATACCGGACGAATCATCTGCGATCTTTCAGAACATGGACAAAAATACCGGGTCGCCGAAGGCGGCCGGGGTGGTCGGGGAAACATGAACTTTGCCACCGCCACCAGACAGGCACCTCGTTTTGCCCAGGGTGGTGTCAAGGGTCAGGAACGCACCGTTATTCTTGAACTCAAGCTGCTTGCTGATGTAGGTCTGATTGGTTTTCCAAATGTCGGTAAATCAACCCTTTTATCGGTGATCACTAAAGCTAAGCCCAAGATAGCCAATTACCATTTTACCACCATCGTTCCCAATCTTGGAGTGGTTGAATGGCGAAATTTTGATCCTTTTGTGATCGCTGACATTCCCGGTTTGATCGAAGGTGCTCATGAGGGTACCGGACTGGGGGATCAGTTCCTTAGACACGTGGAACGAACCAAACTGCTGATTCATCTTCTGGACGCCTCTGGCAGTGAAGGCCGGGAGCCTTTGGATGATTTTAAAAAGATCAACTTTGAATTGGAAAAATACAACGAAAAATTGGCAAAACGCGTTCAGATCGTGGCCTTGAACAAGGTTGATCTTCTTTTAGAACCTGAAGAAACGGATAATTTAAAGGCTGAATTGGAACAAATGGGCTATGAAGTCTTTGTCATTTCCGCAGTAACTGGTCAGGGACTCAATGAACTGTTAAGCCGAACCATAAAGTTGCTCGATGAAATTGGCGAAGTAGAGCCGATTTTTGACTTTGAACCGGAAACTGAAATCATTTTCACCCCGGACTTTAAAGAAAAACAATTCACCGTTGAAAAATTCGATCATTTATTTGTAGTTAAAGGTGCATTCGTGGAGCGACTGATTACGTCGGTTAACTTTGAAGATTTGGATTCCATAGGTTTCTTCCAGCGGGTTCTAAAAGATAAAGGCGTCTTTGAAGAATTGGAAAGAATGGGCATTCAGGATGAAGATGTGGTTCAACTCGAAGAGATCGAATTTGAGTATTTTAAATAGATTTCCCGCATTATTATATGTTATAATAGCGTCGTAGAAAGTAGAGAAAAAATGTTAACAAGTAAACAAAGAAGTTATTTAAGAAAACTTGCGATGGATATTCCCGATATCATTTTCATCGGTAAAGATGGCATCACACCACAAGTCATCGTGCAGACCAGGGACGCCATTATTGCCCGGGAACTGATCAAGGGAAAGGTTCAAAATAATTCTCTGGAAGATGTCAATAATGTGGCCCGGGAATTAGCTGCAGCCACAAAATCCGATATTGTGTGCACCATCGGTAGTAAATTTATCCTTTATAAGAAGAATTTATTAAAAACAAAAATCGAGGTGCCTACAAAAAATCAGAAACCCATTAAACGTGTCAAGAAAAAGGCACTTAGTCCGTCGCGAAAATTCACTAATTCATAGTAAGCAAAGGTTTGAGATGAAGAAAAAAATCGGTCTTCTGGGAGGAAGTTTTAATCCCATCCATACGGGGCATCTACTACTGGCAGAGTCGGCTCGAGATCAATATGAATTGGATAAGGTGTTGTTTATTCCTACCGGGAATAACCCATTTAAGTTATCTCAAGACGAAATTGCCAGAAAGCACCGACTTAAAATGGTCGAACTGGCAATCGCAGGCAATGACAGTTTTGAAATTTTGACCCATGAAATTGATCAGAGTGGTATCACCTATACGATTGATACCATCAATACCATTAAAGAAATTTATCCGGACTGTGATTTTTATTTTATTGCCGGTGCCGATTTAATGTTTGAAATCACCTTATGGAAGGGTGCCCCGGAATTATTAAAGTCGGTGAAGTTTATCACGACATTCCGTCCGGGTTATAGTCACGATCGGCTGGATATGCGGATCAAAGAGCTACAGGAGATTTACGGGGCGTCTATTTTCAAGCTGTATGCCACCGAAATGGACATTGCCTCTTCTGATATCCGGGCACGAATTAAAAATGGATACTCCATTCGTTATTTACTTCCTGACGCGGTGGAAGCCTATATTCATGAGTATCACCTTTACTTGCCGAATGTGTCTATTGAGGATAGCAATGAATTGGACTGATATCGAAGAAGATTTAAAAAGAATTCTAACTCCTAAACGCTTCACACACACACAAAACGTGGTTGAGGCGGCTGAGAAACTGGCTCATAACTTTGGCTGTGATCAAGACCAGGCCAGGTTGGCAGCGTTGCTGCATGACTGTGCTAAGAATCTGACAGATGAACAGCAGCTTGACTGCGCCAAACGGCATCAGATTAAAATCGATCGTGTGAGTCGAAATGATCCCCAGCTACTTCATGGCCCAGTGGGTGCGGTCCTTGCTAAAGAGCGTTACGGTATCAACGATACCGCAATTCAAAATGCCATAGATTGTCACACTACTGGTTGCAAGAATATGAGCACACTGGATAAGATTATTTATCTGGCCGATTATATTGAAAAAGACCGTACTTTTCCAGGCGTTGAGACCATTCGACAAATGGCAGATACTGATTTGGACGGGGCCACTATTATGGCACTAACTAATTGTATCTGTCATGTGGCGCGAACAGGTGCACTACTCCATAAGCGAACCATCGATGCGCGAAACGATTTAATTATCAAAACCATAAACTTAAAGAAAATTAAAAAAGAAAGTGAGTGATTTTTATTATTCCAGAAGAATTTGCACAAAAAATAAAAAGCTGGATTGAGGACAAAAACGGGGTGGATATTGAGGTCATTAATGTAACCGAAATGACATCCATTGCCAATTATTTTGTTATTGCCAGCGGGAGTTCTGAACGTCAGGTCAAAGCTATTGCTGATAATATAGAGTATGAAGCTAAACAATTGGAAATATTCCCCAAAAACATCGAGGGCCAACGGGAAGGTCGCTGGATTTTACTGGATTATTATGATGTGATCATCCATATTTTTCATGCCGAAGAACGAGAGTTTTATAACTTGGAAAAACTTTGGAAAAGCAGCCCTGTTAATCGATAATCTGCGTCTCATGCAATCAACTTGATTGATACTTTTTATCTAAGTGAATTTTACTGGAGATAAAAAGTCAACAATTGATATAAACTTTGGGTATCAACCGAATTACTGAACCAATCGAAATGGTGGCACTTCTTGATCCTTCGGGGCTGGAAAATCCACCTTTTTAAATGTCGGGATTAATTCTATCATGGATAGCAGAGTGAATTTCATAATAAAACAATTAATTTCAGTACTAAGAAAATTAGAAAGAGGTAACTATGAAAATAGGAATCGTTGGCTTACCCAACGTCGGGAAAAGCACCATATTCAATGCGTTAACTAAGGCCGGGGCAGAGTCTGCCAATTATCCATTTTGCACCATTGATCCTAATATCGGGGTTGTGACAGTGCCAGATCCACGTTTAGCTGTTTTAGAAAAAATGTACAATTCAAAAAAGGTAATCCCTACTACCATCGAATTTGTCGACATTGCCGGTCTGGTGCGCGGTGCCAGCAAAGGCGAAGGTCTTGGAAACAAGTTTCTTTCGCATATCCGTGAGGTTGATGCCATTGTCCATGTTGTCCGTTGTTTTGAAGATGAAAATGTGGTTCATGTGGAAGGAAAAATCGATCCCATCGACGATCTGGAGACCATCAATCTGGAACTTATTTTTGCAGATATCGAAATGCTGGATCGACGGATCGAAAAAAATAAAAAGCTGGCTAAAACAAATCCTCAGGAAAAAGCTAACATCGAAGTAGCGATGCGATTGCGGGAAATTCTTGAAGGTGGAAAAATGCCGCATGACGATGATTTTACAGTCGATGAATGGGAATTCATTCAAACGATTCAATTGATTTCGATTAAACCGGTACTTTATATCGCCAATGTTTCAGAGAATGATCTTCATGAAGATAATGAGATGGTAACCCGTTTAAAAGTGACTGTTCGGGAAAATCACTCCGGTAGTCACAAGGATATTATTAAAATTTCGGCAAAAATTGAAGAAGAAATCGCTCAGTTTGATGATGCTGAAAAAGCAGAATTTTTATCTGATATGGGTTTGGAAGAATCGGGACTTGACCAGGTTATTCGTTCAGGCTATAAGTTATTAGGGCTGATTACTTTTTTGACCGCCGGACCCCAGGAGATAAGAGCCTGGACTGTCACCGAAGGTACCAAAGCGCCTCAGGCCGCCGGTAAGATCCACACTGATATTGAACGTGGGTTTATTCGGGCTGAGATAACGAGTTTTGAACAATTAATTGAAGCCGGTACGGAAGTAAAAGCCAAGGAAAGCGGCGTCACCCGGGTTGAAGGAAAAGACTATGTCATGAAAGATGGCGATGTTACCTTTTTTCGATTTAATGTCTAGATTATTTATCCTAGCAGTTAGCATTTAGATATAAACCACCCGATAACCTGGAGGTTACTGTGAAAGATCTTGTTTTAGTCGCTGTCAATGCGAAATATATCCACACTAATCTGGCCGTTCGTTCATTAAAGGCGCAACTGCCGGATTTTAATGTTGAAATTCTGGAGATGTCAATTAATGATCCAATTCATCGTATTATCAAGCTACTGCTCGATCACGATGCTAAACGTATTGGTTTTTCTTGTTATATCTGGAATATAGAAATTGTTCTAAAGTTAGCCGAAATAGTTAAAAAAGCCAGGCCCCAGGTGCAAATTATTCTAGGCGGTCCGGAGGTTAGTTTTGATGCCATGACGCTGATGAAGAACTATCCTTTCTGCGACATTATTGTAAAGGGGGAAGGGGAAGGTATACTAAACGCGTTGCTCAAAGATCGCGACCAGGAACGCTTTAGTAAAATTCCCGGGCTCTGCTATCGAAAACGATCGGGAGAAATTGTTGATAGTCCCGATTCGAAAGCGGTTCCATTAAACCAATTGACTTTTCCTTATTTAAATGAGAATCTAAACAGTCTCAATCATAAGATTATTTATTATGAAACCATGCGAGGCTGCCCGTTTTCCTGTTCATATTGCCTTTCTTCAACTACACAGAAACTAAACATCTTGAGTTTGGATAGGGTTTTTAAGGAGTTGGATTTCTTTATTCAGGCTGGTGTCAAACAGGTTAAACTGGTAGACCGGACATTTAACTGCGATTTGAGCCGAGCTAAAGAAATATTTTCCTATCTTATTAAACAAGGCGGCGACACTAATTTTCACTTTGAAATGACCGGAGATCTCATCGATGATGGAATGATTGCTCTGCTAGCGATGGCACCGCCGGGACTGATTCAATTCGAAATCGGTGTTCAAAGCACAGCACCCGCTACGCTTTCGGCTATTGGCCGAAAAATCAGTGTCGAACGAACAGAAAATCATGTAAAAAAACTCTTGGAACAAGATAATATTCATATTCATCTGGATCTGATTGCTGGCCTACCCCATGAAACCTATGAGGTGTTTAAGTCATCCTTTAATCAGGTCATTGCCCTTAATCCCGGTATGCTGCAATTAGGCTTTCTGAAGTGTCTGAAAGGTACCCGCATTCGCAAAGAGTCTGAGATCCATGATTACCAGTATGCCAGCTTTCCGCCATATGAAATTATTTCTAATAAGTATCTTAGTGCTGAGGAACTGTATCAATTGCGTCAAATTGAAGTGTTAGTGGATCGTTATTTCAATAGCGGCGCATTCAAACATAGTTTGGCATTTATTTTTCAAGCCAAGATTTACGACACCCCTTTTGACTTTTTTGAAGCCTTTTCTTGCTATTGGGACGAACAGGGATATTATGAAGTAGGAAAATCAAAAGAACAACTCTTTAGTATTTTAAAGGAGTTTTTCAAAGAACAAAAAAAGAATGATCAAGTTAGTGAATGGATTAAGTTTGACTTTCTCTCCCAGGGGAATCTCAGACTGCCAGGCGATATGCTTGATACTTGTCCTGATAAGGAATGGATCTTCGAATTTTTAAAAGATCCTCAGAATATCGCGACTTTCCTGAATGTCTTTGCTAATTTTACACCAAAAAAAATCTATAACCAGGTCAAGTTTCAGTATTTTTCGAGAACGTTGATTGATCATTTTTCCGAATCAACAACAATCAATAATGAACAAGGATTATTAGTATTCTTTGAAACGGGATTTAGCATTATTTGCTAATTTTTGATGTTTAATTTACTAAATTAATTTTTTTTAAAAGTATTGATTCTTTTTTAGATAAAGGTTATACTAATACTCAATAAAAATAAAAAAGGCGCTGATAAGGACGAGTAAGTTACCCATTAGATTCAGAGAATAGGCAACCTGGCTGTAATTGCCTATACTAGTGATAATTGAAAACCACCTTGGAGTCAAAACCTGAAATCGGATCGATAGTTGTGCAGTGTAGCATCTTTCATTTTTTAATAGTAGGGTTTTTCGGAGCTGACCGTTATTCAGAACTTAAGTGGATTCACGCATGTGAATCAAATTGGGTGGAACCGCGTTAATACGTCCCTTTGTTTGACAAAGGGACTTTTTTTGTTTTTATAAGCGAGTCGCTGGAAAATAATGCTGGGTTACAATTAAATTCAGAAATAAAGGAGAAAACCATGATTACTATTACGTTAAAAGACGGATCCATAAAGACTTATGAACCCGGAATCACTGTCCTTGAAGTTGCCAATGATATCAGTCCCGGTTTAGCTAAAAATACAATGGCAGGGGAACTGGGTGGCAAGGTTGTCGATGTTCGTCAACCGATTAACGAAGATGCCACCCTCAATCTGTTAAAATTTGAAGATGAAGGCGGCAAGCATGCTTTCTGGCATACCGGTTCCCATCTGCTGGCTCAGGCGGTCAAACGATTGTATCCACAGGCAAAACTGGCCATTGGCCCGGCCATTGATAATGGTTTTTACTATGATATTGATGTCGATGTGATTATCACCCCGGAAATCATGGAAAAAATTGAAAAAGAAATGGCTAAAATTGTTAAGGAAGGGCTGGTGATTAGTCGTTACGAACTGAACCGCAACGACGCTTTGGCAAAGGTTAATGCTGAAGGCGAGATTTATAAGGCTGAACTGATCGAAAATCTGCCGGAAGACGCCATCATCAGCTTTTATTCCCAGGGTGAGTTCTCGGATCTTTGTGCCGGTCCCCATATTCAAAACCTCAGCGGAATTAAAGCCATTAAGCTTTTAAGTCTGGCCGGTGCCTACTGGCGGGGTGATGAGAAAAATAAAATGCTACAGCGGATCTACGGCATTACCTTCCCTAAAAAAAGTCAGTTGGATGAGTACCTGACTCGACTCGAAGAAGCCAAAAAACGGGATCATCGTAAATTAGGAAAAGAACTTGATCTTTTTTCATTGCATGAAGAAGGTCCCGGATTTCCTTTCTTCCATCCGAAGGGCATGATCATTCGAAACGAGCTGGAAAACTTTTGGCGCGAAGAACACCAACGTCGAGGCTACCATGAAATTAAAACACCCATTATACTTAATAACGATCTATGGAAACGTTCGGGACATTGGGATAAATATAAAGAAAATATGTATTTTACTGAGATTGATGAGAGTGAATATGCCATTAAACCAATGAACTGCCCCGGCGGCATGCTGGTTTATAAAACAAAGGGTCACTCCTATCGTGATTTACCGTTAAAAATGGGAGAACTGGGTCTAGTTCACCGCCATGAACTGCATGGTGCGCTTCATGGACTGATGCGTGTCCGTGCTTTTACTCAGGATGATGCGCATATTTTCATGACTCCCGAGCAAATTCAAGAAGAAGTCATCAAGGTAATCGATCTGGCTGATGATGTTTATAAGATATTCGGTTTTAGTTATAAAGTTGAATTATCGACACAACCAGAAAATTCGATTGGATCTGATGAAGTTTGGGAAATAGCAACCGAAGCATTAAGAAAAGCCCTTGAGAAAAAAGAAATCAATTATCGTCTCAATCCTGGCGATGGAGCATTTTATGGACCTAAAATTGATTTCCACCTGGAAGATAGCCTAGGACGAACATGGCAATGTGGAACGATTCAATTAGATTTCCAAATGCCGGAACGTTTTGATCTGAACTATATTGGTTCGGATGGCGAAAAACATCGTCCGGTTATTATTCATCGTACGATTTTAGGGAGTATCGAACGATTTTTGGGGATCCTGATTGAGCACTTTGCCGGAAAATTCCCGGTTTGGTTGGCGCCGGTTCAGGTCATGATTATCCCCGTTGCTGATGCCCATCATAATTTTGCCAAAGGTATTGCTGAAGAACTCACCGCCATTGGTGTTCGCGCATCGGTGGATACCCGGGATGAAAAATTGGGCTACCGGATCCGGGAAGCACAAATGCAAAAAGTTCCCTATATGCTGGTAGTGGGAGATAAAGAAACCGAAGGCGGCGATTTGGCACTTAGAATTCGGGATACTGGTGATGCTGGACTCATCAGTATGGAAGATTTCAAGGTAAAGCTAATTCAAAAAATTAAAACAAAATCGTTGACCTTAGACTGAATCAGGAATAAATACGAGTCAAATTTGCGATAATGGTTGACAAATTTGACTCGTATCAATATAATAAAAAACAATAAAGTGATGATCAGGAAACAGTAATAATAGGATGATCTTTTCAGAGAGCTTTCGGTTGGTGCAAGGAAGCGGGACACCATTATGAATACATCCTGTGAGCTGCTCACCGAATGGGTTTGCCCGGTAGGCTGGGCCGGATACCGACCGTTATCCTGGTTAAGTGACTAAGGTTGCTTGCAGAGCGTGATGTGTAAGCATCAAAGGCAAGGTGGTACCGCGAATTTTAGTTCGTCCCTGTTATACAGAGACGAATTTTTTTGCGTAAATACACAAACGAATACGAACAATTCAGCCTGAAAAGGTTTGATTGAATAAAGAATGAAAAATGGAGGAAAAGAAATGAAAAAACACGGAAAAAAATTAATGACTGCGGTTCTGATTGCTGCGGTGATTGTTTTAGGCGCTGGCTGCTCAAGTTCTGGGACATCTGGAACAAAGGAAGAGAGTAAGAACGCTACAATCGGGATCGTACAGTATGTTGATCATGTTGCCTTAGATGCTGCCCGGGAAGGCTTTGTCACTGCTCTTGCGGACAATGGCTATACGGATGGCGATAATATTACGCTTGATATCCAAAACTCCCAGGGGGATCAAAGTAATTTATCGACCATCAGCGACCGTTTTGTCAGCAACAAGGTAGACCTGGTACTGGCGATTGCGACCCCGGCTGCACAGGCCATTGCTGGCAAAACAACTGAAATTCCAATTTTGGGAACCGCTATTACTGATTATGAAGCTGCTCGTCTCGTTAAAACAAATGAAGAACCTGGTGGAAATGTCAGTGGTACAACAGATATGAATCCAATTAAAGAACAAATCGACCTTTTGGTTAAATTAGTACCAACAGCAAAAACGGTAGGCGTTCTTTATACTTCAGGTGAAGACAATTCTATCATCCAGGCGAAAATGGCAAAAGAAGCCATTGAAAAACTGGGTTTAAACTATGTAGAAGTAACAGTCACCAATTCTAATGACGTCCAGCAGGCAACCCAGTCTATTGTCAGCCAGTGTGATGCCATCTACATTCCTACTGATAATGTATTTGCATCAGCGATGCCTCAGGTTCAAAGCATCACCTCCCAGTCAAAAACACCGGTAATCTGTGGTGAATCCGGCATGGTTGAATCGGGTGGATTGGCTACCTTGGGAATCAGCTATTCTGATCTGGGTTATCAGACAGGCTTAATGGCGGTAAAAATTCTTAAAGGTGAAGCAGAACCGGCTACTATGCCCATCGAAGCAGCGACTAAATTTGAGTATGCAATTAATGGCGCAGTTGCTGAGGAAATTGGTTTAACCATTCCTTCGGATCTTTCTCAATACGTCATTACAGCAAAATAAAAAACAAAAGAAACAATTTAGCAAGCAGTCATGGAAATCATGACTGCTTGCTAAAGTTATTAATGCACATAATCAATAGATAAGAAGTGAGGCAAAATAATGTTTGAGATTATATTAGGTGCAATATCGCTTGGTCTTTTATGGGCCATCATGACAATCGGCGTTTATATCACCTACCGAATACTCGATATCGCAGATTTAACAGTAGAAGGAAGTATTGCAATGGGAGCTGCCATCGCAGCTTTCTCAATTTTTAATGGGATGAATCCCTTTATCGCCACGTGTTTAGCTTTCGTAGGCGGTATGCTGGCAGGACTGGTAACTGGAATTCTTCATACAAAACTAAAAATTCCTGCGTTGCTGGCAGGTATTTTAACCATGATTGCACTTTATTCAGTAAACCTGCGAATCATGGGAAAGGCTAACTTATCACTTTTACGGATTGATACGGTTTTTACACCACTTGAGAACCTGGGATTAAGCCCAACAAATGTGGTCATGCTCTTTGGTTTTATCAGTGTGATGGCGATAGTTGGTCTCTTATACTGGTTTTTTGGAACCGAAATCGGTTGTGCCATCCGGGCCACTGGTGACAACCCTCAAATGGCTAGAGCTCAAGGTATCAATACTAATAATATGATTATTCTAGGCTTGGTCATCAGCAATGGTTTGGTTGCGCTTTCCGGGTCATTAATTGCTCAGAGTCAAAGTTTTGCTGATATCCAAATGGGAATTGGTTCAATTGTCATTGGTTTAGCCTCCGTTATTATTGGTGAAGTAATTTTTGGTACCCGAAATTTTTTCAATTGTTTGATTTCGTTGGCGCTAGGGGCTATTACCTATCGTATTATCATTGCCCTAGTATTGAAAATGGGTATGCCAGCCAACGATTTGAAATTATTCACAGCGATTACAGTGGCGATTGCCTTGTCACTGCCAGTCTTTAAATCCTATCTTCGTCCCCTTAAAAAATCGATGAATGGAGGCGATTTATAAAATGCTAGTAATCAAGGATATTGAGAAAAAATTTAATGCCGGAACAGTCAATGAAAAGATCGCATTAAGCAATTTTAGTTTATCGCTGACAGAAGGAGACTTTGTTACTGTAATTGGCGGTAACGGCGCTGGTAAATCGACATTCCTAAATTGTGTGGCGGGCGTCTTTGGTGTTGATAAGGGTTCCATTCTTATCGACGGATTAGATGTCACCAAGCTTCCGGAACATAGACGGTCTAGTGTAATTGGTCGGGTATTTCAAGATCCGATGATGGGCACAGCCGGTAATATGGGGATCGAAGAAAACCTCGCTCTGGCTTATCGTCGTGGTAAAACCCGGTCATTGAGCTGGGGAATCAGCAATAAGGAACGAGAGATTTATAAAGAGTATCTCAGCCATCTGGACTTGGGGCTGGAAAATCGACTTCATGCCAAGGTTGGTCTGCTTTCTGGCGGGCAGAGGCAGGCTTTAACCCTATTGATGGCCACACTAAAAAAACCGAAATTACTTTTACTGGATGAACACACAGCAGCTTTGGATCCCAAAACTGCGGATAAGGTTTTGCAGCTAAGTGATCGCTTTGTTAAAGAAGGAAATCTGACTACGCTGATGGTCACGCATAACATGCGCCATGCCATTGAGCATGGTAATCGACTGATTATGATGCATGAAGGCCGGGTGATTTTAGACATCAAAGGTGAAGAGAAACAGAAGTTGACGGTTGAAGATTTGCTCAAACGTTTTGGTCAAGTTAGCGGCGAAGAATTTGCCAATGATCGGACTTTGCTTTCATAAAAAAACAGTTGACATTAAGAGTGAATAAGCATATAATATCAAAGTAACAAAGTAGAGGATTCCACTTCTCACCTCATTTCTCAGGGGAATAGGTAAATATGAATGAACTTAGTTTAAGTTTCGTTAGTATTTTTTTGCAGGTGGAGTAACTCTACCTGCAATTTTTATATATGGAGGTATATTACTATTAGTAAAGATGTTCAACACGAAATTAATAACGAGATCCGAGATCGCGAAATCCGTGTAATTGACGAAGCAGGTGAAATGTTGGGAGTCATGATGACTAAAGACGCTCAGAAACTAGCCGATGAAAAAAACTTAGATCTAGTGAAAGTTTCACCAAACGCTAAACCGCCGGTTTGTAAGATTCTTGACTACGGAAAGTATCGATATGAAGAAATTCAGCGATTAAAAGAAGCTAAGAAAAATCAAAAAGCTGTGGTTATTAAAGAAATACGTATGTCGGTTCGAGTTGAAGAGCATGATATTAATGTTAAAATTAAAAATTGCATCAAATTCTTGGAACAAGGTAGCCGAGTCAAAGTGGCTATTCGTTTCAGAGGCCGCGAAATGGCTTATACTGAACAGGGAAAAACGGTACTTCTTGATTTTGCAGAACGTGTTTCTGATCTCGCCGTGGTAGAAAAAAACCCGAAAATTGAAGGAAGAAATATGGTCATGTATTTAGCACCGAAAAAAGATAAATAAATCAACACGTTAATTGACTATCTGCTACTGGAACCGATCTATTTTTGATTAAGTTCCTCAGATCTAGTTTTTTATAAAAGACACCTTGTACAGGGAGGAGGAAATAGTTATGCCAAAAATGAAAACACACCGTGGTGCTGCAAAGCGTTTTAAAATAAAAAAATCAGGTTTTATTAAACGGACAAAAGCAGGAAAACGCCATATTCTTAACAAAAAAAGCAGTAAGCGAAAAAGAAACCTCAGAAAAGCGACTGGTTTGGCTCCTGGAGATGCTAAAGTAGTAATGAAAATGATCAAAATGGTAAAAAGATAATATTTGAAGATAGGAGGAAATAGATAATGCGAATTAAAAAAGGCGTTAATGCCAAAAAGAAACATAAAAAAGTACTTAAACTTGCTAAAGGCTATTATGGTGCTAAAAGTAAGTTATATAGATCAGCAAATGAAGCCGTTATGCGAGCACTCAGATCTTCATATGTTGGCCGAAAAGAAAAGAAACGAAATTTCAGAAGATTGTGGATCACTCGAATCAATGCTGGGGCAAGAATGCATGGTTTAAGCTATAGTAAATTTATGTTTGGTTTAAAACAGGCTGGTGTTGAAATTGACCGTAAAATCTTAGCAGATTTGGCAATGAATGATATTAGTGCATTCAATGATTTAGTTGACGTATCAAAGAAAAACATGAACTAATCGTACGAAAAACTTCTCAACGGATTATCCATGCTTGGGAAGTTTTTTTATTATATATTATTGTTGCTTTTTCAAAACAGAGTGTTAAAATAAGTATGGTTATCAAATATTTTAGGTGGAGACAAGATCATGGCAGAAAAGATACGTTGGAATTTTAATAAGTTTGTTGGACAGCGCTCCCCTGCGGAAATGTTGATTTATGGATTTGCTCTGGTTATCTTTTTAGGTACAATTCTTCTTACTCTGCCCATCGCCAGTGTATCAGGAGAGAGCGCTGGTTTAATCGACGCGTTGTTTACCGCCACCTCAGCTGTCTGTGTGACAGGCCTTGTGGTTGTGGATACGGGAACCTTTTGGTCAGTCTTCGGAAAATTCGTTATTATTTTTCTGATCCAGATTGGTGGTTTAGGTTTCATGTCACTGACCACCATGTTTTTTGTTCTGGCCGGGAAACGCATTACCATCAAAGATCGACTCTTGATTCAGTCTTCGGTGAATATGGATTCGATCTCTGGAATCGTTAAATTTACCAAATATATATTCTTTTCATCGCTTCTGATTGAAGGAATCGGGGCTTTATTGCTGGCACTTGTTTTTATTCCTGAATACGGATTTTTACAGGGGACTGCATATAGTTTTTTTCATGCCATTTCAGCTTTTTGCAATGCCGGTTTCGATCTGTTTGGGAACTATTCGAGTTTAACAAAATATGCGGGGAATTTTATTATTAATTTTGTTATTGGTGGTCTTGTTATCTTAGGTGGATTAGGTTTTGCTGTTACCAGTGATTTGATTAATGTGCGCAAGTTTGAAAAGATGAGTATGCATGCTAAACTGGTATTAACCGTTACAGGTGTTTTACTGATTGTTGGGTTTGTCTTCTTTTTTATATTTGAATATAATAACCCTCAAACCATGGGAAGCTTATCCCTTCCAGAAAAATTTTTGGCTGCTTTTTTTCAGTCCATAACACCGCGAACTGCTGGATATAATACTATCAATACAGCAGCGTTGACGCCGCCCTCACTTTTTTTAACCATGCTCTTTATGTTTATCGGTGCATCACCAGGATCTACTGGTGGGGGCGTTAAAACATCCACATTTGCCATTATTATTATGACTGTTGCCTCAGTGCTGCATGGTAAAAAAGATGTTTCTATTTTTAAACGAAGCATTTTAGGTCCAGCTATTCGCCGGGCAATTTCAGTAATTGTCATTGCTTTCGCTATTGTCATCCTGATGATTTTTGTGTTATTATGTACTGAACCCGAAGCTTCTTTTGAAACAATCGTTTTTGAAGTGCTTTCTGCATTTGGTATGGTTGGGTTAACGACGGGATTGACCCCACATTTATCTATTGCTGGGAAAATAGCCATCAGTATTACCATGTTTGTTGGTCGGCTAGGTCCTCTGACGGTAGCCTATGCTATATCACGAAGTGAAAAACGAGCCCGGGAAAACGTGGGTAATTTTAAATTGCCTGAAGGCAATATTATGATTGGCTAGAGGAGGAGTATTAATTGAAAGAAAAGCAGTTTGCAGTCCTTGGTTTAGGGCGTTTTGGTGAAGCACTTGCCATCACTCTTAGTGAGTTGGGCTGTAATGTTGTTGTTGTTGATAAAGACGAAGAAAAGATTCAAAACATCGCGAATTTGGTAACCTATGCGGTACAGGCCGACGTGACCGATATCAATGCGCTGAAGTCGATTGGTTTGAAAAATGTAGATGCTGTTGTTGTATCCATCACTTCTGATATTAACAGCAGCATCATGGGCATTGTCAATGCTCAGGAGTTGGGGATCAGCGAGATTTATGGGAAAGCAAATAATGCTCAGCATGAAAAAGTACTGCTTAAATTAGGGGTTAAAAAAGTATTTTCCCCTGAACGTGATATGGGTGAACGGGTTGCGCACAATCTTTTTTCTGGCGATTTTATCGACATTTTAGAGCTGGATACTAATCATTCCATTGTTGAAGTGGAGTCGCTCCATGTCTGGGAAGGAAAAACATTGGAGCAACTGAACTTGAGAGAAAAACACGGATTAAATGTGATTGCCATTCGTACTCTCGATGTATTAAATGCTTCGCCCTTGGCAAGTGATCTTATTCATCCTGGCGACAAACTGATTGTTATGGGTGAAAATCGATCCATTAATGAGATCAATAAACTATCCCGAAAAGATCATTAGCAATGTTTTTAGAAATCACTTCAAAAAATAATGAGCAAATTAAATATTTACGGAAACTCAGCAGTAAATCTTTTAGAGATGCGGAAGGGGCCTTTGTAATTGAGGGAACCAAATTGTTTCAAGAAGCCGTCAAAAAAAGATTGCAATTTAAACAAGTATTTATGACAAGTGAATGGCTAAAAACAAATGATGCCTTGTTCAACGAAAGTATGATAGAGCTGGTCGATAATGGTGTGCCCATCGCAATTGTTGCGGCTTCAATTCTAACATCCGTTTCCAACTTGCAAAAACCGGAAGGGATAATCTGTACGTTACCAAAAATGAGTGTCCAGCCAGGCATCTTTAAACGATCTATTTTATTAGAAGATGTTCAGGATCCCTACAATGTTGGTAGCATTATCAGAACTGCTGATGCGGCTGGCTTTGACTGTGTTGTAACATCGAATAAAACAGCAGATATTTATAACGAGAAAGTACTTCGGGGTTCCATGGGTTCAATCTTTCACCTGCCGATTTATCAAGTTGAATCGTTGCCAGTTTATGTAAAACACTTAAAAGAGCAGCTAGTCACCATCATTGGTACCTCTTTAACTGGTAGTTCCATATGGGAGCGCGAACCCCTTACCGAATCGTTTGCTATTATTATGGGAAATGAGTCCAGGGGGATGTCGGATAAGATGAGTGAGTGCTGTGACGTTTTACTTAAAATTCCTATTTGGGGACAGGCCGAGTCGCTTAATGTTGCAACCGCAGCAGGGATCATCATGTATGACCTGATCAGAGATTTTAAATAGATTATTTTCAGAACAGCATTAAACAAAAACTAAATAAATTATCAACAATGATAGAGCGAGTAAATAAATATTGAATTTTACAGAGAATAAATCCCAGGCTGAGAGATTTTGTGTTTAAATTTATTGAAGTTCCCTCTGGAGTTTTAGACGTGAACGTCATCTTTTGATGACCTTTAGCTTCTAACGTTAATTGCGTTAAAATTTTGAGTGAATACATAGAGTATTAATTTAAGGTGGTACCGCGGAATAATTTCGTCCTTTTTAGAAGGACGATTTTTTTAGTTAAATGATTAAAAAAGAACACTTAATAAGATAAAAAAGGGAGAATAAAATGGAGTTAGAACTCAAACAACTAAGAGATCGCTGTTTGGCTGATCTTAATGCTGTTGAAGAATTAAAAACGTTGGATAATGTGAGAATAAAGTACTTGGGCAAAAAAGGGGCACTGACCATCGCCCTTAAGGGAATGGGTAAGCTTTCCAACGAAGAGCGTCCAATAATTGGAAAATTGGCCAATGAAATACGGGAAGAAATTGAGAATAATATTTCAGCCCAGAAGCAGTCGCTTGAACAAAAGGAAATCGAAGCTCAGATCAAAGAAGAAAGCATCGATGTGTCCCTGCCGGGAAAAAAGCATCAAGTCGGAAATCTTCACCCGCTTACCACAACCGTTAATGAACTCAAGGAAATCTTTCTGGGGATGGGATTTTCCATTGCCGAAGGTCCGGAAATTGAATGGGCTAAATATAATTTTGACTACCTCAATGTTCCTCAGGATCACTCCGCTAGAGACTTGCAGGATACTTTTTATTATGAGGACGAGATTGTCCTGCGAACCCAGACCTCACCAGTACAGGTACGGGTTATGCAGCAGCAGAAGCCACCGTTGCGGGTTATCTCACCAGGCCGAGTTTATCGTAGCGACGAAATAGATGCCACCCATTCGCCAGTTTTCCATCAAATGGAAGGTTTGGTCATCGACAAAGGGATTACCATGAGCGATCTCAAAGGAACCCTGGATTTATTTGCTAAAAAACTCTTTGGCGAACAGACCAAGACAAAATTCCGGCCCCACCAGTTTTATTTCACCGAACCAAGCGCGGAGATGGATGTCACCTGCTTTAAATGCGGTGGTGTCGGCTGCAAGGTTTGTAGCAACACCGGTTGGATTGAGATTCTTGGCTGCGGCATGGTTCACCCCAACGTTTTGCGGTTCTGTGGCATTGATCCCGAGCAGTACAGTGGCTTTGCCTTTGGGATGGGACTGGATCGAATAACGATGATCAAATATGGCATTAACGATCTGCGTTTATTATTTGAAAATGACTTGCGTTTTTTAGCGCAATTTAAATAGGAGGAACTATAACATGCTCGTTTCACTGAATTGGTTAAAAGAATTTGTTGATATAAAAATACCCCCTTATGATTTTGGCGAGGCTCTGACCATGTCGGGTACAAAAGTCGAAACATTAACGGTTGTTGCTGAAAATGTAATTAATATTTTTACTGGAAAAATCACCAAAATTGAACCTCATCCCAATGCCGATAAGCTAATTGTCTGTACGGTGGATATGGGAACTGACGAACGGGTGATTATTACGGCCGCTAAAAACGTCTTTGAAGGCGCGATCGTTCCGATTGCTGTTGATGGCGCTGTGATTGCCAATGGCACCAAAATCGGTACCAATGATTTTCGAGGACTGCTTTCACACGGGATGTTTTGCTCCATTGAAGAACTCGGTATGAACACCGATTTATTTTCCAAAGAAATCATGGAAGGGATTCTAATTCTCCCAGAAAATACCCCCCTGGGAATGGACGCCAGGGAACTGCTGTGGCTGGATGATGTGATCATTGATGTCGAATTGACGGCTAACCGCTCGGACTGCCAGTCCATCATCGGCATCGCCCGGGAGGCGTCAGCAACCCTGGATCTGCCGATGGCCGGTTTTACTACTTACTCTGCTATCGAAAGCTCAAATCAAATTGCTAATTATTTGTCGGTAAAGATTGAAGATCTGGCTTGTCCTCGTTATGTAGCCAAGATGCTAAAGGTAAAAAAAATTGAAGCATCACCGCTGTGGATGCAGATTAAGCTTCTAAACAGCGGAGTTCGTCCAATTAACAATATTGTTGACGTCACCAATTACGTAATGCTCGAACTGGGCCAACCACTTCATGCCTTTGATTATCATAGTCTCCAGTCCAAGGAAATTGTGATTAAAACTACGACTGATAAAAAAATGATTACTCTTGATGATCAAGAGCGGGCCATTGATAAAACCATGTTGATGATCACAAACGGTAAGGAACCGGTGGCGATTGCCGGTGTAATGGGCGGAGAAAATTCAGAAATAACTGAAAAAACCAGCCTTATTGTTCTGGAGTCTGCCAACTTTAACAAAAGCAGTGTGCGTTTAACAGCCAAGCAACTGGGTCTTAGAACCGAGGCATCGTCACGTTTTGAAAAAGGCGTTGATCCTGAATTAGCAGGTATTGCCGCCCTGCGAGCAACTCATTTACTCTTAGAAATCGGCGCTTGTGAAGTCATTGAAGGGCTGATTGATGTTTATCCGAGTGTTGTATCCTTAAAAAAAGTCATCCTGGATGTTAATTGGTTCAATGCCTTTGTCGGTATTTCGCTCTCAAAGGATGAAATTTCAAAAATACTGGCCCGTTTATTCTTTAAGGTCGAATCAATCGACGATCATATTCTGGCAGTTGAGGTTCCTAGTTATCGGATGGATATTGAACTTAAAGAAGATCTGGCTGAAGAAGTGGTCCGGATTTTTGGCTACGATATGATCCCCGGTACCATTATGGGAGGCGAAACCATGGTAGGGGGTAAAACACCAGTTCAAAAATTTGAAGACGCCCTTAAAAACATCCTGGTCGGTCAGGGGTATTATGAAACACTAACATCCTCTTTCACCAGTGAAAAACGCCTTCAAGGGCTGAATTCACAGCTCGAAGACAACCTCATCCCGCTGATTAATCCATTGGGAGAAGAAAACAGTATTATGCGCCATACCCTCATCGGACATCAATTGGAAGTGATTTCACTAAACTATAATCGAAAAAATCCGTTTGGTCGTTTTTTTGAATTGGCAAATACCTATCGCAAAAATTTTAATCCCGGGGAGTTGCCCATAGAAGAACAGAAACTAGTAATGAGTAGCTATGGTAATGAGGATTATTTTGACTTAAAAGGAGTTGTCGAGCTATTACTTAAGCAGTGCGGAATCAAATATCCGGAATTTATTGCCGGCGGATCAGATTTCTTCCATCCCGGACGAAAAGCTGAAGTTTTCGTAGATGGCGTAAAATTAGGAGAAATCGGTGAGATTCATCCTGTTGTCGTCAAGAATTATGAACTGCCAAAGCGGTGTTATGTATGCCAGTTGTCTTTTGAGGCACTTTACAATTGTTCTTCGCTGGTTAATAAATTTATCGATTTACCAAAATTTCCGGCATCAAACAGGGACTTGGCTATTTTATTGAAATCAGATATTCCGGCTACTGCAGTTGAAACAATTATCCGCAAAAATAGTGGTGATATTTTCGAAAGTATCGAATTATTTGATGTCTATACGGGGGCTCAAATACCAGATGGTTATAAGAGTTTGGCCTATGCGTTAAACTTCAGACATCGCGAACGGACGCTAAACGACAATGATATCAATCCGGTGATCGATCAAATCATTTGCGAACTCAAACGATCATTTGACGCTCAGCTTCGCGAATAATTAATGCAATTACGGGTATGAATCATATATATGAGATTATTATTGGCCTTTTACAATTAAAAGGGGTCGGACGCCAGAAAATTAAGCTGCTGCTAGAAATTATTACCTCGCCCCAGGTTCTTTCATTCCGAGAGGTGGTGGAAATCGGTCAAACTTTTCATATTATTACAAGTCAAATCGGACGAGTTGAGATTGAGCAAGCCATTGCGGATGCCAAACGGCTCGTCGATGAATGCGAAGAGCTGGGGATTCAATGCAAATCCTATTTAGATGATGGTTTTCCAGTGTGTCTTGATTTTAATGATCATCCGATCTTACTGTATTATATCGGAGATCTTGAAATCTTAAATCAACCCAAACGGGCCGCGGTTATCGGTAGTCGCACGCCGTCTCAACTGGGAGCGGATTTTGCTTTTCAGGCCGGTAAGATTCTTGCCGAAAATAATTTTGTCGTGATTAGTGGCCTGGCCGCCGGATCAGATTGTTATGGACATCGTGGTTGTCTGGCCGCCGGGGGAAAGACAGTGGCATTTTTGCCTTCAGGTTTGGTTCGGCTTTATCCGGGTTCGAATAAAGAATTGGCAGAAAGGATTTGTGATCATGGCGGTTGCCTGATCTCAGAATACAATCACCATGAAACGGTTCAGCCTTATAAATTTGTCGAACGAGATCGCCTGCAAAGTGGCACCAGTCAGTTTGTGATTGTCTCTAACTTTTCGCCGGGTAGCGGAACCATCCATACGCTGAGTTACGCTAACAAATACAAGAAGCCGATTTACTCCATCCCGGTTGTTTATGATCAATCAAGAGATGGATTTGAATACATCACTCAGAAGCACATCAACTTTCAGATCATCGAAAACACAAAACTGATGCAAGTGATCGAAAATTATTAATTGATAAATCATTTGTGTTTTTTAAGTTTATTACATATAATAGAGTGGAACACAATTTACCACTTAGAAATTTATTTCGCAGGAGGAAAAAATGCCTGAACAAACAATAATGGAATTACGCATATTAGATACTGAATTTAATTTAAAGGCAAAGGGAAACGAAGAGCATATCAAACTTGTCTCTGATTATGTCAATGCCGAGTTGGAACGCGTCAAGGCGGCTAATCCTTTTACTAATCACATTCGGATTGCAATTCTAGGCTGTATGAACATAACTGAGCGACTTTTTATTGCAGAAGAAGAAATTCGTACCAGTGAAGAAGTAAAAGCGAAGGAAATTGGCGAGATTAAACTAGTCCGAGATGAACTTGAGAAAACGAATGACTTATTAGATGCAGAAAAAGGAAAATATGAGACTCTGGCGGAAGAAAAAGAGTTGCTACAAAAAGAATTAGACGAAAAAAATGATTTACTGGCTCAATACCGTGAGCATTTGCGACAAAGTAAAATTGAAAGCGAAACCAGTCGTAAAACGATTTTAGACTTGCAGAATCAACTATTTGAAAGCCAGATTGAATTAGTAAAAGCAAACAAAAATCATATTGAAAAAGACGTTTTTAAAAATATTGAAGACAAAATGAAATTAGAATAAGATTATCAATTAAAAAAAAGATGTGAAAACATCTTTTTTTTGTTTAGAATTTACGCATTAATCCGGTAACCTTACCTAAAATTTTGATATCTTCTTCATTGCAGATAATGGGGTCCATAGTCTTATTTTCGGGTTGGAGCCTGATTTTATTGGTGTCTTCATAAAAGATACGTTTTACCGTAGCTTCATTATCTTCAAGCAGAAGGACCACAACAATTTCACTATTACTTGCCGTTTCCTGTTTTCTGACGATAATTTTATCACCATCAAGGATGCCGGCATCAATCATGCTGGTCCCCTTAACTTCAAGAATAAACGCGCTATCTGTTCCTGCAAAATCTAAGGGCAACGGAAAAACATCGGTGATATTCTCAATCGCGAGAATTGGCGCTCCGGCTGTTACACAACCTAAAATTGGCAGTGAAACAACTGTTTTTTCATCGAAGTAACTTGATATTGTTTCGTTAGGATCGTGACGAAGAACTTCGATGGCCCGGGTTTTCGTTGCATCCCGTTTAATATAACCCAGTTCCTCCAGCTTTTTTAAGTAAGTGTGAGCAGTGGAGGTCGATTTTAGATTAACAGCGGCACATATTTCCCGTACAGATGGGGGATAACGCTTATCTCGCATTTGAGCTTCAATGAATTTTAATATTGCAAACTGTTTGCTGTTTAAATCCTCGTACATTAGCATTCCTCCAAATTTTTATAACTTATTATAACATATCCTAAGAATAAAAACAAACGTAAGTTCTTTCTATAAATCATACTCTTAGTCATCACTTTCAAATTGAGATAAGGGATTTTGATTGAGAGTATCGCGAAGGGTTTCTTCGTTGATATGGGTATAGATCTGCGTTGTTGAAACATTTTGATGTCCCAGAATTTCCTGAACCGAGCGCAGATCCGCATTGCCATAGCGAAACATCAGGGTTGCCGCTGTATGTCTGAGCTTATGGACACTGATTTCGTCCGTATTGAGTCCACAACTGGCCAGATGTTTCTTTACCAGATGTTGAACTGCCCGATTACTGATAGGAGTATTCTGCTGACTGAGAAACAAATGGGGGGAGTCTGATTCCTGGCGGACTAAAAGATATCGATTGATCGCTTTCAAACAGGCATGGTTTAAGAAGACGGTACGTTCTTTATTACCTTTTCCAATGATCCGCAGGGCGTCATTTTTGATGTCCGTTATTTTTATTTGAGTGAGTTCGGAAAGACGCATTCCACAATTAAGAAATAACGTAACAATGGCAAAATCCCGTTCTTTATGACGACCGGTTATCCCTTTTAATAGATCCACGGCTTCATCCCATTCCAGATAACGGGCATGGCGAGCTGGTAGCTTGGGCATTTCGAGTTCTGTCACGGGGTTGGGAAGAAAATATTTTTGTTTATTACACAGATAATTAAAAAACGAGCGGAGTGAGGATACCTTTCGGCTACGGGCGGCGTCGGAATTATGCCGCTCCTTACTTGAATAGGAAAGAAACGCATAAAGAATACCCAGGTTGACTGCTTTTAAATCATCAAGCGTGACATCATCGATGGGAATCTCATCAAAGTCTAGGGATTGGGGAACCATCGCAAAATAACGCTTAATAAACCGAAAAAAGATGATCAGATCATAACGGTAAGCCTGAGCTGATTTTTCAGAATAACCTTTAATGGTCAAAACATAATTCAGAAATTCATCAATCAATGCGTTTTTTAAAATTATTCGATCAGTTTTATTTGTTGGGGGTGTCATGACAAGTACTCCTAAATTTATTTGGTATTTATGTAGTGCGTAAAGACAAGATCAGAACAGTTCATGAAGGTAACCAGGCGGCTAAAATAGATTGATCTTAGTTTATCACATTTTATTCGTTTTGTCACGAAACTTACATTTCGTGACAAAACATTTTAGTCTCTTTAGCTGGTCTGACCATAACTACAGATCCAAAAAGAACGAAAATTCTGCATAGCTGCTGCAAAATTCCCGCTCTTCAGATTAATAACTGTTTTTAATCTTATTCCGTTCGTTCCCGAACAAAAAATCGAATCGGTGTTCCAAAGAAATCAAAGGTTTCCCGAATCTTGTTTTCAAGGTAACGCTGATATGAAAAATGGACTAAGGTCATATCATTGACAAACACCACAAATGTCGGCGGATTAATGGCGACCTGAGATGCATAGTATAATTTTAGTCGACGGCCATGTTTTGATGGCGGCTGCTTCATCATGACAAATTCGGCTAGTGCTTCATTGACCTTACCAGTAGTGATCCGTTTGGCGCTTTGTGCTTTTACATATTCGATGGTTTCAAATATTTTGCCCAGTCGTTGTCCGGTTTTGGCTGAGATAAAAATGATTGGCGCATAATCCATAAATGAAAGTGCGTCCCGAATATCCCCTTCCATCTTTTTCATGGTTTTATTGTCTTTTTCGACGGCGTCCCATTTATTGACAATAATAATCGATGGCTTGGACCGATTATGGGCAATCCCGGCAATTTTTGCATCCTGCTCGGTAACACCCTGAGATCCGTCTATCAGAACCAGTACAACCTGACTCCGTTCGACGGCAGCAATAGCTCTAACGATACTGTAACGTTCGATGTCTTCGTAGATTTTTTTCTTTCGACGTAATCCGGCGGTATCAATTAAAACATAGTCTTCCCCGTCGTATCTGACGCCAGTATCTACGGCATCCCTCGTTGTCCCTGGAATATCGCTGACAATCAGCCGCTCTTCGCCCAGCACCTTGTTAATTAGGGTCGATTTTCCGACATTCGGTTTACCGATGACAGCGACTCGCAGCCTTTCATCTTCCGTTTCTTCTTCGTCATAGTAATGCTTAACATGGTTAATGATCTCGTCCAGAAAATCGCCTAGACCCAAACCTTGTTCGGCCGAGATCGCCATTGGCTCTCCGATTCCCAGGTTATAGAATTCAAAGGCGTTGTTTTCCAGACCCTGGCTATCAACCTTGTTTACAGCTAATAAAACATCTTTGTCATGTTTCCTAATCATATTGGCAACTTCCAAATCTGAGGCGGTCATTCCTTCTCGACCGTCTACCATCAGGACAATCAGATCGGCCATATCAATGGCGATTTCCGCCTGGACCCGCATTTGCAATAGAATATCATCTTTGGTGTGGGGTTCGATCCCGCCGGTGTCAATCAGGGTAAAATGGTGGTTTTGCCATTCGGCGTCGGCGATGATCCGATCTCTTGTTACACCAGGAGTATCTTCGACGATGGCAATTCGTTCTCCAACTAATTTATTAAACAGGGTTGACTTTCCCACATTCGGGCGGCCAACCACTGCAACGATAGGCTTTGGCATTTTTTTCCTCACTTCATTTCTAATAATAATTTTATATTTGCATTTTTTATTTGTCTAATAATGCCTGCAGCAAGTCTTCACCCTGAACCGGAATGCTGTGGATGGTCACATTAAGGGCTTCGCCTAGCGTTTCCAGGGTCCAGTCGTCTAATAAGGTAGAAGTACCGCTGCGCAGGGCATTTTCTGGCAGCAGGAGTAAATCATAGGGATTTTTATCAAGCCGGGGTTTCATTTGGGTCAGTATGTCCGAACCGGTGAGCAGCCCGGATACGGTAATCGCCTCGCCAAAAAAGTGGTTGATGATCGGGAAAACGGTCAGATCGAGAGACGGAAGCTCCGTTTTAATCGCATCAACCAGATTACCAAGATAATCATAAGCAGCAGTTCCGGTCAGAATCCCAATTTTTATCGCGGTGATTTTAAGTGGTGAGTCAGTTTTTCTAACATTTATCGTCTGTAATGCTTCTTTAACGGAGGCTTTAAAATCGGCCATCATTCCTACCCCGTTTTCAATTTGGGGAAATCCGCTATAGTAAGTGCTTTCGGGAATGGGGCTCTGCGCCAGTAAAAAAAACTCGTCGCTGGGATAGACAAATCCATTATCGTATTTTTTTTCCATTTCATCATGAACGGAGTTAATAATATCCAGGGTTTTCAGTGCATCATCCTGACTAAAAAGACGCAGTTTTTCTAAGCCTTGGCGATGGTTTGAAAGGCCCACCGGAACCACTGAAACAGATTGAAGAACGGGATAAAGCGCTTTTAAATCATGCAACGTCTTTTCTAATTCGATACCATCATTAAAATCCGGTACCAGTACGATTTGTCCGTTCATCGCGATGCCATTATCATAAAAGGTCGTTAGATAGGACATCACATCTCCGGCGAAACGGTTTTTAAGCATCTTGATCCTTAAATTGGGATTGGTGGTATGAATGGATAGATTCATAGGCATTATGCGGTAGCGAATAATCCGATTCAGTTCATCGGGAGTAAGATTCGTCATGGTAATATAATTGCCAGTTAAAAATGACAAACGCTCATCGTCATCTTTTACATAAAGGCTATCTCTCATGCCAATCGGCAACTGATCGATAAAACAGAAGATACAATTATTCTTGCATGTTTTTGTTCCAATCATCTCTTCTGGAAACGTAACACCTAAATCTTCTTCGTATTCTTTCTCAATATCCAGTTCCCAGATTTCACCATCCGGTTTTTTTATTTCAACAACTAAGGCGTCGTCGGCAATCAGATAGCGGTAATCGAGGATATCAGTTACCGCCATTCCATTGATCGACAGGAGGATGTCCCCCGCCTCAACTTCCATTTCATCAAGAATGCTATTATTTTCGACGCCGTTTATTATAAATTTTTTCAACACATCTCTCTGTTTCTTTACAATTTAAAAACTGCCTAGCAAAACCAGCTGGCAGTTCTCCTTGTCTATTATATAATATTTTCAGAGAAAAAAAAACCTATTTAAGAATTTTTCCCAATTAAAGCGGTCTTTTAATGATTTATCTAAGTAAACAGTGGAAAGTTTCTTATTTTCCGATGGGACAGGCAACGACACATAGGCCGCAGACAACGCCCCACGACACATAGGCCGCAGACAACGCCCCACGACACATAGGCCGCAGACAACGCCCCTGCCGATATGGTGAAATGCTTCTTTCATATGCTGGCTGCAGCTATAGGCATCATAAAGCTCATTTCGCGGCATTCCAGGTTCCCAGATCCGCCCTTCTATGGCCATTGCCGGGCAGGCTTTGACACAGGCCCGGCAGGAACCGCAAGCACTTTCGGTAACCGGCTCACCCACAATTAGAGGTGCATTGGTTAAAATTGTACCCATGCGCACGCGGGGTCCGTAGCGCTGATGAATAAATAAGGCACTGCGCCCAATCCACCCTAAACCAGATAAAACCGCTGCTGTTTTGTGCTGAAATGCTCCGGTAAATTGATCTTTTGGATCTGAGACTGACTGCGATGCGGCAATAGCTACACCGGGGTAGCCGTCGGCTTCCAGTTCTAATAGAATTCGTAGGCAGATGTCATCGATGAGACGGTTAACACTCCGATAGTGATTGAAATAAGTTTGAGTGGGTTCATCTTCGATCTGGTTTAAAATACCATTTGATAGCTTTATTATAACGGAAATGCCGCGTTTAAAACCTATTCGTTTTTTAACAGGCAACATTGATAAATCTGAGAATCCGATTTCAGTGGCACCCATTGCCTGACCCAGACGGATAATTCTCTGGTTATAAGGTTTTTGTTGTGAGGAGAGATTGTTACACTTGTTTTTTTTCATTTTTTCCTCTTTTTTACATAGAAATTGGGAAATTATATCATTGTTATGTTACAATATCATTAGAAAAATAAAGGTGGTGATATGGATGATCTTTAATTCTGAGCAGCAGGCTGAGGATAAACTAATCATACTCTATGTCTTGAAAAAAATCAAAACTTCGTTAACCCGTGAACAGGTCGCTCTGATAATAATTGAAAACTTACAGATTGGCTATTTTGATATTCAGTTATATATTGATGATCTGATCAAAGATGAATTTCTTTCTGTGTTAGATTATGACGAAAAATCAGTGCTTACCTTATCTGCAATGGGCAAGGAAACATTGAAGGTTTTTCATGAAAAAATCCCCATTTATATTACTGAAATGATCGACCGTTATCTTGAAGAAAACAGAGAGAAAATTTTTAAAGAAGTTAAAGTAACCGCTAACTATCAGAAATTAGGTGAAACTGATTATCTCATCGAGTTGAAATTGCAAGAAAACAACATGGTTTTAATGGAAATTTCATTGAATGCGCCGACCTTAAAGCTGGCTCTGGATGTCTGCGATCGCTGGAAAAAAAATACCCAGGATCTTTATTCATCAGTATTGAATCTCTTAACCTGATAGTGCTAAAGTCTAGCTCATTAAAAGGTTCGCCACAGGGGGGTAATCCCCCATGGGCAACCTTTTTTTTATTTGTTGTGTGTTCCAATGACATCACGTTTGATCCGATCTTCAACACGACGATTTAGCCACATAATAGCCGTTTCAATATGGACTAACGCCATCGCATTTTCAGTACATTCAAACTCACCTTCCTGGAACAACTTTAAACGATCCCTGACAATCTCAAGTAAATCAGAATCAATCACTCCGACTTCAGATCCGGGTTCTTGTCGAGCCCCTTTTTGAAACTTAATTCTAGCAAGCTCAACCGGGTCCTCGTCATCCTTTGTTCGAATTACATATTCACGACAGGCATTTCCGACTCCTTTTTCAGCAACTCGATAAACCTCATTTAAATTGCCTTTGTACTGAACTGTTGTTAGTTTTTCACCCATGTTACCGCCCTCTTTTCACCCTAATTTAGGTTCTTATTTGAATACACTCGTTTATACCCAAAACCGAGTTGTTAATGCATTTTCATTTCCTAATATATTCAAAATAATTTAAGCTCAATTATAAGGCAACATGAATCTAAAAATAGCATGCTCATAAACTGATTTTGTGACTCATTAAGTGAGATGAAATTTCACTTAGTTCTTTTCAACATTGACGTTTTTAATTATACGTGAAATTTGAAAACGCTTGACAAAAGCTCTTCTTCATAATATTATTGTTAAAAGGCATTTTACTAAAAGATGCCTGATGTAGCAACGGAGCTTCTAATATACTATATCACAATGCGTATATTTTATGGAAGTTCTTTTTTTGGCTTATCGACATTAGATTTGGAGGAAGTATAATTGATTAAACTTCAAGATGTAAATAAATTTTTTGGTGCAAATCATGTCCTGAAAGATATTAACCTAACCGTGGCGGAAGGCGAAAAACTGGTTATTATTGGTCCCTCAGGTTCAGGTAAGAGTACTACCGTACGTTGTATGAATTTTTTAGAAGCGCCCACTTCTGGGCATGTTTTTATTGATGGTGAAGAGCTCACTCAAAAAAACAAAATTCAACTTGTTCGCCGGACATCAGCCATGGTATTTCAAAGTTTTAATTTGTACCCGCATAAAACGGTGTCAGAAAATCTGACACTGGCACCGATAAAATTGCAACATGTTCCAAAAGAAGAAGCTATTGAAAAAGCACGAAAATACTTAGCCATCGTTGGTCTGAGCGAAAAAGAAAATGCGTATCCATCAACTTTATCTGGTGGACAACAACAACGTGTAGCGATTGCCAGAGCTCTCGCAACTGAACGAAAGATTCTCCTTTTTGATGAACCGACTTCCGCGCTTGACCCTGAAACTGTTCAGGAAGTGCTTGATGTCATGATCAAACTATCAAAAGAAAATATTACGATGGTGGTTGTAACTCATGAAATGGGTTTTGCTCGTGTTGTTGCCGATCGTGTCATCTTTATGGATGACGGCCGAATTGTGGAAGAAGGAAAACCGGAACATTTCTTTGAAAATCCTTCGGAGGAGCGAACGAAACTTTTTCTCAGTAAGATCTTGCGTTAATTTCTAATATCAGAACGATATTAGGTATTATAATTTTTATTAATTAGGAGGAAAATGATTATGAAAAAGGTACTCTCTGCTCTGTTTATTTTATGCCTGGTGTTTACCTTGGCAGCTTGTTCATCTTCGACTGAAAAAAAGGATACTGCTACCACTGATGGCAGTCTCGATGCAGTTGTTAAAGCAGGTGTTTTAAGAGTCGGTGTTAAAGAAGACGTTCCCAACTTCGGTCTTCGCAATACCGCTACCGGTGAAATCGAGGGTTTTGAAATTGATATTGTCAAACTTCTGGCAAAAGAAATTCTTGGCGATGAAAATGCTTATGAATTAACTCCAGTAACCGCTAAAACCCGGGGGCCATTGCTTGACAATGGTGAAGTTGATCTCGTTATTGCGACATTTACGATAACTGATGAACGAAAATTAACTTATAACTTCTCTACTCCCTACTACGAAGATGCGGTTGGCCTGTTAGTCAAAAAAGATGCTGGTTACAAAGGTCTTGCGGACATGAATGGCGCAGCAATCGGTGTTGCTCAAAGCGCAACATCAAAAGAAGCCGTTCAAAAAGTAGCGGACGAACTCGGTATTACTGTATCTTTCTCTGAATATGCGACCTATCCAGAAATCAAGGCGGCATTAGACTCCGGACGTGTCAATGCCTTCTGTGTTGATGGATCAATCCTTGGTGGATACGTTGATGACTCAACCATGATTTTACCAGATCGATTCGCACCTCAACAGTATGGTGTTACATCAAAACTTGACAGCCTAGCTCTGACAGAAGCTGTTGACGGATACATCAATGGCTGGCTTGAAGATGGTACCATTGAAGGCCTAATCGCAAAATGGGGACTTAACTATTAATGAAAAGTTCTAATCCTTTTGCCTTATGGCGTTGGGAGAAGATGTTTGGAGAATGGCAAATGTTTGGCGAAGGGTTTCTGCGAACAATTGAGGTCGCAGCCCTCGCCTTAGTCCTTGCTCTTGTTCTGGGTGTTATTTTTGGCGTTATCTCAACTTCAAACAATAAAATAATGCGGGGACTAGCAAGGGTTTATGTTGAGTTCTTTCAAAATACTCCTCTGGTTATACAGGTTTTCTTTATGTACAATGGTCTGGCAATTGCCGGACTACGGCTAAGTGTGTTTGTAATTGGTGTTTTAGGGGTGGGTATTTATCATGGTGCTTATGTTTCTGAGGTTGTTAAAACCGGAATTACCTCAATCTCAGTAGGACAAGTTGAAGCTGCAAAGTCTCAGGGGTTTACTTATATCCAATATATGCGTTTTATTATTCTACCTCAGACCATCAAAATCGTCCTCCCTCCGCTCACAAATCAGGCTGTCAATCTGATTAAAAACACGTCAGTACTGGCGATGATATCAGGTTTTGATCTCATGTATATGGCTGATTCCTGGGCATCATCCAGTCTTGACTATGGTCCATCCTATGTATTTGCCGGTTTCTTATATTTTATGCTCTGTTTCCCATTGGCAACTTGGGCAAGAAAATACGAAGAACGCCTCAAAAACAAGGATACTACACACATTCCTTTTGATCCAAGTGAGGAGGCGGTAACATGCTAGAAGTTTTTTCAAATGTATTTACGCCTTCAAACGTCGAGTTTTTAGCGAAGGGAATGGTGTTAACATTAACGCTTTCTGTATCAGTTGTTATTATCTCGATTCTTTTCGGCACCATATTGGCGTTGCTCCGAACCTATGAAAAACGATTTTTGGGTAAGTTAGCCGGAGTCTATATTGAAATGTTTCGAAATACACCGCTACTCCTCTGGATTCTGGTGTGCTGTTTTATGATTCCATATGGTACCATTGTCATTCGTGGCGGGTTGGCATTGACATTATATACTTCAGCAGTCATTGCTGAAATCGTCCGTGGTGGTTTAAATTCAGTCGCCGAAGGGCAATTTGAAGCGGCCAAGTCCCAGGGCTTTACGCTAATTCAAACATTGATATTTATTGTTCTCCCTCAATGTTTTAAAAGTATTATTCCCTCTCTGTTATCGCAAGTTATTACGACTGTCAAAGATACGTCATTTTTACAGGTCGTTGCGATTCCTGAATATACCCGTAGTGGTTTTGTTGTTATGGGACGATATACCACAACACCGGAGGTCTTTATGATCTTTTCGGTACTAGCAGTTGGTTATTTTGTGATTTGTTTCAGCCTTTCTTGTGTCGTCCGCGGCTATCAAAAAAGAACTGAAATCGTTCGGTAATGTCGTAATGAACCAAAACTATATAAGTCCTATTTTTGTAAACACTGATAAAGTCATGGATTTTCTTTGAATCCATGACTTTGCTTTGGGGCTAAGGATCGCATTATTTCTGTATTGTTGCACCCATTTTTTCACCGTAAGGCATTTCGAAGGCCTCCTCCTGTGGAATTTGTAGATAGTGATAAGCTAACTGGGCGGTTGCACCAATCAATTTCATACAATGCACCCGTCTGTCTTTTCCATGCCAATCATCAAAAGGCTCACAGATATTACGACAGGTTGTACATCCGTTAGCTTCTTTAAACTCCCGGACAAGATTGTTATAACGACGGTAATATTTTTTTCCGACTTCGGCGCCTCGAACATCGGAATCGATACTCCAGGGATCTTTTCTGCCATGGACGGCACTGTTTGCCATCACTGCCGCCGACAAAGCACCGCAGGTTTCACCGCAAAGCCCAATTCCCCCGCCAAAGCCGGTACACATAGCGACGGTTTCTTTAGGAACATCCAGAACACCGGCGCGAATCAAAGCATCGTAGACGCTTTCGGCGCAATTCAAGCCATTTTTGAAATTTTCGATCGCATAATCGTTGACTAATTGTTTTTTTTCATTATTCATTTTATCTCTCTTTTCAAATTTATTTTTTCCCATCATTGAGTTCAGCCAGTTTCGACAAGAATTAAATTGAGATTAACAAGTGTCGCTGCAGTGATCTCTAACGGCTGCATCTTAGTTTAACAGTAATTAATATAGAAGTCTAAGGATTCGTCTATGTTTTTATAGTTAGAGTTACTCATGGTAGGTTCATAATGTTCTCCTTTATCGGATGATCATATCCATTGGAAGGATAGCGTATCATCATGTTATTAGCGGCGATTCGCTCTTTTGAAAAATATTCAATGTGATAGGAAATGATGGGGATCTTCATCAGTTCAAGCCACCCATTATAAACACCATCGATAAAGGCCTGGCGCCACGCTGAGCGGTGTTCAATCAGGAGACAGTCATGAAGCTGCTCTTTTTCAATCACCAGTGAGAAGGCTCCGTTCTCGAGATGGGGTTCAAAGGGGTAGGTCCGGCATTGGATAGGTCGATAGTCTCGCAGACAACCGTGGGCCAGATGGCAATAGATATAATACATTTTTTTAATTTTAGGGGGCATCGTGTAGTGCTTCTGACTGTGCAGATCGTAATCGGTCACGACCTCACATTGCATATATTCATATTCAAGGGGTAATAGATACATGCCCAGGCGCTTACCTTTGTCATCAATTCGGCGGCAACAATGATAACCACAACATTCCCCACAATTCCCCGCGATGATCGTTTCATCCATCAAATCATAGGCTTTTTCAAAAATGGCCTGATAATCCCTTCGCATTGGTTTTTTATTCTTATCTGTCACGGGTACTCCAATCGTTTAATTCTATAAATATATCTTCTCTGTTAATGCGCAAATCATCGCCTGGACACAGTGAAGGGTGGCTGGCAGCGGAGCTTTCGACCGCCTAGGTAGGTTTTATCCCCGGAAAGTCCGTGGCAAAGGCTGCTACACTTTACACAGCTGCATGAGGCGATCCAGTTCGGCCAGGGTTTGCTCCTTTGGTAAAACATACTCGCTGTTCGTCATATTGGTAAAAAAGTCATCAAAGGCGGCAACCACATTGGGCTCATAAATTTCAAAGACTTTAAAAACCAGCTGATTATTTTTGCGGTAGTGTAAAATTACGCGAATCAGATTCTGCTCATTGGAAAATTCGGTGGAGCCATTCATAAAGATCTGCTTTTCATCGATGGCATAATAAGAGCGACGATTGTTGGCCAGATCATCGCGAACCAACCGGACCAGGTATAAGCGATCAGCGGGTTTGACAACATGATAGACTTCATCAGGAAAGTTCAAGCGTCCATCCTGCATAAACTGTTCAAGATTTTTTAGCGAAAACACATTGATGATGCTGGGGTTTTCCCGCTGAATATTGCCAAAATGATTGACAGCCACCTCCAGCAGCGTTTGATAATAGGGAAAATCTTTATTCATATTTGCTTCCAATAATTCCCGGTTCATGTAGTAGGCAAAACAGGGCAAGGGCTCGACCACATGCTTTAACTGGCGAATCTGTTCCATGGTATAGACCTCAAACAAATCAGTGCTTTCTTCAATAAAGGTTTGGGATTTGGCAACCAGGTGATCAAACTCGGTGCGATACACGTCAATGATGGCCGCATCCTGATATAATACCGCCTGATTAAAATCAGCTGAAATGGTGATGACCCGTTCGGAAGTCAGGATAAAATACGGAAACAGCGCTGTTACTGGCGTGTTGGCTGGACTTTCTGGCGAAAAATAATAATAACAGGAACGATAGTTGATATTTTCCAGTAGGGACAGGGCGATCAGATGATGAAGCGCCGCCAATGCCTGGTCTGGTTTGTCGGCCGCTGCCTGTTGACGGAAACCCAACACATCCGCGAGGTTCAGTTTTTTCTTATTGCCCATCATCTGCTGAAAAATGTAATCGTACACCTTGCTTTCAGTATGGGGAATGCACAGTTTCAGGTCTGGTTGGGCGGCGAAAAAAAGTTCCTGATTGATGCTGCTTTCAATCAGATTCAAAACCGCCATGGGATCGGAGCAGATGCCGATGGACGCGGTGGCCGGCTGGTTTTCCCGGTCGCCGGTTTTCCGGTTGACTTCTTTTGAAAAGGGAATCTTATATTCGGTGAGTTCAGAAATCATTTCAATCAGATCAAAGATCTGGCGACGGCTGTAAGAGACGGTCTCCCCGACCCGGGCGATTTCCAGCAGTTGGGCGAGTTCATCCTGCTCAACCGGTGAAAGCCGTAAAGCCCGGCCCAGATTGCTGAAAAACTCTGGGGTTGGCAGGCGCTCGCCGGATTTGATTCGTTGCAGAGTGGTGCGATTGATGCCGCCAATTTCGGCCAGGGACGCAACGGTTTCACCGCTCTCGCTAATCAGTTCTTCAATTCTTTTGCTAAATAAGGTCATATGTCCTCCTGGGATTTTGATGTAAAATGATGCCCCATTGTTATGGGTATTTTGGGGCAATGGGTCATTTGCAGTTATCCGAAATCTCCGGATAACTGATTTTTGCCAAGGCATATTTACCAATTTCATGATTAAGCAACTTCATAATTGTCAACTCGTCGATGGCGTCAGTCAGGGCGTTGTGCAACTCGCAGTAAGCCAACTCCTTGCTTAACATCCGGTAGATGGTCTCGACGCCGTAGCCGCGCTTCAATCGGCAAAAGGCGGGATGCTGGGATTGTGCTGCCGATAGGCCGCCACTTTCACTAAAGGAGACCTACATCCTTTCGGTTAAGAGTCGATGAAAATGGCGGTTGTTTTCGACAAGCATCGGGCTGTTAACGGTGATGATCTGGCGGTAGGCCTCGTCTAGGGCTTCCGGAGGCAAATCTCGGTTAATGCGAAAGAGCGCACCCCGGACCCGCTCTTTCAGGATGACCTCGCGGTGATCCTGACGCTCCGGGAGCTCGCCCTCCGGGGAAATATCCGGGCCAAAGGCATAAGTGTAGCCCAGCGTGGTGAGTATTTCAATGGCGGCCTCTTCCAGAAAGGCCTCGGTGAATGTTTCGGATAAACTCATAGTGTCTCCCTTTTTTTGTTAACGATATTTTAAAATCTCCGGCTTAGTCAATTGATAATGTCTAGCTCTGCTTTTTCCAATGCCTTCGATAACTTGTTTTTTCTGTAATGAGACAAACACCCGCCTTACCTGAGCCGGAGATAACCCGGTTAATGAACTTGCCTCTTTATTGACTATTTTTTCATTTTTCATCAAATATTCGACGATTAGTTTTTCATTCGGGTTTAATTTGCTCATTATCCGCTCGTTTCCGCTCATCATCAAAATCATCGCTCTCATCAACTCTTTGTTTTTTCATTTTCACAAAGAAATTGGATTGATTTGAAAAAAATTCTACCCGATTTTCATCATCAAACGATTCTTTAATTCGCTTTAACCCACTTCCCCGTCGTTCCATATAATCCAGGCGATTAAATATATCAGCTAAAACGAGATTTCGTCGAATCGATGAGATTCTGTTAATGTCAACTTCCTGAATGTTTTTCCCGTCATACATGCCACCTGGCGACACAATTTCCATGCGAACATCATAGATATCAATATGGATTTCTGCTCCGATAATATTATAATCCCGGTGAATCAATGCATTAACCAACGCTTCTCTTACTGCATCTTCCGGATAATCAATAAATTCGATGCGTTTGGCACCTTGAATCTTCCATGCTTTTTGAGAATTATTTTTCACAAAAGAAATACCTTCTTTTAAAAGCATGATGATGTTGCCACTATATTCCTTATCATCAATCGCATCAATTGTCCGCTTGCCCTTGCTTTTTCCCATCCATCGGGTAACAGAATATTCGTGATTGCAACAAGGTGCATTCATCCGATAATAACAATCCTGCATAGGACAGATAATCAGCCTGATCAATCATCCGAAAGGATAAGTAATCTTTTCGACCTTCAATTCTTTTTAATGTTTTAATTATTTACGTTATTTTTTAGCTTTTATCTTGCTAAAAATGATAATAAAACTAATTGCTCAAATAAATTAAGTTAATCGATCACATAATTCCTGATATTTCTGATTGATATCAAACGAAACATCTCTTTTATAGAATCGATAGTTATCATTTTGAAATGTTGTTACATAAAGGTATTTTATCTTTACAGGTCGTTTTTGTTTAACTTTTCGATCTGAAGTATCAAGTAGAGAAAAGCCATCAAAAGAACCACCAGCCAATAAACCAATTCCAAATAACCCAGAAATTACTTTTTCACCCGCCGTAAAATGGACATCTTCCTCATATTCTTCTTCTCCAATATCATGGCCAAGACCATAATCTTTGATATTGCTGATCTTTAAATTTATATCACCAAACGAAATAAATGCTGGCCTGTTATTTCCATGTAATACAATATTTTTAGCAGCCAACCCTTTAGAACGCATTTCAGTATCAAACTCAACAGCATCACCTGGGGAAACAAATGCCGCATTTGTGACGTCTGTTATATGAAAAAATAAGTTTGTGCCATTGTCCATACGGATAAAACCATATCCTTTGTCTGTGTTATATTTTTGTACGATTCCTTTCATATTCAACCTCCTTGGCGTTTGAAAAACGCCACAGCACGCATAATTACGGGATATTTTTAACATAAAAAATATAACTCCTCACCAGATTGTGATAAAATTGAGTTGCTCATAAACAAATCTATCAACCTGAAAGGAGTTATATCATGACTATTTTATCACAAAAACAGCTTTCTTTGGCTGAAGTTTATTCTGATTGTACTCATTTTTTTAATATGACAAACATCACTTTCTTTCACTACTGGAAGAGAATCTGAATCTTCATGCGTTGATTCCACATTCATTTTATCAGCATTACTATTCGGCTCATGGCCGATATCGAGATTTTGAACTTTGTTCGATTCTCTGGGCGCTGATCCTGCAGCGGATTTTTTTCATGTCCACGGATGCACTCCTGATTACTTTTCTCAAGTTTTCCAGAGAACTCCGCGATTTCTGCGGTTTTAACCGGGTTCCCCATGCATCGCAACTGATCGTTTCAAAAAACATACCTGATGGACTTACAATCGCTTTTTCATCGTCTTGTTGATGTAACTGAACCGATCTGCCAGAAAATTGATGCCGATAAAGCGATGATGACTATTTTTGACACCTCCGGAATTGAAGCTTACGTCACTGAAAACAATCCAAAATTTGCCAATATAATTATTAAGCAGCTCACTCAAGGCATTCAAAAAATCTCACCAGCTTGATGACGCCTATGATCCCTATAAGGCTGCTTACGGTTCAATGCCCACTCACGCAAAATCCAACCCGGAAATCAAACAGCTCTACATTAATGGTCATTTCTGTTACGTCTACAAATTCGGCATCATCACCAATGGACTTGGCATTGTCCGGGATATCACTTTCTATGATGCGGATTGCCCGGTTATGCAGATGGGATTCCCTGTTGTCCAAACGATCCTTCTCTTCCCATGAAATCCGAAGGTCGACCCAAACGAAAGAACGGCCTGTTCGGTTTAAATTCACCTGTCCCAAAACAAAATGGATCAAACTGGAAGCCTGGAAAGACAAACGTCAGTGCTTCTGTGAAAATCCCTGTACTCCGTCTTCCTGTGGTCAGATGTTTTACATCTATCCTGAAAAAAATCTCCGAGCCTACCCCGGAACCCTTCGTGGGACACTCGAATGGGTTCGGATCTATAAAATCCGGGGCGTCGTTGAACAATACATCAATCATTTCAAAGACAGTTTCTGTCTTGCCAACCGTAAAACTCAGAATGCCAAGACACTTCACGCCGATTTGCTGTTGGCCGGAATTACCCAGCTGATTACTGCAATTTTTTCCGATACTATTCATCAGCATCAATACTTACGCAGTCTTAAACCACTCGTTGCCTAGTTGGACTTTTTATCTTCTTTGCCCAGCTTTAATTTTTGCGGCTTATTTTTCATCTTCTGCAACATTTTCTTCGCTTTGTTGTTCGTTTCCCTTCTGACTTCATGAAGTCTGTCCGTTTCTCACCACCAAATTCTCTGAGCTCTAAATCTTTTTCATTTCGCAATTACCTAGATAAAAAACATACCCCAAATAACGAAAAATGCACAAAACCTGGCTTTTTTTAATAAAGTTACATCCACATTTGCATACCCATTTTCAAGGTTGCATACTCCTATGCACAACAACTATTGACCTTATTAAATTGTATTAATCTCTGCATGATTATTTCATAGGCCCGGCCCTGATAGGGTTCGATCATCTCCACTAGGGTTTTGACGACGCTGGTGGGGGTGTAGAATTCGCCACCGCCCTTGCCTTCAACACTGGCAAACTGACCTAGAAAGTATTCATAAACCCGGCCCAGCAGATCTTTTTCGCCACTGTCATGGAGTTTAATGGTGGAGATCAGATCAATCAGTTCTCCCAGCCGCCGTTTGTCAATTTCCGGTCGAGCGTAGCGTTTGTCCAGCACCCCTTTTAAGGAGCTGTTTTCTTTTTCGATTTGGATCAGGCGTCGTCGATATACTGACCGATTTTGACATCCTTGGCGTAAAGGTCCAGCGGGCTTCTTTGGGGACCCAGAAGATGTTCTCGGCTTCGTATTCATCCCGGTCTTCTTCAAAGCCTTCCCCCTTCGGCCAGGAGTTCCTTATATTTGGTTTCAAACTTGTCGGAAATATATTTTAAAAAGATCAGCCCCAGGACCACGTGCTTGTATTCGCTGGCATCCATGCTGCCTCTTAGTTTATCGGCTGATTTCCAGAGGGTTTCTTCAAACCCGATTTTGCCTGTATTTTCCATTGTTCCTCCGTCTTTTTGATGGTTGATATTATTGGTATGGTCCCAATTTCCGCGGTTGGCTTTGGCGCTTTAGGGATTGCCACATCTTTTTTATTATACGCTTTTTCCGCGTCACTGACTAGAGCAAATTTCACTTTCCAGGCAACGCATCTTCTTTTTATTCACTTAATCGATCAACCCACCGGCCAATCCAATCGCCCTGATTTGAGGATGATGCACCCCCCCGACTTAGTAAAAACCATTATCAATGGCCAGTTTTGCCTAATGGGGATCGGTCGGAATTTAGTCAAAATAATCACCCTGGCCATTAAAAATCAGGGTAAAAAAACAGGTTAAATTAATAAATAAACGAAGCTCACAACCCAATCTGAAGAAGGCAGCATAATTGATTGGGATAGCGGATCACGCCGATGCCATACCCCACCACTAAGTCAGCTATTTTTGCCTTGATCGCTTTATCGATGTGGCCGGGAAAATAATAGTCAAAAGCTTCACCTTATGAGTGGCAGGAATCGGGGACACCGCTGTCAGATAATCAGCATCACGCTCAGAAAAAGTCCGAGAGTCAATCATAATACACTGGTCACAGGCATTCATTCGGATCATTTACCGCTGTTTTAAGATCGACTAAAAAACAATATCACGCAACACTGCATCTTTTATCGCCATTTAGAAGCGTTTATAACCGTATGCGGATTCGCTTAAGTGATAGGCACTTTAACCAAGGCCTGCCGGCTCCCTCAGGGCTAGTGGAAAATCGCCGTGGCTTCCCCGGTCAGCTGATCTTTGAGAATGCCGGTCAACCACAAAAAGCCCGGAACCGCCTGAATCTTTCAGGGTGTTCCGGGTTTTGAATAAGCTGTGATCCCACTGATAGGATTATCAGTGCGGGGGTCAATTATTTCTTAAAATACTCTAGCCGTTCCAGGACTTTTGCCATGGTTTCCAGGAATTTTTTCTGTTTGTCCCGTTCACTTTCGACCACCTTTTCCGGCGCTTTATCGGTGAAGCCTTTGTTTCCCAGCTTCTGGGTGACCCGGTCAATTTCCTGCTGGAGTTTCTTTTTTTCAGTTTCCAGCCGGGTGATTTCTTTTTCTTTATCGACCAACTCGTCAAGGTTAATATAAATTTCCAGATCTTCCACCACGGCAGAAACATAGTTATCTTTTATATCGGCTTTGGTAATCGGCAGAATCGTTGAAACCGAAGCCAGCTTCTGGAAATAATGGAGGGAGTCGGCCATCAAGGCCAGGTGTTTCGGGTTATTGGAAATCAGGAATAACTGGGTCTTTTTGGAATTAGGTACATCCATTTCAGCTCGGATGTTGCGGATGCTGCGAATCGCAGCCATTAAAAACTCGACCTGTTTTTCATCTTCCGGGAAGACGTAAGCTTCATTGAAGTGGGGCCACTGGGCCACCATGATGTCACCGGTGGTACCCGGCAGGTAGCCGTTAATTTCTTCAGTAATAAAAGGCGTAAAGGGGTGGAGTAACCGTAGGATCGTATCCAACACCACGCGCAGGGTGTACTGAGCCGAGATCTTGGTCTGCTCTTCCTCGCCATATAACCGTGGCTTCACCAGCTCGATATACCAGTCACAGTATTCGTTCCAGGCGAAATCATAAATTTTTGAAGCAGCGATGCCCAGTTCATACTTGGTCATATTATGGTTGACTTCAGTAACGATGGTGTTCATCCGACTGAGAATCCATTTATCAGTGTTTTCTAGATTGGCGATGGCGGTCTCTTTTTTATCCATAATATCTTCATCAAGATTCATTAAAACAAAGCGGGCAGCGTTCCAGATCTTGTTTAAGAAATTACGGCTGGATTCCACCTTTTCATCCTGCCAGCGGATATCGTTGCCGGCGGAATTACCAGTGATGATGGTAAAACGCAGCGCATCAGCGCTGTAGGTTTCGATCAGTTCCAGCGGATCGATGCCGTTACCCAAGGACTTGCTCATTTTGCGGCCTTGCGAATCCCGCACCAGACCGTGGATATAAACATCTTTAAAGGGTGTTTCGCCCATTTCGAAGAGGCCCATAAAAATCATCCGGGCGACCCAGAAAAAGATAATATCATAACCGGTGACCAGCACCGTGGTCGGATAGAACTTTTTCAAATCCTCAGTGTTTTCCGGCCAGCCCAGGGTTGAGAACGGCCATAGGCCGGAACTGAACCAGGTATCCAGGACGTCTTCATCCTGACTAAGCTGGGTGCAACCACACTTGGGACAGCTTTCAGGGGCTTCTTTAGAAACCATCATCTCCCCACAATCGTCACAATAATAGGCGGGAATGCGATGTCCCCACCACAATTGTCGGGAAATACACCAATCTCGGATGTTTTCCAACCAATTATAATAGATTTTATTAAACCGCTCGGGAATGAAATCGGTCTCGTGGTGGCGTACCGCATCTAGGGCCGGACCCGCCAGCGGCTCCATTTTGACAAACCATTGCTCAGAAGTCATGGTTTCCACAGTTGTTGAGCAACGGTAACACTCGCCAACATTATGCTGATGTTCTTCTATTTTTTCTAGCAGGCCCAAATCTTTTAGATCTTCGACGACCGCCTTGCGACAGTCATAGCGATCCATTCCGGCATATTTTCCGGCCAGCTCATTCATTGTACCATCATCGTTAAGTACCCGAATTTGCTCCAGATGATGACGGAGTCCCACCTCATAATCGTTGGGGTCATGCGCCGGCGTCATTTTAACTACCCCGGTTCCAAAGCTCATATCCACATAGTCATCAGCGACAATGATGATTTCTTTATTGAGTAATGGCAAACTTACGGTTTTACCGATCAAGTGTTGATAGCGCTCATCTTCCGGATGAACAGCTACCCCACTGTCCCCCAACATCGTTTCAGGACGGGTAGTGGCAACCACCAAATAGCCATCACCATCGGTTAGCGGGTAACGGATGTGCCATAAATGGCCCTGTTGTTCAGCGTATTCAACCTCAGCTTCAGATAGTGCTGTTTTACAGGTAGTGCACCAGTTGATAATCCGGCTGCCCTTATAGATCAGTCCTTTTTCATAAAGATTGACAAAGGCTTCATTAACCGCCTGACTACAGCCTTCATCCATAGTAAAGCGTTCCCGGCTCCAGTCGCAAGATGCTCCCAGTTTCTTTAGCTGGTCGGTAATTCGAGTTTTGTAGGTCAACGCCCAGTCCCACGCTCGCTCCAAATAAGCTTCTCGACCAATTTCCTGTTTAGTTTTGCCTTCTTCTTGCCGGAGTTTATCCACGACTTTAACTTCAGTAGCAATACTGGCATGGTCTGTTCCTGGTAACCACAACGCTGAATAACCATCCATCCGTTTATATCGGGTTAAAACATCCTGGAGGGTGCCATCAAAGGCATGGCCCATATGGAGTTGTCCAGTTATGTTTGGAGGGGGCATCACAATGGTAAAGGGCTTGCCGTCAGGATTGACCTCTGGTTTGAAGTATCCCTTTTCCTGCCAACGGGTATAGGTTTGATCTTCGACTTCCTTCGGATTATAAGTTTTTGACATTTCTTTTTTCATTTTTGCTCCTGCTCTTCTTAATGGTCTTCTATTTCCTTGATTTTGTAGGAATCCTGTTGCGGCTCAGTGAGTGACTTTCGAGTAGTATAATCGGCGATCAGGTTTCTACAGAGTTCGATTGTTTTACTCATCGATCGTTTTTGCGCTTCCTCTGACATATTTTCTGACATTCGCTTAATAATATATTTATTTTCAAACAAAAAATCAACCATCGAGGTCAAATCTTTGATCTTATCTACTTTGATGGCCATTCCCCCATCAACAAGATAATCGGCGTTCTCTTCTTCCTGTCCAGGATAATAAAACGGAATAATCATGGGGATGTTTTTAACAATCGCTTCCGTTGTAGTAAGCCCCCCGGGCTTAGAAATGATAGCATCGGACTCATCCATCAACTCGGACACGTTGTTCACAAACCCGTGAATTTCAACGATTTTTTGATCATCTGTTTCCTGGGCATAAAGATTTTTAATATCTTTTTCAATCTTTTCATTATTTCCACAGACAACGATAATTCGGATTTTTTCTTTTACCTTCAGCAAGGATGAAAAGGCTTTCTCCATTTGTTTGCTGCCCAAACTGCCGGCCATGAGTAAGATCGTGCCTGCCACATTGGCGGTCTCCTTACGTTCAAGATGGTTGTTTTTTAAAAAGGTTTGCCGTATCGGGATGCCATAGGGATAAATGATCTCTTCAGCAACACCTTTGTCAACCATCGTCTGTTTCGTATAATCGCTGCCAACAACATAAGCGTCAATCATTTTTTTCAGATAAAGGGTATGAATCTTATAATCCGTAACGATGGACAACACCGGTACATCAAAAGCGTGATGTTCTTTTAGTGTACCTAATACATTGGTAACGAACGGATGAGTGGTAATGATTAAATCCGGTTTTCCAGAATTGATCAGTGGCACAATATCAGGGTTCATGACCTTTGTCAGAGCCTGAAAAATCCCCTGCTGGAAACGATTCATATTATTGAACTGATTGTACATTTGCTCGTAGAGCTTGGGTACATTTACCACAATTTGCTGGTAGCCTTTGGTAATCAGACGATCGAGGGTGATATTCGTCTCTTTAAACGCATCATAAACCTCCGTTTGATAGCCAGCCTCGTCCAGGGATTCTTTTAACGACTGAGCAGCCAAATTATGACCAGCACCGGTCGACGCTGTAAAAATAAATACTTTCGACATGACAAACCTTATTCTTCGAATTCTTTAGTGAATTTATAATTTACCCGCATCAGTTTTCCACCCATTGCTTCTTCTTTTCTTTTTTCAACAAAATAAATTCCACCAAAAACCATTAACATTCCCGCAACTACGGCAGAAAATCCGACGAATATTTTCTTTAACATAAGAATCCTCCATATTTAAAATTGATTTGCGTTACTTTTTAATCACTTAAGAAAATGGTCCCTATCTCTTTGCCATCCAAAATATCATAAAGGGTTTTACAATCTTCACCAGAAGCGATGATCACATCGATACCGCAATCAGTGGCATATTTTGCTGCCCCAAGTTTAGTAATCATCCCTCCAGTGCCCAGACATGAGGTGCTACTTCCGGCGCTTTTCATAATTTGGCCATCGACATGATGAACTGTTCTGATTAGTTGGGCCTCTTTATTAAGTACCGGATTGTCATCGTAGAGACCAGCCACATCGGACAAAATTATCAATAGGTCAGCATCCACCAGGTCAGCTGTCATTGCTGAAAGGATATCATTATCCCCAAAACATTCTTCCTGGATTTCGTCTGTAGCAATACAGTCATTCTCATTGACAATAGGGATGATTCCTCCTTCTATCAGGGCGTTGAAGGTATTCATAGCATTATTTCGCTTGATTGAGTGGCTGAAAACATCTTTTGTCAGTAAAATTTGTCCCACAGTCTGGTGATATTCATCAAATAATTTATGATAGACACGCATCAGTAAGCCTTGTCCCACCGAAGCGGCAGCCTGCTTTTCTTTGAGGGTTTTCGGTCGCTCTTTCAGCTTCATCCGGTTCATTCCGGCACCGATGGCGCCAGACGAGACGAGCACCATTTTCTTACCACTATTCTCAAGATCGGTCAAAACCCTAGCCAAGATTTCCAATTTTCGGAGATCCAGGGTTCCATTAGCGTGGGTTACTGAGGTTGTTCCCATTTTAACTACTATTGTTGTTGCATTTTTAATCTTTTCTCGCATCTAAATCTCCTAAGGTGTGTATCCTAGTTAATTATTATATCAAACAATGGGAAAACATCAAAATCTTTTTTATTCTTAACTGCATCCTGTGGTTGTCCCGCAGTCCAGACATAATTTGCAAGTTCCATTGCGCATCATCCGGTCACTGCCACAATGACTGCAGGTTTCTCCGTATAATACCTCGCTGGCTACATCTTTATTGTAATCCTGGATGGGATTATCAGCACTGATGCTTTTTACCATGTTTTGCTTATTCATCAGAGTAAAATTTTTGGGTTTAACCTGGCAGTTTGAAAAATCACCATGTTCAATATCAATCACTTTGCTAATCAAATCAGAAATTGATGAAGCAAATTTGATGTAAGGATGGCGAGATACAAAACCAGATGGTTCATATTTTTGCCCTCTGAGCATCTTAGAAATTTGATCGGGCGGGATATGGTATTGAAGCATGTTGGATATCGATTTGGATAAGGATGCCAGTAATCCTTTGACGACCGTTCCTTCTTTGTCAGTAGAGACAAATATTTCAGCGATGCCACCATCTTCATAAAAACCGATGGTAATATAGAGCTCGATATCGCCGATTTTTGCCGCATGGGTTCGACTGAGCCGCATGCCTTCGGGCCGGACTCGGTTCAGAGCTTTTGTTGATCCTTCTTTTACCAGTGCAAGCAGCTCAGCATAAGAGTAGTCGTCGAGTGCCTTGTCACGATCGTCTGCCATTCCCGAGCTTAACGGCTGAGAAGCTTTGCAGGCATCTCGATAAATGGCTATTGCCTTGGTCCCCGTCCGATAAGCCAGTAGATGGATATTCTCGACATCTTCCACTGATGCATCATTAGGTAAATTTACCGTTTTAGAAACTGAACCACTGATCATTGGGGTGATGGCAGAGACCATTAAGACGTGACCCATTGGTGAAATGGTGTTGGCACTATCAAAAACAGGCAAATGTTCGGGTTTGATATAAGGAGCACCGGCTACGCCTTCATGTAAAAAATAGCCATGGCTGTCTTTTTCAAGTAAGTAAGTCAGGATTTCGCTGATTTCTTTTTCACTGTAACCGAGATTATAAAGCGCCATTTCCATAACTGGATTGACAATCTCCATGGACCCGCCGCCGATCAGTTTTTTAAAAACCACATGATTATAAAAAGGTTCTATCGATGTAGCGCCGCAGTCCATAGCAAACGAAATGGTTCCAGTTGGTGCGATGACGGACACCTGGGCGTTTCGATAGCCATAGGCATCACCGGCTTCTTCCGCTAGTTTCCAGGCTCTTTTTAATTGATTGCTGATATCTTTAAAGCCGATTTTTTGTAGCAGCTCATGGTTAATCTTAATCGGATCATAATGCAATTCTTCATAGCTGTCAGTTCGGCTGCCAGCAACACGACTGTGGTTGCGAATGACCCGTTTCATATAGGGTTCGTTGATTTCATATTTTGGAAAAGCACCAATTTTCCCCGCCATCAGTCCCGAAACATAGTAGGAGGTCCCGGTCATGATACCTGTGATCGCGGCGATCAGATTACGACTTTCTGCTGAATCATAGGGAAATCCCATGGCTAAAAGCAAGGATGCTGCATTGGCGATGCCGAGACCAGTGGTTCGAAACAGATAACTTTTTCGAGCAACATCTTTGGTTGGGAATTGTCCGTGGTATATGGAACCTTCCAAAGCGCATTGGATTAATCCAACCAAGTGAATGTAGTGATCAAGTGAAAAGCTGTTATCTTCCTGATTATAAAATTTGAAGATGTTAATCGATGCTAAATTACAAGCCGTATCATCTAAAAAGGCGTACTCCGAACAAGGATTGGTAGCATTAATTCGGTTGTTTTTTTCGTTGATTTTACCATTTTCGCCCCCTGGGCATGTATGCCAAGCATTAAAAACATCATCAAATTGAATGCCTGGGTCAGCACATTCCCAGGTGGCTTGATTAAGATGATTCCATAATTCCTTAACGGGCACTTCTCGATCAACCTTATCATCAACTCGGCCTTTGAGTTTCATTTTATGATCTGGTTCATTTTTCAGGTTTAAAACAGCTTCCATAAATTCAGCGTTGAGACGGACTGAGTTATTGCTGTTTTGACCACTGACAGTCTGATAAGCTTCACCATCCATGGATATCTCGTAACCCATTTTTCCCAGTGCCCGGACCTTTTGCTCTTCTTTTACCTTCCAGTTAATAAAATTATCAATTTCCGGATGATCAATGTCAACGATAACCATTTTAGCCGCCCGCCTAGTTGTCCCCCCAGATTTAATGGCCCCGGCATTGCGATCCAGTCCCTGGAGAAAACTCATCATCCCCGATGACTGCCCGCCACTGGTAAGGCCTTCATTAGCAGCTCTGAGGCTGGAGAAGTTAGTCCCAACACCAGAACCACCTTTAAATAATTTGGTTTCACTGACATAGTGCTCCGAAATAGAGTGATCACCAAGAAGTCGGTCTTCAATTGATAGGATAAAACAGGCGCTAGCCTGAGTTCTTGTGTATCGATCTTCTGATTCAAGCACCTGTTCGGCTTTTTCGTCATAATAATACAAATCATCCTTGGAACCGGCAATTTGATAACTTCGCATCAGACCAGTGTTAAACCACTGAGGTGAGTTAGGGGCCCACATCTGCATCAGGAAGGCATATACCAGTTCATCGTAATAAATTTGCCATTCCTCATCCGTATCGATTAGTCCTTCTTCTTTAATGGCATCCGTCCAGAAACCGACTAGACGATCGGCAATTTCACGCATGCTGTGTTCATAACCGAATTGGTTGGGAACACCTTTTCTTCTAAAGTATTTTGTTGCGATAATATTACAAGCATTTTGAGAATAGTGTTCTGGAAATTCCAGATCTTTCATTTCATAAATGGTTTCACCAGTTTGATAGTTTTTTAACACAACGTCGACAGTTTGCCACTGAAACAGATCATAAACAGTTTTATTTGAATTTTCCAGTTCTTTCGTAAATACTCGTTTAAACAGCTGATTTATTTGATTCAATTTATTTCTTCCTCCTAAATTATATACATGATATTGGGTTGCAACTCTAATTATAAACATAGATGTAGTGTTTAACAATGTATTTTTATGTTTTTAAAGATTGATTTTAAACGCTCGCTTTAAGCAAGTAAAAAGGCCCATCTCAGAGCCTTTTAAAATAGTAGTTAAATAGAGTGCTAAAAAGCTAATTTTTCATTTTAACTTTTTGTCCAATTTTGCTTTCTCGTCCCTGGATGATCCGTCCAATATTTTTACGATGTTGAAAAATGCTAAACAGACATAATACAATCGCGAAAATAACTTCTGTAACAGTTCTTCCTAGAAGCAGGGTAAAAACCGGTAGCATGGTCATGCCCACCATCGAGGTAAGGGAAACCATTTTCCATATTGCCAAAATGATTAGTCCAATCATAATGGCAATCAGAGCTACTTCCCAATCATAGGTAAGAAAAACACCTAACGATGTTGCAGTACCTTTTCCGCCGCGAAATTGAAGAAAAGCTGGCCAGTTATGACCGGCGACAACGGCAATCCCACCCAAAATTAGAAAGATCTCGTTTAGGCTTAAGGCATATCGACCAACAACGATCACCAGGCAGCCTTTTAATGCGTCGAGAAGAAACACCGGAATAGCCACATTTTTACCCATCACCCGAAGCACATTTGTTGTTCCTGCATTGCCACTGCCGTAGTTACGTACATCTTCATTTTTTAAAAATTTTACCAGAATATAAGCGAAATTTAGATTCCCGATTAAATAAGCTGCAACAATAAAAACAATTCCAATTACTATCGACATTTTTCTACCCCTTTAACCTATTATATTTTTGTTGTTCTGAGTTGTTCAATTAGCAGCCCTAATTTCTCCAACACCGCATCATAATGCTCGCGATGATGTGGAAAGCTGCATTTACTACAGTTTTTAATCCCCTTATCGGTATAACTAAAATGACCACCACAGTTGTTACCCAAGGCGTACAGCGGGCAATAACAAAACAGACAATTAAAATCCTCTAAATCATCAACCTTATGGCAAGGAAAGTACTCACAGGAGGTATGCTGAAAAAACTTATAATTCGAATCGTCTTTTTTCATTCTATACAGCATCCATCCCTGCGTGCAGGGCTTTGATATTAAGATCTTTAAACTGTTCTTTCACATTTTGAGCAATGATCGTCTCCCAATCAATATCGGTTAAACCCATCGATTTTATAATGGAACCAAGCAAAATCACATTCATTACCTTTGAATTACCGAGTTCTTCTGCCATTTTTGTTGCCGACATCACTCGTAAACTAACCTTTTTTTCTATTTCATTTAAAATATTGTCAGGATAAGTGTTCGCTCCAATGATGACAGAAAGCGGAAAGATCTCGGTGTCATTGACAATCATTTTGCCGGTCGGTTTGAGGTACTCCAGCGATCTCAGACCTTCCATTTTTTCAAAGGCAACGACGATATCGGCACTGCCGATTTCAATTACCGGAGATTGGACATCATCGCCATAACGAACCAATGAAGAAACCGAGCCGCCGCGCTGACTCATACCATGGATTTCACTCATCTTTACATCAAAACCGGCTTCCATTAATCCTGTTGTTAAAAGCTTAGCGGCTAAAATTGTTCCTTGACCGCCGACTCCCACTAATACGATATTTTTTGTTTCCATCTCTATCTCACCTCTACTGTAATGGCTTGTTTGGGACAGATCTGTGCACAAACACCACAGCCTACACAGCTTTCTTTTAGAATACCCGATTTTTTATTGGCTCGATCAAAAGCCAATGCCGGACAACCGGACTTCAGGCATTTTTTGCAGCCGATGCATTTATCAACATCGACGGAACAAACTTTCTTAAAGGCCATTGGGAACTCTTCATTATCCTGGCCAGAGAATTTTTTCAGAACACAGGGCCAACGGGTAATAATAACAGCAGGACCATCAGTATTTAGTCCCCATTCAATGGCTTCTTCAACAATCTGAAGATTATTGGGATCGATAGAGATCAGGTTTTTTACGCCACAGGCTTTTACCATCGCTTCAATGTCAATCATCGGTGCTGCTTCGCCCATTAAATCATAACCAGTTCCGGGATTCTGTTGGTGACCAGTCATACCGGTAATACGGTTATCGAGAATAATGGTTAGAGTATTACTTTTATTATAGGTGACATCCATCAAACTGGTTATTCCCGAATGGAAAAAGGTTGAATCACCAAGAATTGATACCACTTTTTTTGAATGATCGCCTTTGATGTCAAAGGCTTTTTGAACACCGTGACCAGCACTGATGCTGGCACCCATACAAATCATCGCATCAGTAGCATTATAGGGGGCCATCAGTCCTAACGAGTAACAGCCAATATCGCTGAAGATCATTAGATCTTTTCGTCGGCCTAACTCATAAAAAACGCCGCGATGCGGACATCCGGCGCACAGTGCCGGGGGTCGTGGTAATACCAATTCTGGATTGGGCTCAATAATTTGAACAGTCTCGTCTAAAAGGGCTTTACGGACGCGATCAGGAGTCAGCTCACCCATGACGGGCAATTTTTCTTTACCGATGCAGTCAATTCCGGCTGCTTTGATTTCTTTTTCCATGATCGGATCGTTTTCTTCAAATATATAAAGGGTCTTTTTTCCTTTGGCGAAGGCCGCAATTTTTTCCATTGGTAGTGGATAACTAAAACCAATTTTTAAATATGAAACGGTATTCCCGAACACTTCTTTGGCATAACGATAGGCCACCCCGGATCCAATTACACCAATGTCAGAATGATTATCCTCACTGTAATTAAATGGCGTGGTATTAGAATAAGCTTCCAGACGTTTGAAATTATCAGCCAGCTTAACCTGCATACCTCGGGCAAATGCTGGTAACGGGCAATATTTCCGGATATCCTTTTCATAAGGTTTATCCATCACTTCTTCCCGGTCGCTACAAGAAACAATTGACTTAGAGTGACAAACCCGGGTTGTCATTCTGAATAAGACCGGCATGTCATAAGTTTCGCTGACAGCATAAGCTTCTTTGAGCATATCTTTAGCTTCCTGACTATCAGAAGGCTCAAACATACAGACTTTTGCATGGCGAGCATAATTGCGGTTATCCTGTTCATTCTGAGAAGAATGCATCCCTGGTTCGTCAGCGGTAACGAGAACTGCTCCAGCATTAACCCCCAGATAAGCAAAAGTAAACAGGGGATCGGTGGCAACATTAACACCCACGTGTTTCATGGCACATAAACTTCTGATGCCACCGATAGATGCACCGGCTGCTGCTTCCAGAGCGACCTTTTCATTGGGGGCCCATTCAGACACAATTTCCTTATAAGTAGCCACATTTTCTAATATTTCGGTACTTGGTGTTCCCGGATAGGCTGTGGCAAACTTTACCCCAGCCTCCCAGGCCCCTCTTGCGATGGCTTCATTTCCAGTTAATAATAGCTTCATTTCTTTTTTAATGCTCCTCTCATATTTGGTGACAATCATCCATTTCCTGGGTTAAAAATGCCCCCAGAATAATGGAATTTAGTTTATTTTCATAAGAATCCGATCGGGACGTTAAAATAATGGGTGCACAGGCACCCATCACGATCCCTCCCAACTGGGCATTACCCAGATGAGTCATTACTTTTATGATTGCATTGCCAGTTTCAATGTCTGGCATAACAATAACATCCACATCTCCCGCCACTTCCGATACATAACCTTTTATCTGCGCAGCTTTTTTTGAGATCAACAAATCCATCGCGATGGGACCTTCAACCAGAACATCTTCACCAAAATAGTGGTGTAGAGATAACTCTTTTAATGCTGCACCATCGACAGTAGCAGGCATTTTAGGATTAATCTTTTCTTTAGCTGCAAGGCAACCAACCTTGATGTGCTGCATACCCAGCAGTCTGGAAAAATCAACGGCGTTGGTGATGATCCCTTTTTTCTTATTTAAATCGGGGGCAATAATCATTCCACCATCAGATAAAACGAGAAACTTGTGATAGGAGGAAATTCTGATCATCATTATACTACTCAGGAGTCGTCCGGTCGTCAGACCACCGGTTTTACTAATGACAGCTTTTAAAAAAATGGATGTGTCGACAAGTCCCTTCATAATAAAATCAGCCTGTCCCTGACGCACCAAAGCCACCGATTTTTCACAAGCGGTCACACGATCTGGGACATCGATGATTTCCATATTTTTGACATCGATTCTTTCATTAATGCTAATTTCTTCAATCATTTTTTGATTGCCGACAAGAATTACCCGATTCAAATATAATTCGTTTGCTGTAGAAAGGGCTTTTAATAATTCGCCTTCTTCGGCAGCTGCGATGACAAGGGTATTCTTAACGCCGAGTTTTACTGATTCACCAATATCATTAAAATTATCGAACATCTTAACCTCATTTTTCATATGTAACATTATACACTAATTTAAACACATAATAAAGAAACAATTTTGTTACAATTGCTTCACGAACGATCATTGAACGGTATTGTCAGAGCAAAATCCAACTTCCACTAGAAACGATGAAATAATAGAACGAATACAAAAACTTCCTGATCTATTCTAGCATGAACAGATCAGGAAGACTATGAAAAACGCCTAGATATTTTTATACTCCGAAAAACGACGACTTTTTAATTAAGGAATCTATTTTCGTTCGCCTAATGGTTCATAAGCACGACGTTCGCTAACATTCTTATATGCCGGTCGTATAATTTTACCAGCGTTAATGAGCTCTTCAAGTCGGTGAGCACTCCAACCAGCAATTCTGGCGATTGCAAAAATTGGAGTAAAGAGTTCAAGGGGTAATCCCAGCATACTATAAACAAAGCCGCTATAAAAATCAACATTAGCACTAACACCTTTGTAAATTTTTCGCTCCTCACCAATAACTTCTGGAGCTAATCGTTCAACCATTGAATAGAGTTCAAATTCATCATGTAGTCCCTTTTCCTCTGAAAGACTTCGAACATAGCCTTTGAATACATTTGCTCGCGGATCGGATACTGAATAGATGGCATGACCCATTCCGTAAATCAAACCGGCATTGTCAAAGGCTCGCTTATGAAGAAGATCCACCAGATATTGTCGTACTTGTTTTTCGTCGGTCCAATCAGCTAGTGTTTTTTTCATATCTTCAAACATTTCGACGACTTTGATATTGGCGCCACCATGTTTTGGGCCTTTTAACGAACCCAATGAAGCGGCAATAACCGAATAGGTATCGGTGCCGGAGGAAGACACTACATGGGTGGTGAAGGTTGAGTTATTCCCCCCACCATGTTCGGCATGGAGTACCAAAGCAATATCAAGTATTCGTGCTTCGAGCTCAGTATACTTGCTGTCGGATCGAAGGATATAGAGAATATTTTCCGCTGTTGACAGCTCAGGCTGGGGCTGATGAATAAATAGACTCTGATCATCATGATAGTGTTTATAGGTTTGATATCCGTATACCGCCAACATGGGAAATAAGGCGATCAACTCCAGGGATTGTCTTAAAACGTTAGGAATAGAAACATCGCTGGCATTATCATCATAAGAGAAAAGTGTCAAAACACTTCTGGCTAGAGTGTTCATCATGTCTGAACTGGGGGCTTTCATGATAATATCGCGGACAAAACTGGTTGGTAAGCTTCGATAATTACCAAGTACCTTGGTGAAATTTTTAAGTTCATTCTGATTCGGCTGATCGCCAAAAAGTAATAGATAGACAATTTCTTCAAAACCAAAACGCTTTTCTTTAACAAAACCAGCTACAAGTTCTTCAACATCAACGCCGCGATAGAAAAGTTTTCCTTCAGTACCAATTTTCTTACCATCTTCAAAAACATAGGCTTGAATTTCAGAGATTTCAGTTAATCCGGTTAAGACACCATTTCCATCTAAATCCCTCAAACCACGATTAACTTGATGTTTTTTATATAATGATGGTTCAATGTAACTATTTTTTACGCATAAATCGCTATATTCTATAATCTCAGGGGTAATTTCCGAAAAAATATGATTCATCTTCTATCTCCTTTATCTCACTCATTTTATATAATTATACAATAAAATATGATTCAAATAAAGTTAATTAATTATTTTTTTATGTACTTTTGAAAGACTTTTTTTAATAACACCTTTTTTTATGCCTGAATACATAGATTGTACCAATATATACTAATACATAGATTGTACCAATATATACTAATACATAGATTGTACCAATATATACTAAAATATGAAAGATTTATTTTTCAACTTGCATTATTTATAGTATTTTAAAATTCAAATCTTCATTAATGATTGTTTGTTTTTTTGGTTTTTCGAATAATGATTGAAACTTATCATTCGTCAAAAAGTAAAAACTCCGACTCATATGAGTCGGAGTTAAAAATCAATAAATATGGCAGGGGTATGAGGACTCGAACCTCAGGCACGTGGTTTTGGAGACCACTGCTCTACCAACTGAGCTATACCCCTACAACAGCAACTACTATATTATAAATGCTGGTGGGATACTTGTCAATATATTTATCAAATATTTATACTTTTAAATCGATCTTATTTAAATCAAGCAATTCCTGATTGGTTCTCAAGATTGGGCTCACTTCTTCATTAATAAAGTCGTCTACCTGCTGAGGTGCTCTACCGACGTAAAGGATTGGGTCTAAAAGGGCATCAACATCTTCAGCTTTTAAATTAAACGACGGATCCTTCAGAATTCGTTCAATTAAGTCATTGGCTTTTCCTTCGACTTTAACAGTATGACCTGCTTCCATCGAGAGGACTCTGATTTTTTCATGAAGTTCCTGTCGATCACCGCCTCGTTTTACACCTTCCATAATAATATTTTCGGTGACCATAAAAGGTAGTTCTGCATTGATGTGCTGAAGGATAACTTTGGGATAAACAACTAAATTTTCGGATACATTCATGGCAATCGTCAGAATAGCGTCGGTGGCTAAAAATCCTTCGGGGATACTGATTCGCTTATTGGCCGAATCATCCAAAGTCCGTTCAAACCATTGCGCCGAAGCAGTCAAAGCCGGATTAAGAGAATTCACGATAATATAGCGAGCTAGAGAACAGATCCGTTCTGACCGCATCGGGTTTCGTTTGTATGCCATTGCTGATGAACCGATCTGATTTTTTTCAAAGGGCTCTTCTACCTCTTTTAAATTCTGGAGCAGTCGGATATCTGTGGCAAATTTTGTCAGTGTCTGAGCAATGCCGCTTAAGACATTTAGCACCTGCGAATCAAATTTTCGAGAATAGGTCTGACCGCTAACGGCAAAAGACTTTTTAAAACCCATTTTATCAGCGACCAAATCGTCGAGCTTTTTAACTTTTTGATGATCATTATCAAAAAGCTCCATAAAACTTGCCTGAGTACCAGTAGTACCTTTAACCCCTAGCAGTTTAACATTACTAATGATGTGATCAAGATCCGATAAGTCCATTAATAAATCCTGAATCCATAAACATGCCCGTTTACCGACCGTAGTTAATTGAGCAGGCTGAAAATGGGTAAAACCTAATGTTGGTAAATCTTTATGCTTAGCCGCAAAGACAGAAAGATGGTTGATCAGATTAAGCAGTTGTTTTCGAACATGCCGCAGTCCTTCGGTATAAACAATGATGTCCGTATTATCGCCGACATAAGCGCTGGTCGCACCAAGATGGATGATTCCTTTTGCTTTAGGGCATTGGGCACCATAGGTGTGAACATGCGCCATGACATCATGTCGCAGTTCTTTTTCCTTTTTAGCCGCGAGTTCATAATCAATGTTGGTGATATTGGACTTTAGCTCAGCAATCTGTTCTTCGGTAATATTAAGACCCAGATCGCGTTCTGCTTCTGCCAAAGCGACCCATAATTTCCTCCAGTTTTGAAACTTATTGTCAGCTGAGAAAATATGGAGGACTTCCTTTGACGAATAACGTTCAATTAACGGGTTTTCATAATATGCTTTCATAATAATTTCCATTCCTTTCAATTAGATCACAAATTCTACAAGAGCAAGAATTCGAAAGAATCCGTCTCTTACTTATCGGTCTTGTAGGTTTCATATAATCGCGTGATTTTACTCACCTTGTTTTCAATTTCATCGATTGCCAGGATAATTCCATTGATTTGAACATTTCCAGTTGCGGTAACAAACCGGCTGGGTCTTTTAGTTAGCATCGTGTCAATTATAATCTGGCGATCAACGCCAATAACCCCATCAATGGGTCCGGTCATGCCAATATCAGTGATATAGGCAGTTCCACCTTCTAGAATTCGTTCATCGGCGGTTTGAACATGGGTATGGGTTCCATACACCGCTGTTGCCCAGCTGTCCATAAAATAGCCAAAGGCAATTTTTTCTGAGGTTGCTTCCGCGTGAAAATCAATCAGGACCAGATCAGCGGAGCTTTTTAATGTTCCTATTAAAGGCGCCATGGTATTAAAAGGGCAGTTAAGATTGGGCATAAAGATCTGTCCAGATAGATTGATAACACAGATTGTTTTAGAGCCACCATTTTTTAATTCACAAGTGAAAAAATCATAACCTTTACCGGGGCACGGATCTGGATAATTCAGAGGCCGGATAATTTGTGGAAAATCAGCGATTGTTTCCAACAATTCTTTTTGCTGCCAGACATGATTACCCATGGTGATAACATCAATGGGTAAGCTTAACATTTCTTTGGCATTTTTTGTCGAGAGTCCATTTCCACCGGAAGCATTTTCGCCATTGACAATGGTAAAATCAATCTGATGCTCCGTGATCAATTGGGGCAATTTTTCTTTTAAAATATTTCGTCCGGGTCTGCCGTAGACATCACCGAGTATTAATATATTCATAAATAATTCCTTCTCGCTGGTTAAGAAAACTGATTAAAAAAAGGGGAGATCATCTCCCCTTTTTGACTATTTAGCGTAGTCGCTTGCTCTTGTTTCGCGAATTAGATTAACCTTAATGTTCCCGGGATATTCCATTTCTGCTTCAATTTTCTTAGCAATATCACGTGATAGTAAAATCATCTCGTCATCGTCAACTTCATTTGGTTTTACCATAATTCTTACTTCACGTCCAGCTTGAATAGCATATGACTTCTCAACGCCTTCAAATGACATGGCAATGGTTTCAAGCTCCTGTAATCTTTGGATATAAGAAACGAGTGTTTCTCTTCTTGCACCAGGACGTGCTGCTGAAATGGCGTCTGCGGACTGAACAAGAACTGCTTCCATTGTTCGTGCTTCAACATCACCATGATGAGCTTCTACAGCATGAATGACATTTTTATTTTCTTTGTATTTTTTTAATACATTGACTCCAATTTCAACATGGGGTCCTTCGACCTCATGATCAATAGCTTTTCCAATATCGTGTAATAATCCTGCTCGTTTAGCGACCTTGATGTTACCATCCAATTCAGCCGCCATAATGCCAGCCAAATGGGATACTTCAATGGAATGCTTTAATACATTTTGACCATAACTGGTTCTGTATTTTAGTCTTCCCAACAGTCTTACGATCTCAGGATGCAGGCCATGAATTCCAGTATCAAAACAAGCTTGTTCCCCAACTTCTTTGATATGATTTTCTACTTCTTTTTGTGATTTCTTTACCATCTCTTCGATTCTGGCGGGATGAATTCGACCATCAATAATTAGTTTTTCTAAGGACAGTCTGGCAACTTCCCGGCGGATGGGATCAAAACCGGAAAGAATGACGGCTTCTGGGGTGTCATCAATGATCAGGTCAATTCCTGTTAGTGTTTCTAATGTTCGGATATTTCGACCTTCTCGACCAATAATACGGCCCTTCATCTCGTCATTTGGTAAGTTGACAACCGTTATGGTTTGTTCTGCCACATGATCTGCTGCACAACGTTGAATGGACTGTGAAATGAGTTCTTTCGCTTTTTTATCAGCAACAGCCTTTGATTCAACTTCGATTTGACGGATCATAATTGCAGCTTCTCGTCGTGTATCCTTACTGATATCTTCAAGCAGAATTTCTTTTGCTTCGTCATAAGTAAGACCGGATATACGTTCAAGTTCCTTAACCTGCTCATCATATAAGCTATCCACTTTTTCTTTTTTCTTTTCAATTTCTTTGCCTCTTTTGGTGAGGGCATCTTCATTGCGTTCTAAATTTGTTAGTTTTTTCTCAAGATTCTCTTCTTTTTGAATAAGTCGATTTTCAAGTTTCTGAAGCTCGGCTCTGCGTTCTCGGTTATCTTTTTCAAGTGATTCTTTTAATTTTAAGGATTCTTCCTTAGCGTCAAAAAGAATTTCCTTTTTTAAAGTTTCTCCTTCTTTTACGGCATCATTCACAATCGTTGTTGCGGTCAATTCAGCATTCCTTATCTTGCCTTCGGCAATATTCTTGCGCACAAAATAACCAACTCCAAACGCTGCGATAATACCAATGAATAAAATAATTGTTAGTATGTCTATAATTTTCACCTCCTTATAAACTATTTGCTATGTTTCTAATCTACTCATCATGATCTATATTTTATACTCTTTTGAAAATAGTGTCAAGAAACAAAGGCCACTCAAAGGGGTTATTTTTAATAATTCAAAAAAAGAACCTCGAAAAGGTTCTTTTTTGAATGGTTTTCCTGATTAATTCATTATTTTATTCAATATCGTCATTAGCCATCAAGTTTTCTTCGATGTCTTCAGGTTCAGCAACAATCTTACTAAGTGCATTTTTTTCACGTATTTCTTTTTCAATGGTATTAGCAACTTCAGGATTGGCCATTAGGTATTCTTTTGAATTATCACGGCCCTGTCCCAATCGTTGTTCATTATAAGAAAACCAGGATCCAGACTTATCGACAATACCAAAGTCCACTCCTACATCCAAAAGATCACCTTCTTTTGAGATGCCTTTGCCATACATGATGTCAAATTCTGCCTGTTTAAACGGTGGCGCAATTTTGTTTTTTACAATTTTAGCCCGGGTCCGGTTACCAACAATTTCGGTGCCCTTTTTAAGGGATTCAATCCGGCGCACATCGATTCGTACCGAAGCATAAAATTTAAGCGCTTTTCCGCCAGTGGTTGTTTCCGGATTACCAAACATTACCCCAATTTTTTCACGTAACTGATTAATAAAAATCGTTGTCGTATTTGATTTTTTTATCACACCGGTCAGTTTTCTTAAGGCTTGAGACATCAGTCGCGCCTGAAGCCCCATATGGGAATCCCCCATTTCACCATCGATTTCGGCTCGGGGTACCAAAGCCGCAACAGAGTCAATAACCACTACATCAATAGCGTTACTTCTTACCAGGGCTTCAACAATTTCCATAGCTTGTTCACCGGTATCAGGCTGCGCAACTAGGAGATTATCAATATCAACCCCTAAAGCTTTTGCATAAGTGGGATCTAAAGCATGCTCCGCATCAACGAAAGCTGCATTTCCACCAGCTTTTTGCGCTTCTGCAATAATGTGCAACGCAATAGTCGTTTTACCTGAAGATTCAGGTCCATAGATTTCCACAACACGTCCCCGGGGAACGCCGCCGACACCCAGTGCCATATCCAAACCGATAGATGATGTAGAAATCACTTCGACATTTAATTTGGCGGCATCATCGCCTAGACGCATCACAGCACCTTTGCCAAAACTTCTTTCAATGTTTTTTAACGCCGCATCCAACGCTTTTTGTTTATCTGTTAATTCTTCATTATTTGTTTTCGATTTTTCAGCCATTTGCAACCATCCTATTCTTTATTAGAACATTCGTTCTTGTTCTTTTTTTATTATATCTATTTTATTTGGATTTGTCAACTATGGTTTTTCTAATCAAGTGAAAGACTTTATTGGCAGTTTTTTGTTGGACTACTTTTCTTTCACCATTAAAGTGATAGTGATAGACATCGGTTAATTCATTAAAACACACCCCGATATATACAAGTCCTACCGGTTTTTTTTCGCTACCCCCTTCAGGGCCAGCAATGCCGGTAACCGAAACACTAAGCATCGATTGTGAAATCTTTTGTAAGTTTTCACACATTTCTCTTGCAGTTTCAGCACTAACCGCCCCATAGGTGTCTAGGGTTTCTTTTTTTACCCCTAGCAGATTAATTTTTGCTTCATTTGAATAGGTCACAAGTCCAGTTCCAAATACCATCGAAATACCTGGATACTCGGTAAGTTGGGAGGCAATTAAGCCGCCAGTACAGGATTCGGCCGTAGCCACGCTGATTCTTTTTTCCAATAATAATTTGCATACTGTTTCCTGAAGAGATTCCTTTGAAAATGAAAAAATATTTTCTTTAAAACGAGAAAGCATAATCTCCTGATAATGATCAAGTAATGTATTTACTTCATTTTCATCACGGCCATTTGCAGTAATGCGAACCAACACTTCGCCCATCTTGGCATAGGTGGCAATGGTTGGATTGACTTGGGCATCAATGAGATCCAGCAGACGGTCTTCTGTCGCTGACTCCCCGATGTCTGATAAATTATAATAACGGGAGATCACCAACTGTTGATTGTCCTGTTTTAAAAGGGGTAAGACAGCGTCTTCAAAAACCCGAGTCATTTCTCGTGGCGGTCCCGGTAGCATAATAATCACTCGGCCCTGTTCTTTTAAGAGGATCCCCGGAGCGGTTCCACAGGGATTAAATAGAATCTCAGCGGTTTCCGGGATGAAAGTCTGCTTGAGATTATTAGGCGTCATGGTAAATTCACGATTTGCAAAATATTGCAGCAAATCTTCTTTGGTTTTTTCGTCCTGAATAAGCTCTCTTTTGAAGAGTTTAGCAATGACTTCTTTGGTTAAATCATCTTGGGTTGGTCCCAGTCCACCCGTTGTAATGATCAGATCACTTCGGTTAAAAGCAATTCTTACCGCTTCCTCCAAACGATTTGGATTATCGCCAACAGTGGTATGAAAATAAACTCGGATACCCAAAAGGGACAGTTCTCGAGATAAGTATTGGACATTCGTATTAAGGGTATCACCAACTAAAAGCTCCGTACCGACAGAAATCAATTCACATTTCATTATTTGTTTCCTTTCAAAGCCATATCTTATTATTACATAGTAAAATTACTACAGGTTTCGTTTATTACATTGAACGAAATACTTTTTTGTTTAGAATAAGGTAATCAATGCCGGAATATAAGGTAAGAATGGTGGCAATATACATCATAATCGTAGCTGCCGGAATATTTATCAGCGAAAATGGCCAATTACCAAAAAGAATCAGGATGATGGCAATCATTTGGGAAATCGTTTTAGCTTTCCCCCATTTACTGGCTGCAATGATAATTCCATCAGCCGCAGCCAAAGATCGTAAACCCGTGATGGCAAACTCACGAGCAATGATAATAATCACCATCCAGGCTGGAACGGATCCCAACTGGACAAAACAAATCAGTGCTGAACAAACCAGCAATTTATCCGCCAGCGGGTCCATAAATTTCCCGAAATCAGTCACCAGGTTACGGCTTCTGGCAAGATAGCCATCCAGGCTGTCGGTTAACGCTGCAATAATAAATAAGGCGGCTGCAAGGGGCTGATGGTATGGAAATTCGATTAGTAACGCTGCGATGAAAAAAGGAATCATGGCCATTCTGACAACGGTAATCTTATTTGGTAAATTCATTTTCAATATCTCCTATCAAATCATATTCTAAAGCATTGACTATCTTAACGGAATAGAAATTTCCGATTGTTAAGGGAGTATTGTGACTGTCGACAAAAACAGTTCCATCTATTTCTGGAGCATCCCCATAAAAACGACCAAAGTAAGTATCCTCGTCCACCCCTTCGATCAATACTTTTAGGATTTTGCCAATAAAACGCTGCTTTTGGGCATGCGAAATAGACTGCTGAGTGATCATGATTTCATTATAGCGTTTTTCTTTTTCATCTTCAGGAATTTGATTTTCAAATTTCGCAGCCGGTGTATTTTCTTCCTGTGAATATTTAAATACCCCTAAATGATCAAAAGGCAACATTTTTATTTTATTAATCAGCTCAGCATGCTGCTCAGAGGTCTCACCTGGAAAGCCAGTAATAATTGAGGTTCTCACGACAGCTTCTGGTAGTGTCTTGCGGATTTTACTAATCAAATCAGCTGTCTGTTCAAAGGTCATCTTTCTACCCATTCGTTTTAAAACCATATCATTTAGATGCTGAAGTGGAATATCGAAATACGGGCTGATCGATGGATGTTGTTTGACAACAGCTAACAATTTATCAGTGATGCCTTCCGGGTAGAGATACATCATCCGAATCCAAGTAAACTCGAACTGACTGGCAATTTTTTTAAGTAGGTTTGGTAAGTCTAAATCTTCATCGAGATCTTTTCCGTATGGTGCAATGTCTTGTCCGATTAGAATTATCTCTTTGATGCCACGTTCCTGGAGGTATTGTAGTTCCTCAAAAATATTCAGGCTGCGACGACTGCGGTATTTACCTCTTATTTTAGGGATGACGCAATAGGTACAGCCATGGTCGCATCCCTCGCTGATGCGCACAAAAGTCGAAACTGTACCTTCCTTGATATAACGCCGGGCTTCAATGATGTCTTTGTCAATATCACCAAAAAATTGCGTCTCAATTCTTTTTTCTTCATTACCGATCGGATCCAAATAATCAGGGTCTGATGTGATTTCCAAATAAGTGATTAATTCCAGTATATTGTCAAAATGACCAACCCCTAAAAATCCGTCAATCTCAGGAATTTCTGCTGCAAGCTCTTCGTGGTAACGTTCTGCCATGCAGCCAGCAACAATTAGTCGTTGACACAAGCCCGAATTTTTATAATCGACATATTCCAGAATGTAATCAATCGATTGCTCCTTTGCCGATTGGATAAAACAACAGGTATTGACAATAATAATCTCAGCCTTTTTGGGATCAGTGACAATACTATATTTTTTTTCTTCAATTAAGCCTAGCATCATTTCTGAGTCAATGGTATTTTTGTCACATCCCAAAGTCGTCATGTGAATAGTCTTCATAGTTACCTACTCTCTTTTTTTAAATTCATCTTCTGTAATTAGAATTTTCCGGGCTTTGCTACCATTGGGACCGGAAATGATTCCACGATCCTCAAGATCATCAATAATTCGACCTGCTCGGGCGTAACCAACCTGTAGTTTTCGCTGGAGCATCGAAGTGGACAATTGGTTGTATTCAAAGGCAATATTTAGGGCATCTTCCAGTAAGACGTCTCCTTCTCGGCTTTGTGTTTTTTCCTCAGGTTCCTGGGAAATAGCTTCCTCGATGGAGGTATCATACTGCAGTCCCTTTTTAATCTTGACAGTATCAATCACCGCGTTTATCTCAGAATCAGATACGTAGGTACATTGCACGCGGGTCGGCTTCGATTGGCCAACCGGAAAATAGAGCATATCCCCTTTACCAAGGAGCTTCTCAGCCCCACCGGTGTCAAGAATTGTCCGGGAATCCGTGTTTGATGCCACTGAAAAGGCAATCCGCGATGGAATATTGGCTTTAATCAAGCCGGTAATAACATCGACTGAAGGCCGTTGCGTTGCGATGATCAGGTGAATACCGCAGGCTCTTGCTAATTGGGCAATCCGACAGATGGCATTTTCACATTCTTTTGGTGAGGTGATCATTAAGTCGGCCAACTCATCGATGACGATAACAATTCGAGGTAATTTTTTTTCTCCCGATTTGGTCATCAGCTCGTTATACCCTTCAATATCCCGAACTCCCGCTTCTTTGAAGAGCATATAACGATCGGTCATTTCTTTTAATCCCCAATTGAGAGCATAGGATGCTTTTTTGGGATCTGTCACCACTGGAATCAGCAGATGGGGAATGCTGTTATACTGATTCAATTCCACCATTTTGGGATCGATCATTATAAATCGTAATTCTTCAGGCGATGACTTAAAGATCAGACTAACAATAATACTGTTAATACAGACACTTTTACCGGATCCTGTCGCTCCAGCAATTAGCATATGAGGCATTTTCCCAATATCACCGATAATGTTTTCGCCTGAAAGGGTTTTACCTAATGCGAAGGTTAACGGACTCTTGCTGTTAATAAACTGCGGTGTTTCAATAATTTCACGCAGGCCAACAATTTCAGAAACATCATTAGGCACTTCAATGCCAACAGCTGCTTTCCCGGGTATCGGCGCTTCAATACGAATATCTGAGGTGGCAAGGCTGAGGGCTAGATCACTGGACAGATTAACGAATTTATTGACTTTGACCCCTGGATCAAGTTGCAATTCAAAACGGGTAATACTTGGGCCTACATTGACCTCGACGATTTTAGCTTTGACCCCAAAATTTTTCAATGTTTCCTCGATGATTTTAGCTTTCTTAATAACATCGTCTTTTTTTGATTTCTTTTTAGCAGCTGGAGGGTTTAAAAGTGATAAAGAAGGAAAGGTATATTCCTCAGGTTCTGTTTCGAAATTAACTGCTGATAAATCCAAAACTTTCGTTTCATCGTCAGCTTTTGTTTCTTTATTTAAATTTTTACTTGCATCTTTATTCAATTCATTTTTAGGGGGGCCAAAATCCTCAAAATTTGGTGGTTTCAAGAAATTTTCATGAATCTTCATTGGAGTTTCTTTTTCATCTGCATCTTCTTCAATAAAACCAAAAGGATCCTGTTTAGCTTTCTTTTTTGTAGGAGGTCCAGTTACCGGTTCAAACAATGGTTTCTCAGAGACCTGATGGAGCTGATTAGACTCATTGATCTGATAGGGTTCAAACAACGGCGCATTGTCATCATAATCGCCCACCATTGGTATCAGTGTAGTTTCAGAAGTACGTTCCTTAGTGGCTTTAACCTCTTTTTTGATTCGTTGTTTGTCCCGGATTATATCAATCCGGTCTTTCAGGCGATCTTTGATCGGAGGAGAATTTTCTTTTTTATCCTTGATCAGGTTTAAATATTTTTTTAGACTGTTTCTGAAAATAAAAATTAATATAATTGCCGAGCTTATCATAACTAACAGCAGCGTACCTTTCACTGCAAATAATTTAACAAAAAGCATTGCCAGGAGAATACCGATGATACCACCATATTGGCCATACAGGGCTAAACTAAACAGTTCCGGGATGCTATAGTCCATCAGATTCGGGGCATTAACAGTAAATCCGATCATAAAATTCACAAGTAGCAAAAAGACTAAGACAAATGTGGTCCGCCATTCCTCAATTTTATTAAGACACAGCACAACCCCAAGGACAAAAATGAAGATCGACATAAAAATTGTGAGGGCCCCAAAACAATAACTGAAGGCCTGGCTGACAAAGTTACCAACCATCCCAGCATTAAAGTCGATATATGCATAAATAGAGAAAATACCCAGTAGTATTAAAAAGATCCCGACTGCCATATTACTGATAGAAAAACGCTTCACCGTTTTTGCTGCTGGTTTCTTCTTTGTTTTACGTTTATTTGATTTGTTCTGATTCGTTTTTTTTGTGTTGTTTTTATTTATTGCCATTGGTCTCCTCGAATTTATATTAAACGATATAATGATAAAAAAGGTGCAGGTAAACCTGCACCTTTTGATTATGTTATAAGATAAGATTGGAAAGCGGTGCAGCAATCAATGAAGTTTCACGACTTTAGCTTATTTTAATGAGATCCGCAGCGTCTATTTTCCGGAATGTCCAAAACCACCATGACCACGCTCACTGGCGGCCAATTCTTCCGCACTGAAAACCTCAACAAAATCTGCCTTGACATACTCAGCGAAAACCATTTGGGCAATTCGCTCTCCTGGTTCCAACTGATAAGGTTTATCAAGTAAGTTTATCAGAATTATCTTAATTTCGCCACGATAATCAGCATCAATGGTACCGACGCCGTTGACCAGAGATAAACCATGTTTAAGCGACAAACCGCTTCTAGCACGAATCTGTGCTTCAACACCAATGGGCATTTCTAAAAAAATACCGGTTGGTATTTGATAAACCTTATGGGGCATGATAATCATTTTCGAATTAAGATTTGCCCTCAAATCGACTCCAGAAGAACCAACCGTTTGATATTCTGGTAACGGATATTGAGATTGATTCAGTATTTTAATCGAATAATTCTTGATCATCTTTATTCCTTTGGCAGCATTGCTTTTCGTGAAAGGTTAATACGGCCCTGTCCGTCGATTTCCATAACCTTAACCGTCACTTCGTCGCCAATTTTCACAACATCTTCAACAGCGTTGACCCGTTCATTGGCTAATTTAGAAATATGAACTAAACCGTCTTTACCACCTGGTAGAGATACAAAAGCACCAAAATTCATGATCCGGACAACTTTTCCGGTTAAAACTTCACCAACTTCAACTTCTCTGACGATGTTTTCAATAATTTCTTTGGCTCGATTACCAGATTCGGTATCTACTGAAGCAATGAAGATTCGGCCATCATCTTCGATATCAATTTTTACTCCGGTGTCATCAATAATCTTGTTAATGACCTTGCCGCCAGAACCGATAACATCGCGGATTTTATCCGGTTTAATTTGGAAAATAATAATCCGTGGAGCATAGGGTGATAAATCTTTGCGTGATTCGGCGATTTCTTCATTCATGATGCCAAGGATATGGAGTCGACCAATTCTAGCTTGTTCCAGGGCTTCAGTCAAAATTTGTTTGTTGATGCCATCTATTTTAATATCCATTTGGATGGCTGTAATACCATCGGCTGTTCCGGCCACTTTAAAATCCATATCGCCAAGGAAGTCTTCCATTCCCTGAATATCAGAAAGAATGGCTAATTTATCATCTTCTTTAACCAAACCCATCGCAATACCAGCAACGGGTGCTTTAAGCGGAACACCAGCAGCCATTAATGAAAGCGAACTGCCGCAAACACTAGCCTGGGAGGTTGAACCATTTGAACTTAGTACTTCAGAAACCACCCGAATAGCATATGGAAATTCATCTTCAGATGGCAGGACCGGAATTAACGCCCGTTCAGCCAATGCACCATGCCCAATTTCACGACGGCCTGGGCCACGTGATGGTCGGGCTTCCCCAACACTGTATGATGGGAAGTTATAATGGTGGATATAACGCTTAGACTCTTCATTTGACAGGCCATCCAGTTTTTGCACATCACCAAGAACACCCAGAGTTACAACCGAAAGTACCTGAGTTTCACCTCGGGTAAATAATCCAGAACCATGGGGTCTTTCCAAAAAGTCTATCTTAGCTGTGATCTGGCGAATTTCATCCATTTTTCGATTATCTGGACGAATACGGTCTTCAAGAATCATGCGACGAATTTCTTTTTTAACGAGTGAACTAATCACATCATCAATTTCGATCTTCTGATTAGGATAAATTTCTAAGAAATGATCTTTTACAAGCTCTTTTATTTTTTCAATATTGTCAAGTCGTTCCATTTTGTCAGGTGTTTTAACAGCATCACTTAATTGATCACCAAGAAAAGCCACAATTTCAGCTTTGATTTCTTCAGATGGTGCAAAAATTGGATAATCAGCCTTTGTCTTACCAACAGCCGCAATAATTTCTTCCTGAAAAGCAACAATTTTCTTTATTTCTTCATGAGCCAATAAAATGGCTTCAAGCATTGCTGTTTCAGAAATCTCATTAGATGATGACTCAACCATCATAATTGCATCTTTGGTTCCTGATACAATCAGGTTAAGATCACTAATAGCCCGTTGTTCTTCATTTGGATTGACAATAAATTTTTCGTCAACAAGACCGATAGCAACCGAGCCAATTGGTCCATTAAAGGGCAAATCAGAAATCGATAAAACGATGGAAGCTCCAATCATGGCCGCTATTTCTGGAGCATTATCCTGATCGACAGACATAACTGTCGCAATGACCTGAACTTCATTTCTAAAGCCTTTAGGAAAGAGTGGACGGATCGGGCGATCCATCAGTCGACAATTTAAAATAGCTCTTTCTGTTGGGCGACCTTCACGCTTTATAAAGCCGCCAGGAAATTTCCCGACAGAATATTGTTTTTCTTCATAGTCGCAACTTAATGGGAAAAAATCCATCCCTTCTCGGGGTTTTTTAGCCGCTGAAACAACAGCTAAAACTTCTGTTTTTCCATATCTAATCATAGCTGCACCTTTTGCAAGCAGTGCAACCTCGCCAATTTCCACGCGGAGTGGTCGTCCGGCAATTTCAGTTTCAAAAATATTCATTTTTTTCTCGCTTTCTCTTATAATTCCCCAGAAGTGGTGCTTTTACACCCTCTGGTGTAAGGTGCAATCATAAGGGTATCGGGATCCGCATTTGGATTGATAACCTTCAGGTAAAAAAAAAGGGCGGAATACTCCGCCCTAAATTATTTTCTTAAGCCTAATCTTTGGATTAGTTCTCGATATCGATTGATATCTTTGTTTTTAAGATAAGTTAATAATCGTCGTCGCTGTCCTACCAGTTTCAGTAGACCGCGTCGTGAGTGATGATCTTTTTTATGAATTTGAAGATGTCCATTAAGATCATTGATTCGTTCAGTTAATAGTGCAACTTGAACCTCTGGGGAACCAGTGTCACCTTCATGTGTCTTGTAGTCTTCGACGACCTGTGCTTTTAATTCTTTACTAATCATTTAAAATCTCCTTGTTTTTTAATTTAGCCGTAAACCGAGTATTTTGTAGGAGCTTCAAAAAACTAAGTGAACGGTAATAACTTAATGAGTATATCATAAGTATTTATCGTTGTAAATATATTATTCAATGAATCTTTTTCTGATCGTGTCAATATCCATTTTAATCTGCGTGATTAAATCATCAATCGATTCAAATTTTATTTCATCTCTAATTTTTTCCTTGAATTCAATGGTTATCACCTGATTATAGATGTCCTCATCAAAATCATAAATATAAGTTTCAATCGTAAATGGATGCTTTTCAAAGGTCGGATTAAACCCCAAGTTAGTTAACCCGTTTAAACATTTTCCTTTATAATATACCTGAGTATAGTAAACCCCAGTGCTCGGTAAAATTAATTTCTTACTGAGTTTTATATTTGCAGTTGGAATGCCAAATTGGTGGCCAAGCCCCTTCCCTTTTACAACGGTTCCGCTTAATGCATAATTTCGGCCCAGAAAGGTTTTAACCTCATCCACCTGACCACAGCTGATCAGTTCACGAATGAAGGTTGAACTTACTGAATGGGTATTGATGACAAAGGGAGGAAGAATTTCAACTTCAAATCCATATTTTTTTCCTAACTCATTTAATGTCCGTGTTGTCCCTGCACCCTTATAACCAAAATTATAATTGAAACCGACAACAATAACTTTGACATTATACTTTTTTAGCAAATAGTCAGTAATAAATTTCTCTGGGGTTAACTTCATCAGCGTTTCGGTGAAAGGATTCATAAAAACAAAATCAACACCATAATTCCGAATCATGGATTCTTTTTCTTCGTTAGATGTAATCAGCCAGGGCGTGTAATTAGGAAAAATTAATTCGAGGGGATGTTCTTTAAAGGTCATAACCCCAGTTTTAAAGCCGAATCGCTGACCTATTTTTTTAGTTTCTTCAAGCAATGCCCGGTGCCCTAGATGAACGCCGTCAAAAAAGCCCAGTGCTAAAACAATTTCTTCTCCATGATAAGTTTCTATCGTCATTATTTACCTCACAGTAGTTTTGTCGGTTTAATATAGTTTCCTTCTTCATTTACATGATATCTGCCCATACCGATAAGTTGGTCACCATCATATAAGCGCAGGGTTTCCCCAGGGTAAAAATCATCGAGAGCTTCATGAACATTCCATTGAAAAAGCTTATTTCCATTGAGTAGGAACTTACGACCTTGCTCCGTTGCCCGTACCAATTGATAACGTTCAAGAGAATACTCCAGCGGATAGAAAAAAAGTTCATTCTGATTTCGATTGTTTATTTCTTCTATTTCAGCCAAGGTTACCGCATCATTAATGCTGAAACGACCAACTCGATGACGAATCAGATTTCCCATACATCCCAAGGTCCCCAGAGCGCTCCCAATATCACGGCACAGGGAACGAATATAGGTACCCTTGGAACAGGTTACCATAATTCTGGCTTTTTGGGTATCAGCACTGAATTTGAGTAAACTGATCTTCGCAATATGAATGTCCCGTTCCGGTATTTCCACCGATTCGCCATTTCTGGCATAGTGATACAGTTTTTTTCCATTCACCCGAATAGCTGAATAGATAGGCGGTTTCTGGCGTATATCACCGATGAATTTGTTCAAAATACGCTCAAAATCATCGCGATTGATCCGTCGATGGTTTTCACTGATAACCGTCCCTGATAGATCACAGGTATCAGTTTCTATTCCCAAGATAACTTCCGCTTCATAAACCTTTTCATAATCGGTGATATATTCAACCATTTTGGTGGCTTGGCCGACACATAAAACAAGAACACCCTGGGCATCAGGATCCAGGGTTCCGGTATGACCGATTTTTTTAGTTTTTAAAATCTTGCGCGCTTTAAAGACTACATCATGAGAAGTCATCCCTTTTTCTTTGTAGACATTAAGATAGCCACTATAACTTTTAATTTTCTCCATTTTGACTCTCATAAACTGCCATCAGATCATGCTTGAGTTCATTAATGTCACCACTAAAATTAAAGCCTGCTGCTCGTTCATGCCCTCCGCCACCGTATTTTAAAGCCACTTCATGAATATCATAGGGGTATTTAGCACGCAAAGAAACCCGATACTCGCCCAGATCAATTTCTTTTAAAAGTGCTGTTATTGAAACCCCAATCGTATTCTGCCCCAAATTAGCAACATCGTCAGTAATATTTATTGTACCGCCAAACTTCGAAATTGTATCATGATTTAAGATCATCATAGCAATGGGCATACTATCCAAGATTTCTAATGAATGAATGGCAGCCCCGGTCATTTTCATCTGATCAATATTTTTCTGTGTATGAAGTCTTTTAGAAAGATGGGCATAATTATTTTTGATGCCATATAATTCACTGGCAATTAAATGGGTATCTACAGTTACATTGGAAAATTGAAAGCTTCCGGTATCTGTTGTAATGCCAGTAAAAACTGCATCAGCCATTTCTTCATCAAATACCACATGTAAGCCCTTTAAAATTCGAAAAACAATTTCTGCGGTCGCTCCGGTAATTTCAACAAAGTTAAGATCACCATAATGGGCATTACTCGTATGATGATCAATAACCAGTTTTGTTTTAGTAACCGGCATTTCAGCAGGCAAAAAGGCAAAACTAGGGCTGGAACAGTCTAAAATTATTATGACATCATAACGATCTTGTAAGGACCGGTTAAAACACTGAACTTCGTCAAAGAAAACGAGTTTGTCTTCAAGAGGAAGCTCAATATAATAATCAACGGTTTTATTTAGTTGCTTCAAGCCCTTTCCCATCGCGACTGCTGAGCCAATTGCATCGCCATCCGGTTTTTGGTGCAGCAGAATTAAAAAGGATTGATTGTCCCGTAAGCAATTTAATATTTCATCAGGAATCTTCTTCATTCGAGTCCTTCGCTTCTTTATTGTCCTTCAAACTTTTTAAAATCGATTCAATATGCATACCATATTCAATGGAGTTGTCAATTTCAAAGCTCAGGGAAGGTACGGAATGAACCGTAATTACCTGTCCCAAGCTCGATCTGAGAAAACTCCTGGCATTATTTAGTAATTCGAGAACGATCTTTTTCTGAGCTTCATCTCCAAATATACTGACATAAACGGTTGCGGTCTTTAAGTCTGAGGCAGCTTTAACCCTGGTGATGCTCACATTACTGTCTTTGATACGAGTGTCTTTCAATTTGTGTATAATGATCAAACTCAATTCTCTTTGAATTAAACCATTAATTTTTTCATTTCGATGAGATGCCATTATGTTTATCTCCTTCACGGAAAGATAGGCGTTCACTTATCTTTCAATTTTTTCCATCGTAAATGCTTCAATGTTATCGCCAACTTTTAAATCGTTGTATTTTTCGATACCAATTCCACATTCATATCCGGTGCTAACTTCCTTAACATCATCTTTAAATCGTTTTAATGAGGCGATTTTTCCCTCCAGGACAACAATTCCATCGCGGATAATGCGGATTTCATCATTTCGGTTAATTTTTCCTTCGGTAATGTAACAGCCGGCAATAGTCCCAATGCTTGGGATTTTAAATACTTCTCGTATTTCAGCATTCCCCATGACCTTTTCTCGGAATTCAGGAGCCAGCATGCCTTCCATAGCCTTTTTAATATCCTCAACGGCATCATAAATAACTCGATAGAGGCGAATGTCCACTTCTTCTGTTTCAGCCAGTTTCACAGCATTTTTATCTGGTCTGACATTAAAGCCAATGACAATCGCGTTTGAGGTGGCCGCTAACATTACATCCGTTTCGTTGATAGCGCCGACAGCACCATGGATAATATTAATCCGAACCGCTTCATTATCCAGTTTTTCCAGTGATTGTTTAATGGCTTCAATGGAACCCTGAACGTCGGCTTTAATAATAACATTAACATCCTGAATATTGCCGTCCTGAATCTGACTAAACAAATCGTCAAGAGAAATATTAGAACGTCGCTGGCGTTCGCCTTTTTGCATTTCTTTCCGCTTTTCAGCCAATTGACGGGCTTCTTTTTCATTCTCAAGCACGATAAAATCGTCCCCCGCCGCTGGAATATCAGAAAGGCCCGATATTTCTACTGGTGTGGATGGACCGGCTTTCTTTAGTCGCTTACCCTTATCATCAATCATTGTTCGGATCTTACCGTGAGTAGTTCCTGAGATAATAGAATCACCAACATGTAAGGTTCCCTGTTGAACAAGTAAGGTTGCAACCGAACCTTTTCCACGCTTTATCTGGGATTCAATGACACTTCCTCTCGCTTCACGACCAGGATCTGCAGTCAATTCTTCCATTTCAGACATCATGATAATCATTTCTAACAAGGATTCTATACCTTCGCCGGTTTTTGCAGAAACGTTAACGGCTATGGTTTCGCCGCCCCATTCTTCAACAACAAGGTGGTATTTGGTCAATTCCTGTTTAACCCGCTCTGGATCAGCTCCAGGTTTGTCAATTTTATTGATGGCAACCAGGATGGGAACTCCAGCAGCCTTGGCATGGTTGATCGCTTCAACCGTTTGAGGCATAACGCCATCGTCGGCTGCTACGACCAGGACCGCGATATCTGTGATTTGCGCCCCTCGAGACCGCATTGCCGTAAATGCCTCATGTCCCGGCGTATCGATCACAGTAATGGCATGGTTTTTAATATTAACCGTGTAAGCACCGATGTGTTGAGTGATACCACCAGCTTCGCCGGCGATAACATTTGCTTTGCGGATTCGATCAAGAAGTGATGTTTTACCGTGATCAACATGTCCCATGACGGTTACAACCGGTGGTCGAGGAATCAGATTATCACTTTCTTCTTCATCGTATTCTTCCAGAATTTTAGAAACGACATCTTCAATTTTAATCGCCTCAACTTCAAAACCTAACTCTGCTGCAACGATCGCAGCTGTTTCAAAATCAATTTCCTGATTAATGCTGACCATGGTACCTGCGAGCATTAAAGTTTTAATGACTTCGGTAGCACTTATTTCAAGAATATCGGCTAGCTCACCAACGGTTAAAATCTCAGGTATTTCAAATGTCTGATTTAACTGAACGGATTTCTTTTTTTCATCTTTAATTCGTTTGTAAACACTTCTAGCAGTCTTTTCTTTTTTACTATGGTCTCTGACCTTTGGTTGCTGACTCTGATTGCTTGAAACGGGTCTTTTTTTATCGTCTGTTCTTTTCGGCACATTGCCCCCTGTTTTTTGTTGGTTTTTTTGTGGTGGTTTTGTTGATTTAGGCTGTTTTTTTATATCCGTACTTGTTTTTGGGGTAACCTGACTCGTTTTTGCAGTCTCAGCAGTCTTGACCGATTCTTTTTTCTTCTCTGGTTCTCGCTCTGCTAGATACTTATCTTTATCGAATTTCTTTTCAAATTCAGTAATTTGTTGATCAGTCAGGGCGCTCATATGGTTTTTTACAGGAATATTGTGCTTATTTAAAATAGCTACGAAATCTTTACTGGGAATATTATATTTTTTTGCTAAATCGTATACTCTTAATTTTGACATATTATTCCTCCCTTCAATATTTAATTATTTCATTTGTTTTTTCTCTGACAGTTGCTGCCGAACAGTCTCGACAACATCACTTTCTACTTTTCTTTTAAATGCCCGTTCCAGGTAATTTTTGTTCAGGAATTGATCCACACATGCTTCGGACTTGCACACATAGGCACCACGTCCATTTGCTTTACCAGTGGGATCAAAAAAAATTTCTCCAGATTTATCTGATACGATCCTAAATAAGTCGCGTTTATCAAATTTCAAATGGCAGATAACACAGGTTCTCTGTGGAATTTTTTTCATTGTACCTCCCCGACATTGTTCATCTAAGTATTATAGCATAAAAAAGCTATATTATTGATTAAACCTTTAGTTTTCAAGATCTGAAGTATCTTCAAGTATGGGCTCTTGATCTACAATTGATCCATCTAAAACTTCCAATTCTTCAGCAGATTCCAACTCTTCTTTTAGTTCTAGTAATATATCATCTAATTCTCGGTTTTCTTCTTGAGGAACTTTATGTTGATTCACATAATCGATTTTACTCTTGATATCAATTTTCCAGCCGGTTAGTTTAGCTGCCAGTCGGACATTCTGTCCTTCTTTTCCAATAGCCAGCGATAACTGGTAATCATCGACAATAGCAATTGCTGTTTTATCTTCTTTATTTGCTATAATTTCGACCACTTTAGCGGGACTCAAGGCATTGGATAAATACTCTTCGATATTATCACTCCATTTAATCACATCGATTTTCTCGCCCTGGAGCTCATTGATAATATTCTGCACCCGAACCCCTTTTTGCCCCACACAGGAACCAACCGGATCAATGCTTGGGTCATTAGCTTTGACCGCTACCTTTGTTCTGGAACCTGCTTCTCTGGAAATGGATACAATATCGACAATGCCGTCGAATATTTCAGGAACTTCAGATTCAAACAAGCGTTTCACCAAGCCCGGATGGGTCCGGGATACATTTACCTGTGGACCCTTGGTTGTTTTCTTGACCATCAGCAGGTAAACTTTTAGTCGCTGATTCAGTGTATATTTCTCTCCGGTTGTCTGCTCTGAAGGCAGCATCACCGCCTCAAGTTTTCCAACCTCAACATAAACGATACTCTTTTCAATCCGTTTGATAATGCCAGTTAGTACTTCATCTTGTCGCTTGAGATAATCATCATAGATGATATTGCGCTCAGCTTCTTTAATTCGTTGAATGATAAGTTGTTTAGCATTTTGAGCGGCAATTCGTCCAAAATCTCTGGGTCTGACTTCTTTTCTGAAAAAATCACCAACAGCATAGTTGCTGTCAACTTCACGGGCTTTTTCCAAAGAAATCTGACTGTGATCATTTTCGGGAACTTCAACAATTTCTTTTAATGCAAATACCTGAATATCACCATTTTCCCGGTCAATATTAATCTCAACGTTATGGGAGTTACCATAATTTTTTTTGTATGCTGTGGTAATGGCAGCTTCAATTGCTTGAATTAGTTCTTCTTTATCAATCGATTTTTCTTCTTGAATTACATCCAGAGCACGTATAAACTCCTGATTCATATTGATTTTCTCCGCCTTCCGTATTATTCAGCTGATGGAAGAGGTTTGAAATTCAACTCATCCAACCGATTTGCTTTCGCGATTTTACTATTGTCCAGTGTCAGCATTTCACCTGTTTCCAATTCAAGGGTTAATTGCTCATTATTATATGATTTTAAGATCCCCTCGATGTCTTTTTTTCCATCTAGTGGGGCGAAAAGGTGGATGGCAATTTTCTTATTAAGATTTGCCAGAAAATGTTTTTCTTTTTTTAAAGGTCGATCCATACCTGGTGAAGATACTTCCAAAAAATAACTTTGTTCAATGGGATCCTTTTCGTCGAGCAATTCACTGATTTGTCGGCTGACTATTTCACAATCGTCTAATGAAATTCCATTTTCGGAATCAATAAAAAGGGTTAGACACCAGTCTTTTCCCTTTTTATCAAAAGTCAGATCTGTTAATTCATAACCAAGCGATTCTACCGCTGGTGCAGTTAATTCTTCCAAGAAGAACTCTTTCGATACTTTTTTCATACTTATTCCTTTTCATTTATTTTTATTCTAAATCATTTAGGGACGATTTTTTATATTTTTAATCATTATTGATGCCTACTCGAAAAATAGTTAAGAGTGGGTCTCCCCACTCTTAATGAAATACTATATAATTGAATAAACAATTAAATAAATCATATCCCGAAAAACACTTAAACTTCTAAAATTTCTGCTTCTTTTTCTTTTAGAATGGTTTCAATGTTTTTAATCTCGTCGTCCGTTACCTTCTGAATTTCTTTTTCACCTTGTTTTAAATCATCTTCGGTGATCAGTCCTTCTTTTTGACCGTCTTTCAATTCTTGAATGGCGTGTCTGCGGATATTTCGCATCGCAACCTTACACTCTTCACCGTATTTTTTTACCAGCTTAACAAGTTCTTTTCGCCGTTCTTCAGTTAATTGGGGAATTAGCAATCGAATGATCTTTCCATCATTTGAAGGATTAAAACCTAAATCTGACTTTAAAATACCTTTTTCAATAGCTGGGATAGCCGTAGCATCATAAGGTTGAACAACGATCATTCTCGCTTCAGGGGTACTTATATTTGCTAATTGATTTAAACCCGTGGGCGAACCATAATAATCTACCATTACCTTATCAAGAATCCGCGGATTTGCCCGTCCTGCCCGTAAGCTGCCAAGACTCTCATTAAGGTTTTTTAGTGCCTTATCCATTTTTTCATTTGCTGTTGCTTTAATCTCATTTACCATCTTCTACACCTCCTGAATAATTGTTCCGATTTTTTCGCCCATGATCGCACGTAAAATATTTTTCGGTTCATTTAAACCAAACACTAGAATAGGAATGTGATTATCCATACATAAGGAAGTTGCTGTCGAATCCATAACCTTCAGACCTTGATTAAGCACATCAATGTATGATAATTCAGAATAGCGTATTGCATCAGGGTTAACCAGCGGGTCAGAATCGTATACTGCATCTATGCTTTTCGCAAGAAGAATTATTTCAGCATCAATTTCAGCCGCTCTCAGTGCTGCGGTTGTGTCGGTTGTGAAAAAGGGATTTCCGGTGCCACAGGCAAAAATGACAACTCTTCTTTTTTCGAGATGACGAACTGCTTTTCTGCGGATATAAGGCTCTGCAATTTGCTTCATTTCGATAGCTGTCTGAACACGCACAGGTACTTCCATTTCTTCCAGAACATCTTGTAAACCAAGCGCATTAATGCAGGTGGCAAGCATTCCCATGTAGTCTGCGGTGGATTTATCCATACCTTCACCACTTCGTCCCCGCCAAAAATTACCGCCGCCCACAACAATGGCAATTTCAACTCCCAACTCAAAAACTTCTTTGATCTGGCAGCATATTGATTGTACCGTTGGAGTATCGATACCATGACCAGCGTTGCCTGCTAATGCTTCACCGCTTAATTTTATGATGACACGTTTGTATTTCGGTTCCAAAAAGACTCCCCCCTTCATTTTCTATATTATATCGTAACTGTCTACAATTTACAATCTTATCAACGGTAAAAAAAGAACACGAATGTGTTCTTTTTAAGCGTTTATGCGTTTAATTGCTTCGCTACTTCTTCGGCAAAATTTTCTTCTTTTTTCTCTAAACCTTCACCCATCTGGAATCGGGCAAATCGTCTGATTTTAACATTTTCGCCGATAGTCATGATTTGTTCCTTAACCAGATCTTCAATCGTCAGGTCCGGATTTTTAACAAAAGGTTGTTCCAAAAGACAGATTTCTTTATAATACTTACTGACACGACCTTCTACCATTTTATCAACGATCTTTTCTGGTTTACCTTCATTTAAAGCTTGAGCGCGAAGAATTTCTTTTTCTTTTTCAATTTCATCGCTAGGCACTTCTTCTTTGGTCACATATAGTGGGTTGGCAGCTGCAATGTGCATCGCTACGTCTTTAACAAAGGTTTTAAATCCTTCATTTTTTGCAACGAAATCAGTTTCGCAGTTCACTTCCACAAGAACGCCGATTTTTCCACCCATGTGAATATATGACTCAACGATACCTTCCGCGGCAACACGACCCGCTTTTTTGTTGGTTGCTGCCAGTCCTTTTTCTCTTAAAAAGATCATCGCGTCTTCGATATTTCCATCTGTTTCAACTAAGGCTTTTTTGCAGTCCATCATACCGGCACCGCTTTTAGCTCTTAATTCTTTTACTAATTTTGCGTCCACTTTTTTCCTCCTGATCGTAATTATAAATTATTCTACTTCGGTAACTACAGCAACTTCTTCAACAACTTCAACTTCGACGACAACTTCTTCGACAACTGGAGCTGCTACTGGCGCTACAACAATTTCTTCTTCGACTTGCTCGCCCTGACGTCCTTCAATAATTGCATCTGAAATAACAGAAAGGATTAAAGCAACTGCGCGGATCGCATCATCATTACCAGGAATGATGTAGTCAATTTCATCAGGATCACAGTTTGTATCGACAATTCCAATAATTGGAATACCTAGTTTTTTAGCTTCTGCGATAGCAATTCTTTCTTTTTTAGTATCAATAACAAAAATAGCTCCTGGAACACCCTTCATATCTTTGATGCCACCCAGGAATTTTTGTAATTTTTCACGTTGACGTTTTAGTTTAATAACTTCTTTTTTAGGTAGAAGTGCATAAGTACCATCTTCTTCCATTTGTTCGAGTTCATTTAATCGGTCAATTCGTTTGCTGATGGTACCAAAGTTTGTTAAGGTTCCACCTAACCACCGATGATTAACACAGTAGCTTCCACTGCGCTTTGCTTCTCGTTCAATACTGGTCTGAGCTTGTTTTTTTGTACCGACAAAAAGAATTTCTTCTCCGTTTTCAGCCAGCTCTTTGACAAAGTTATAAGCTTTTTCGATTCTCTTCACAGTTTGTTGTAAATCAATGATATAAATACCATTTCTTTCTGTGAAAATATACGGAGCCATTTTCGGATTCCATCGTCGTGTCTGGTGTCCAAAATGCACCCCTGCTTCTAATAATTGCTTCATTGAAACACATGCCATAATTTATTCCTCCTTGGTTTTTCCTCCATCCTCATCAATCAAGAACATCGACCTTAAAACAGGCACCTGATGTCTCTCAGAGAATGTGTGTAATACATACCCAAATATAATAGCACAATCATTCAAATTGAGCAAGTTTTATTTTGAGTAAGTTTTTTTATTCAAAGTAAATATTTTTGGTAATTTTCCCGTTTGTCAGATATATTGAACACACTTTCAACATAGTTCATGTCAATTTTAAAATCGTCCTGTTCATAATCTGAAGCATAGAAAGATATTTCTTCCAATAGTTTTTCCATAACCGTATGCAGTCGCCGGGCACCAATATTTTCATCATCTTCATTTTGAAGATAAGCAATCTTGGCAATATGTTTAACTGCGTCCTCCTCAAAAATAAGATTGACATCCTCTGTTCGTATGAGTTCCTGATATTGCTTAATTACTGAATTTTCAGTATGGGTTAGAATCTGGATAAAGTCTTCTTCTGTCAAGCTGTCAAGATGGACACTAATGGGAAAACGACCCTGAAGCTCAGGAATCATGTCTGATATCTTTGAAACATGAAAGGCCCCAGCCCCAATAAATAAAATAAAATCCGTTTTAATCGGACCATATTTTGTATTGACGGTGCTTCCCTCAACAATCGGTAGGATATCACGCTGGACGCCTTCTCTTGAAACATCCGGTCCATGATTATTACTATTTCCGATAATTTTGTCAATTTCGTCAATAAATATGATGCCATTCTGTTCGGCATCCTTGACACCCAATTCATTAACCTGATCCATATCGATAAGTTTCTGGGCTTCCTGATTGATCAGTATTTTTCGGGCCTCGGAAATTTTCACGTTCTTCTTCTTTTTCTTCTGGGGCATAAAATCACCCAGGATATCATTCATATTAAAAGACATACTATCATTGTTCATGCCCTGCATAACACCAATGGTCTTCGATCCATCGTCATCTACTTCAATTTCGATGATCTGGTCTTCTAACTGGCCCGCTTCTAATTCTTTTGACAAAGCTTCACGTTTTTCTTTTTTTGTTTTTTCCTTTTCGCCATCGACTTCCAATTCGGATTGTGTGGGTGCCGTAGATGGCGAAGGTTTCATAAAAATGTCAAAGGGTGTTTTTAAGGTTTCTTTAATTTTTTTTGAAGGAACCAGCGTATCAAGAATGATTTTATTGGCATTCTTTTGGGCTTCAGCATATACCTCTTTCATTTTTTCCTGTTGAACATTTCTGATCGATGTCGTGACAAGATCGCGAACCATGGATTCGACATCGCGACCGACATAGCCGACTTCGGTAAATTTTGTAGCTTCAACCTTGATAAACGGCGCTTTTACCAGTTTTGCCATTCTTCTGGCAATTTCTGTTTTCCCCACCCCGGTAGGTCCGATTAAGATAATATTCTTGGGCGTAAATTCATCAATCAGATCCATCGGCAGAAGTGATCGACGATAACGGTTTCTGATAGCTACTGCCACAGCTTTTTTAGCTGATTCCTGGCCAATAATATAGCGGTTTAATTCAGTAACAATTTTTTTAGGTGTTAATTCTTTCATAATCACTCTTCCGTTTCTATAATACTTCAACAGAAATATTATTATTTGTGAACACACATATTTCTGAGGCGATTTTCAGTGATTCATAAACCATTTCTTCGGCACAAAGATTTGAATGGTTTTTTAGCGCTCGAGCTGCCGCAAGGGCATAAGATCCGCCAGAACCGATAGCGGCCACATCATCATCTGGCTCAATGACTTCCCCATTTCCTGATAAGACCAGGGTTTCTGTTTCGTCCATAACAATTAACAGTGCTTCAAGCTTTCTGAGAATTTTGTCCGAACGCCATTCTTTTGCCAATTCTACTGCCGACCGTTTCAGATTGCCATTATACTGTTCGACCTTATGCTCAAATTTCTCACAGAGAGTGAATGCATCAGCAACTGAGCCGGCAAACCCCACTAAGATTTTATCATTGTAAATTCGTCTGATTTTTGTTGCTTTATTTTTCATAATTGTTTTTTCGCCCATGGTTACCTGACCATCTCCCGCAATGGCAACCTGACCGTTATGGCGTATTCCAACAATGGTTGTTGCATGAAACATATTATTTTCTCGCTTTCCTATTTAATCAAATCGGCTGCTATTGCCCCACTGGTGCTTTATACCCACAGTCTTTTTTATCGCAATAGATCGATTTTCGCTTACCCAAACCTTTTTGAAAAAGTGTTGATCCGCAAACCGGACATTTGTCTGGGATTGGTAAATCCCAATTCATATAGTCACAGTCCGGATAATTGCTACAGGAATAAAAAGTTCGTCCAGTTTTGGAGGTTCGTTTGACAATATCGCCTCCACAGACAGAACAAATGCCACCTGTTTTTTCGAAAAAAGGTTTCGTGTTTTTACATTCCGGAAAACCCGGACATGCTAGAAATCGCCCATATTTCCCTTTTTTTATAACCATCCGTCGTCCACATAATTCACAATCTTCATCAGATTCAGGGTCAGCGATTGTCACAGACTCGGCATTTTCCTGGGCGTTAGTCAGTTCCTTTTCAAAACTTTTATAAAAGTTTTTCAGGAGTTCAATCCAGTCTGTTTCCCCCTCCGAAACTAAATCAAGACGATCTTCCATTTCTGCCGTAAATGAAATATTTACCACATCACTAAAGTATTCTTTCATCAAATGGGTAACCGTAATGCCGAGTTCTGTCGGCTTAAAATGCTTATCTTCAACTTCCACATAATCACGATTTTTAATGGTAGCGATGGTAGGGGAATAGGTGCTAGGCCTACCAATTCCTTTTTCTTCTAATATTTTAACTAATGATGCCTCAGTGTAACGAGCTGGGGGCTTTGTAAATTTTTGTTCTCTAGAAGTCTTAAGTCGAATCAGGTCATCACCTGCGACTAATTCTGGCAAGATGCTATCATCATTCTTGCCAGCATTTTTACCAACCCGGGTAAATCCATCAAACTTTTGGGTTTCACCTTTTGTTTTAAAAATTAGATTACTACAGGCAACATCGACATCAGTCACATAATACTGGGCATCAGCCATTTGACTACAGAGCAGTCGTTCCCATATGAGTTTATATAGTCGATATTGATCAGATTCTAATGAATTTCGAGCTTGTTCTGGCGTTAACATAACCGATGATGGACGTATGGCTTCATGTGCGTCTTGTACATTTTTCTTTTTACTGACTTTTTTTTCATTACCTAAATAATCATCACCAAAATGCTGTCTGACATATTCTTTAGTCTCAGAAATCGCTTCATCCGCTATTCGGGTTGAATCAGTTCGTAAATAGGTAATCAGACCTGTCAATCCGCTGCCTTTTATGTCTACACCTTCATATAGTTGCTGAGCCAGACGCATGGTCCGTTGGGTTGTAAAACCAAGCACCTTGTATGCTTCCTGCTGAAGCGTACTGGTAGTAAAAGGCAGGGGTGGTTTTTGATAGCGCGTTCTCTTTTTGACGTTGCTAACTACACTTTCATTTTCTTCTACAACTTTTTCCAAACGGATAGCATCTTCGGCATTGGTGATGGTCTTCTTCTTACCGTCTTCGGAGTAAAATTTTGAAACAAATGATTTGTCATCATCGTGTTTTTTTAAGAGCAGCTCCAGATTCCAGTATTCCTCCGGAATAAATGCAGCGATTTCCTCTTCCCGATCGACGATAATCCGGGTGACAACTGATTGAACGCGACCGCCACTCAATCCCTTCTTGACCTTTTTCCATAAAAATGGACTAAGTGAATAACCAACCAATCGATCAAGGATCCGTCGCGCTTGCTGCGAATTAACTAGATCAATATCAATCGTTCTTTTGTTTTCAATGGCAGCATTGACAGCCTTCTTAGTAATTTCATGAAACTCAATCCGACATTTCGTATCTAAATCAATTTCAAGAAAATTAGCCATATGCCACGAAATAGCCTCCCCTTCACGATCAGGGTCAGTAGCAAGATAGACCAGATCTGCTTTTTTGGCAGCGGTTTTTAAACTTTTTAACAATTGGGCCTTGCCCCGTATTTTAATATACTCTGGTTTAAAATCTTCTTCTATATTAATACCAATCCGACTTTTGGGCAGGTCGATTACATGTCCCATAGTAGCTTCAACTTCAAATCCTTTTGGTAAATATTTTTTAATCGTTTTAGCTTTTGCCGGTGACTCAACGATAACTAAGGTTTTACTCATTGACTACCTCCTTCTTTCTTAATATTGTGATGTGTATTCTCTAAAATAGCCATATTATAGCAAATAATTCTACTATATACAAAACCTATGCATTCGAATATAACCCATTGTCCTTAAATTAACACAATATTTCCATATTTTATCAGAATAATTTCTTCTATTTCCATCATCGTCAATACACTATTCACGCGGTTGACCGGTAAATCTGAACAAGCTACCAGCGCATCAATCGTCTGATACCCTTTTTTAATAAGGTCTAGAATCAACTGCTCCTCAGGCGTTGCCATTGTTAATCCTGACGACTGGTTATTGAAATTGTTTTTTTTCTCGGCTTGATCAAAAACAATGTAATCCTCGAGAATATCATTCGGCTCAGTAACGAGTTTTGCCCCCTCTTTGAGTAACTGATTTCCACCTGCCCAACTCGTTCCACAGATCTCCCCTGGAATCACATAGATGTTTTTACCTTGCTCTAAAGCATGGTTGACTGTAATCAATGAGCCACTTTTCTTTCTGGCTTCAATCACCAGTATGCCCTGAGAAAGCCCGCTGATGATCCGATTGCGCTGCGGAAAATGGTAAGGTAGTGGCTTCTCGCCTAAATTAAACTCTGAAATAACGAGCGCTTTCTCTGCCATTAGCTCAAAGAGTTTTTTGTTAACCCGAGGATAGCAGATATCGATACCAGTGCCTAATACCCCGATGGTGCTCCCCAGTTCATTGACACTGCTCCAATGACTCTTACCATCAATACCAGTGGCTAAACCGCTGACGATTGTAACGCCACGGGATGAAAGCGACGAAGCGAATAATTTGGCGTATTTTTCACCTGCGACAGTGGGATTCCGGGAGCCGATAATCCCAATCGATAATGGGGCATTCAATAAGGATAGATCGCCCCTGGCATACAGGCCTAAAGGTGGCATATAAAGATTCAACAGCGATTCCGGAAATCCCGGATGACAACGTGGAATTAGCACAATGTTGTTTTTCTTCATATATGACAAATCGTGCTTGGCTTTTTCGAGCGTTCTGATCTGACAAAAATAATCTACCGTCTTCTGGTCCACGATTCGTGTCTTTAAAAGAATTTCAGGGCTTAATGAAAAAATTACTTCAGGAGATGTAAATTGTTCCAGTAGCATATTTTTTTGTTTGATAGACAGTTTTTCAACACCCATAAACCATAGCCAATAAATTAAATCTTCCACGACTCACATTTCCCTTCAAATTAGTTATTCTTTATACTACCACAATTATGATGACAAATAAAACCCTTAACAAACAAAAAACGGCACTGGAGATCAGATCTCAGCGCCGGGTTCTAAAGTTTAATTTTTTTGATTACTCAATCACTTTTAAATTTGTATCAATGTTCTTAGTAACATCTTCTCCAAACCATTTCATTGATATCTCAGTTAGTTTTCCATTTTGTCTTAAGGTGTCTAAAGCTGTGTTTAATTGTTCGTTGAATGCAGTATCCGCTTTTCGAACAGTAATACCGATTGGTTCATTTGACAAAACATCAGAGGAAATAGCGTAGATCTCAGGTTTTAAAGTGGTGTAAAACTGAGCAACACTAATATCTGTCATAATATTATCAATCTGTTTTCCTTCAAGAGCAGCGAAGGCATCAAGCATCGCATCATATTTATTCACAGTATATTCTACATTTTCCTGGGTTTTTAAAGCTTCGGCCGCATAATCGGCAGTGGTTTCAATTTGAACACCAACCGTTTTTCCGGCCAAATCTTTTGGCGTTTCAGCTGGGGTTGCATCCTTGCGTGATACAATTACAATCCCATTGGTAAGATAAGGGTCGGTCATATTAAATCCCGCTAGTCGTTCGTCAGTAATACTGGTCCCCGATAAAACAATGTCATACTGGTTTGCATTAAGACCATTGAAAATTCCATCCCATGCAGTTGGAATCCACTCGATTTCGACCCCAAGTTCATCAGCTAAAGCTTGGCCCAGGTCAATATCGAAGCCGACAAGCTCATTATTTTCATCTCGGAACTCCAGGGGTAAATACATATCGTTTGTTCCGGCGGTCAAAACCCCATCAGCCAATGGATCTTCAGTGTTGGCAGAGTTACTTCCACATCCCGATAAAAACAGTGAAATTCCTAATACAATTGCAATCAGTACATAACTTTTTCTTTTCATTTATTCCTCCTGTAGTATAAACTTTGTCTTTCATTATATTTGGCAACGTATGAAAATTCAAGTATTATTTATTCAAACAAATTAACAGATGGATTCCTGTTTAGTGGATGAGCCCAACTGTTTATTCGTTTTGTTATTTTATTATCGCATTTATCATTCCCGATTTCCTGGTATTAAAAGGACGGACGCTGAGGCGTGACGGACGATATTATGACTGACACTGCCTAAAAATATCTCTTTGATAAACCCCCGTCCCTGAGTTCCCATAACGATCAAAGGAATTTTTTCTTCATTGAGTAGTTTAATGATTTCTGAAGTAGGGGATCCGAAACGTATTTGTATATCAACGCTAACGTTATTCAGCGTCAACAGCTCATCCTTAAGCTTTTGAAGACGATCATGATCAATTTCGTTAAACTCAACCAAGCGATGCAAAAGATAGGGGTTAATTTTCGATTCATCTTGGATATGGAATATCGTTACTTTTTTAAGACCGTTTCTTACCATCTCCTTGACTTGTTCAAATGCGACATCGGCATTTTTAGAAAAATCTGTGGGAAACAAAACATGGCGTATCAGGTTAAAATTGTCCTCCGGTGTTTGCTTTCCATTATTATCACGAATGACCAAAATTGGCTTTACGGCACCATATAAAATATTATACGCAATTCCCCCCAAAAACAGGGAACTGACAATTGAGTGCTTCTCGGCACCAACAACGATCAAAGAATATTGATCTTCCTCCGCAATCTGATTGATTTCATGCTTGATATTACCGGAAATAATCTGTGTTTTAACGGTAAATCCCTGTTCAATTAAAATCGCTGATTGTTGCTTTAGATTTTCATCAAAGATCGATCTTAAATAGGAATTAACACCGGCGTCAACATCCTGAGGGTTAAAACATTGTAAGAGCAAACATTCCTTTGCACCAAGAGACCTCAAACTTCGAATAAACTCCACCATTTCTGAAGATGCATTAGAAACCTCAGAAACAACAATTATTTTATCAAACATATCAACCCTCCATAATTAAAAAATAATCCACCACGCAAATAACTTTATTATCTTTATAACCTTTTTGGAGTTGGTTAAACGATTTTTTATATTTTGATCATTGAAAGCACTTTGATTGTAAAATAAAACCTGATGTAAACATCAGGCTGTTGGTTTGTTTCAATCGGTAAATGATCTTATCGTTCGGTACCAATAAAAAACAGGGCGACTGTCCCCGGGCCGCAATGGGCACCAATGACTGGTTCAATCAGGTGAACCAGAATATCTTCTGTACCAAATTTCTGTTTTATTTTATCAGCCAGATAGAGGGCATCTTCCAGACAATCCCCGTGAGAAATATAAATGGTCTGTCTTTTGGGATCAATGGCGGTTTTTTCCATCTGTTCCAAAAGCACACGAAGAGAATTCTTTCGGCCCCGTACCTTAGATATCGGAATCAAGCGACCATAATCATCCATGTGCATGACCGGTTTAATGCTGAGCACCGTCCCCATGATTGCACTTGAGGCTGACACTCGTCCCCCACGCATCAAAAAAAATAAATCGTCCACAGTAAACCAGTGACAAAGATGCAATCGGTTCTCAATGAGCCAATTATAAACCGAATCAATTGACTGTCCGTCTTCTCGAAGTTTTGCGGCATGGGTTACTAACAGGCCCTCACCAAGGGATGCACCCAGGGTATCGACCGACAAAATTTTAGCATTCGGATACTCTTTTTTCATTTCCTCCAGCACCTGACTACCAGTTTGATAGGTTGCACTGAGGGCAGATGAAAACCCGATATAAAGAAGATCGCTACCTTGGCTGAGAATACGCTCAAATAAATCGCGACAGGTGCCTGAACTCATGCAAGAGGTTGTGATGACTTCTTTATTTCTCATCCGTTTATAAAAATCCGTTAAGTCCGTTCGTTGCCCTTTAACGTAACTCTCATATTCTTCTTCACCGATTCGGTATAAAAGGGATAATATATGCAGGTTATATTGATTGATTAATTCATCTGGCAAATTAGCAGAAGAGTCCGTTACAATTTCAAAACTCATTACTTCAACTCCTTTTTTTAGCGTTGACACCATACTAATACAGAATCAGCGACAAATCAAGCAGAAGCGGTTATTTATATTCCTAAATTTTAATTTGATTCTATACCAAGCAATTATTTAATCACACCTGTATATTTTTATTTTAGTACCTGATTATTCTCGTCTAGCATAAACTTATTAAGCGTTTCCAGATCATCTTCTTCAGCTTTGATCAGCTGCAATGAATTATTCATATTTAGTGTCAACTGAACGAGGTTTTCCCGGTGATTTTTTATAAATTCATTTGAATTTAATGCCTGAATTCTAGCTGCACATTTCTGACTGGCAGTTTTTATGTGCTCATTTAAAGCATCTACCGTATCAGCCAGTTTATTTTTCTCTGCTACTAAATGATTGTTTTCAGTCATTAGTACACTTCTCTCCCGAAGAATATCGTCGTACTGACTTTGTAAGATAGATTTAGCTTCCTGTTTTTGCTCAACAAAAGCGCTTCCCAAATCATTCCCAGTCAGATTTTCTTTTACATAAGTTTCAAGCTCATTATTCAACTCACGCACCATTGTTTTCAATTGATCTAATTGAGCCTTCATTTCCTGGCTTTCCTGTTCATAACTTAGGTATTCCTCAAGTTGCTTTTGTGATTCTCTGGGATCTGTATTGAAAGGTTCAGATTGCTGCGGGTTTTGATTGACGCTCAGTTCACTGATTAACTGACTCAATTCCACATTTTCTCTTTTTAGTTCGTCAATCTGATTTGACATTTCACTTTTTGAACTTTTGCAGAGATTATACATTTCGCCATATTGATCACGCTCCTGTTTTAACATCGTTATCATGGCTGCATATTCTTCAAGCCGATTATTGAAGGATTCCTCAGCACTGCTTAAATTTTCACTTAAATTGTCAATATACTCCGTTACTTGCTTCTTATTGTATCCGCCCATTTCTTTTCCAAAAGATAATTTAGTTTTCGATTTTACGGACTTATCTCTGAGTTCATCTAAGGTTAGTTGTTCGGATTTTTTTGCCATGATTCATCATACCTTTCTAAATTACTGTTTGACAACGAGACGCTGATTGATTTCTAATGAATAGTGCTTACAGGAACCAGACTTCAGCTCCAAGATCCAATATGCTTTTTTGATATGGGGACTAACTTTTCCCGGGTTCATTTCCTGTTCCATATGCAGTATATCTCCGTCCTTTGACAGAAATATCACATCAATCGGAAATTTCATTCCAAAGGTATGAACCTGATTGCATTTTTTTAGTAGCAGTCCCTGGTTTTCAGCCAATCCCGCTGTTCTTAATAAACCGATCAATCGGGTAATAAAACGATCCGCTACTTTCACCTCATCACATAACACCTTATCATTATTTAAAATGCTACAATTTTTCATCTATTATACCCTTTAAGCAAACTGTTTAACAAGCTGTAAAATCGTAGGTCCCAAAAGAACGATAAACAAAACCGGGAGCACGAAAAATACCAGTGGAATCATCATTTTTACCGGTGCTTTCATTGCTTTTTCTTCGGCGCGTTGCCTTCTTTTTATCCGCAATTCTTCCGACTGGGCCTTGAGTACATGATTAATCGGGATCCCTAATTGTTCAGCCTGAATAATTGAGCCCACAAAGGTCTTTAATTCTTCAACCGAATTACGATCAGCCAGACTCTTTAGCGCATCTTTTCGCGGCTTTCCAAAGTTGATTTCGGTATGGACAATATTTAACTCCACCACCAGTACCCCACTTAAACGTTCACCAATTTTAATTAAGGCTGAATCAAAACCCAGCCCAGCTTCCATGGTGACACATAAAATATCCATTATATCCGGTAATTCGTTAGAAATGGCACCTTGACGTTTCTTAATTTTGAGTTTTAAAAAAATCACCGGTAAAACGACCCCTAACAGCATACTAACAAAAACAAATAACAATTCGTTTGCGATATTCCAGCGGGTAAATAAGGTCACAATAAACGCCCCAATAAAAAAGCCTCCAAAAACGACAATCCGAATGGCATTATATTCATTAACGGCAAGTTGCAAACCGGCAAGCTTCAGGTTTGTTTCCGTTTTTTTATTAGTTGCACCGCTTTTTTGGGGAAATAGTGATGATATTTTCTTGATTAGCGATTGATAGACCGGCAGAATAACCCGTTGAAAAAAAGGCTTCTCAAACTCATCATCGAAATCATTTTTAGTTCTTTTTTTAATCGAATTTAGTCTTTTCTTTTTGGTATCAGCGATGCTTGCTTTATTATAAAAAATAATCAGAATCAGCACAAAAAGCAGGGCCGAAACGCTTATTGCTAAAAACATCATTGAATGCCACCTCATTTCAATCATAATTTTATCATTTGACTTAATGCTTAGAATTTGATATTGACAATTTTTCGGATTAACAGGTACCCGATCAGCTCCAGAACCATGGCAACGATAACCATCGCGATACCAAGATTGGATTCAAAGAATATGGTCACATAATCAGGATTGAAAAGCATAAAGACCAGAATAATCACCACCGGCATTAAGCCAACCACAAGACCGGAGGTTCTGGCTGTGGCAGTCAGTACTTTTATCTCATTTTTTATTTTAAACCGCTCCTTGATGGTACCCGAAATATTTGTCAAGATTTCCGAAAGATTACCCCCGGTTTGGCGCTGAATAAGAATCGCTGAAACAATCATCATAAAGTTCTGGCTGCCTATTTTATCTGACAGCCGGGTTAAAGCGGTTTCAATCGAGCTTCCCAACTTTAATTCCTTGACAACCCGGCCAAATTCTTCCGAAATCGGATTTGGCATTTCCGTTGAAATACTGACCAGGGCCTGTTGAAAAGTGAGTCCGGCCTTCAAACAACTGCTCATAATGCTGATGGCATCAATTAGCTGCTGTTCAAACAATTCGACCCGTTTCGCTCTTTTTTTGTTGACATATAAGGGTGGGGCTAATAATCCAAAAACCAATACGATAATTACAAAAATGATATTAGCACCCAGCATAAACAGCAGGGTTGAGGGAACAACGGTCAAGACAAGCCAGAATAGCAGAAATTCTGATGGCCTGATCAGAATTCCCGACATCGACAAGTCGTTTCCCAGTTTTTTAAGAACCTTGTGTTTGGACTTGTCGCGATTTCTTTTAACTTTTTTCAAATTTTCTAAATCTGAATTTCCCTCGCTTGTCATTGCCTCAAATCGCTTTTGCATCTGACGCTGATCGGCAGATATGGCGTACAGTAACAGCAATACCAGAAAGAAAATTGTGATCATAATTAGCAAGGTGACTATTATCGCATTCATTGTATTACCTCGTTAACGTTTCTTTATTCAATAAACCAGTCATCGTTGATCATGACACCATTGTGAGCAATTTTTTCTAAGCATCGGGGTTTTATTCCCATGCTCTTAAACCGGCCCTTAAATTTTCCATCGGTGTCCAATTGTCCTGTCATTTCATAGCTGAAAATGTCCTGCATGACAATTACATCCCCCTCTAATCCAGTGACTTCGGTAATATTGACTACCTTTCGGGTTCCATCGCGGAGCCGCGATTGCTGGATAATGATGTCAATGGCCGAGGTTGTCTGATCCCGGATTGCCCGTAAGGGCAGATCCATTCCTGACATTAAAACCATGGTCTCAATACGCGACAGCGAATCCCGCGGGGTGTTCGCATGGATCGTGGTCAGGGAACCATCATGCCCGGTGTTCATAGCCTGAAGCATATCAATTGTTTCCGCTGATCGGACTTCCCCAACAATGATTCGGTCCGGCCGCATTCGGAGGGCATTAACAACCAATTCCCGAATCGATATCTTGCCTCTTCCTTCCAGGTTGGAGGGGCGGCTTTCTAGCGTGATGACATGATCCTGGATCAACCGCAGTTCAGCCGAGTCTTCAATGGTGATAATCCGTTCGTTATCAGGGATAAAACTGGATAGAACATTCAGCATCGTTGTTTTCCCGCTGCCGGTTCCGCCCGAAACAATGATATTCAGTTTGCCTTTGACACAGGCTTCCAAAAACGATAACATTTTTTTTGAGATCGAACCATAACCCAGCAATTGATCGGTGGTGATCGGTTTTTTTGAGAATTTTCGAATTGTGATGACTGGTCCCACCAACGAAAGCGGCGGAATCACCACATTTACCCGGGAACCGTCTTGCAGCCGGGCATCTACCATCGGGCTTGATTCATCAATGTGCCGGCCCACCGACGAGACAATCCGGTCAATGACATTCATAACATGCTGATTGTCTTTAAAAACGACCTGAGAAAGCTGAATCTTACCATTTTTTTCAATGTACACCCGATTATATCCGTTAACCATAATTTCGGTAATGTCAGGATCATTTAAAAGAACCTCAAGCGGGCCATAACCAATAATCTCATTAAGTAATTCTTCCGTAATGCGGCTGCGATCGAGCCGGTTGACATTCTCCGCTTCAACGGTCATGACATTTTCCAGGATTCTTAATATTTCAATGGCATTTTCTTTGCCGACCTTTTCAACCTTGTTACTGTTGATTTCATTAATCACTTCCTGATGAACTCTGTTCTTCAGATCCTGATGAATGTCAACATGAAAAACTTCCTGTTTTCCTTCTTCCTGGGCCTTGTCTTTTTCTCCCAGCCGTTGTTGTTCCATTCTTTCCAAAAGTCCCATTTTTTACCTCATCTATTGATTCTTATTAACTGACCCGATGGTCAATGGTATTAACGACATAATTAGCAAGTTTTTTAAGATCTTTGCCGACTTCTGATTTTGGCGCGTCCAAAACAATCGGAATTCCCTTGTTATGAGCGGTCGTCGCCGTCTTAAAATCAAAAGTAATGGTATTTTTAACCGACTCATTTAAAACCCGTTGCATATCT